>NZ_RCWD01000012.1:0-127276 GCF_018448965.1 Photorhabdus hainanensis | reverse complement strand
ACTTATATAGCCATCATCCTGAATAAGAACAAAAATGCCGATCTTGAATATCGGCATTTTGTTGTGAAAGAGAAGATTAATTTAATGCTTTAACGCTTCAATTTTATCCCGGCTCAGCCCAGTACTGGTGACAATAATGTCCAAACTCACGCCATGCCGTAATAAGGCACAAGCCGTTTCCAGTTTACCTTCCTCCCTACCTTCAACTCGGCCCTCAACTCGACCTTCAGCCCGACCTTCCTTTCTACCTTCAACTCGGCCTTCTGTTCGACCTTCTGTTCGACCCTCTATTCGGCCCTCTATTCGGCCTTGCTCGCGCCCTTTTTGTTCAAGCTGTTCTGCAATAGTCATCAACATCGTTTCATGCTCCGGAGATTGTTGTTCCAGTCTGGCATGTTTCAGCTTCACCTAGCAAACGTAAAAGTCCTCTGTATAGCCATCATCCTGAATAAGAACAAAAATGCCGATCTTGAATATCGGCATTTTGTTGTGAAAGAGAAGATTAATTTAATGCTTTAACGCTTCAATTTTATCCCGGCTCAGCCCGGTACTGGTGACAATAATGTCCAAACTCACGCCATGCCGTAATAAGGCACAAGCCGTTTCCAGTTTACCTTCCTCCCTACCTTCAACTCGGCCCTCAACTCGACCTTCAGCCCGACCTTCCTTTCTACCTTCAACTCGGCCTTCTGTTCGACCTTCTGTTCGACCTTCTATTCGGCCCTCTATTCGGCCTTGCTCGCGCCCTTTTTGTTCAAGCTGTTCTGCAATAGTCATCAACATCGTTTCATGCTCCGGAGATTGTTCAATCAGTTGATGGACAAATTGGGAGAGATCCAGCGTATGTCCATTCAGTAAAATATAGCGTAACACCACATTGCGCTGCTCAGTTGTATTATACCCTCCATTCAGGAGTTCCACCAATTGGGGGACCCATTCCAGCATGTCCCGGCAGCGGATGTGTTTTTGCACCAGCTCCATCAGGGCAACCCCTTTATGCGTCAGGATCTCTTCATCGCTGAGCGCACTGACGTCCACCAACGGAAACGCCTGACGGTATAAGCGGGCAGCCTGTTCGGGAAGTGTAAAACAATCCAGCCACCGGTTTGAGTAAGGATACGGTCGAACCTCACCATGATAAAACAGCAGAGGCGCTACCAAAGGGAGTTCAGTATGGCCTTTTTTCAGGTGAGCCGCCATTGCTGACATGGCATAATACATCAGCCGCCAGGCCATCAATGGGTCAGGGGTGGACTGATGCTCAATCAGGCAATAGATATAGCCTTGTCCCCGAGCCGTTTCAACCGAGTACAGCACATCACTGTGCAGTTGACGCAAATGCTGGTCCACAAAACTGCCGGGTTCCAGTTTCAATGTGGCTAAATCACACAACGACTGGATCTCTTCGGGCAGATAAAGGGATAAAAATTCTCTGGCCGTTTCGGGCCGCGTTAAAAAATGTTTAAATAATGCATCATGATGAGGCCGTTGTTTTTCTTTCTTTACCACAATCGTTTCTCTGTCTTATCAGTTAGTCATCGCCACTTATTATCAAAGCTATAATCTCGCTGGAAAACCCGCAACCAAGTTACCAAAAACATCTTGCCATATTTTCTCAGGCAGGTCTTTATCGAGTGCATTAATATAAGAGCCTAAAGAATCAAATATCAGAAAAGAAAAAACGAGGAAACATTATATTCACAACAACGCTAATAATAATAAGCTTATCAAACATCGAAAAAAATCAAAGCATTAATTTATAGAAAAATAATTACATCATACTTTTCTTAAATGCAAAAATACATCCAGAAAATAAATAAAGAAATTAGTATTTTCATTGAAGAAAATTTATAATGAATTTTTCTAATAATCCTACGTCCTAAAACACGCTAAAAAAGTATCCTTACAAGTAAAAATAAACCTTGACTTATAATTTCAACTGTATACTTTTAGTACATAACGCTATGTTAAACTAAATTTCAAAGAAACAGGTTACTCATTATGGATGCTTTAGATGAATTTTACGAAAGAAATCCTTCGGCTAGAGGATACTTGGATAACAGTACCAATGAAGAAAGAAAACTCCTAAAAATTCAAATGGATAAACAAAATGAGTTGATGATGCTTATGAACCGAGTTGCCGATAAATATGTAAAATGGAGTCTGGCCAAAGACCATTTTATCGGTGAAGTCATGGCCTATTGCCAAGAAAACACATCAAAGATAAATACCGGGGAGATCTCAATCTCTGAAGCAATAGCTTTATTAGACGAAGAAATCCGATCATTAGAAGAGCAAGATGCAATGCTTTCTCAAAAGAGTGTAAGGCAAGCCATTGTTGTAAAGAAAAAGGTAAACAGTGAAAATGCTAAAAGTAGGAATAATGAGACAGTTAATTTGATTGTCTCATGGATTGGATTTGTATCTGGCAGTATACAACTCATTGGTGGATTTCTTGCTATTGATAGCGGTGTTGGAGCAGCACTTGGAGCACCATTGATGGCTCATGGCTTCAATAATATTGTTGAAAGTGGTTATTATATCCTTTATCGCGAAAGCTATACTGGGCCAGTTAAATTCATCTATGAAGGGGTTGGAGAAAAAGTTTTTGGAATGGATAAGCGCAATGCTGATGTGATATATACATCGATTGATGTTGGAATGTCTATTAATGGACTACTTGGCTACAAACTTGAACCAGATAGTCAACGATTGTATCGGTATATTAATGCTGATCTACTTGTTAGCTTAAAACGACTAGGTATGGAAACTATGAGTTATAAAGAAATAACTCTTGAAGTCTTAGGGGACATGAATACCGTTTATGGACAATATAGATCATATTAAAGGGAGAAGAGGATGGTTGATTATTTATACGTTATTTTTTCTTTACTTGCACTTTATCCTCTATACATTGCTTTTAAAAAACTCCTAACTCCCTATGATGTTTATGTTAATTTATTAGCTATATTACTTATGATGGCATCTGATCTTTTCCATCTACATGTTTTTCATACCGGATGCATTCCATTTTTTAGCGTGCCTACTTCATATGATGATTTTGTATTTTATAGTTCTATTGTACTAGCCATATTATGTAATATCACATTTATGATCGCACACAGCAGGCACTATAGGAAAAACAAATGGTAATTTTGCCGGTAAAATAACACTATTTTACCGGCAAATAAATTAATAAACGCGATCATCCCAAATACTATAAGCACTTGTCCCTGCTATATGATGAGTCCATGTGATACTCTTATAACGTAAAGATATCGTTTCCTGCGGCTGTGCGCCAGCATGTGTTATCGAATGGGGGTGATAAACAGCTAAATCAACTATCGTCGCCTCAATTACCTTTATAGTGTAATACAATTCCTGAATCCCGAATTGACTCGCTCTGTAAATATCAAAGATACCGTCCAATATTTCATTTTCTGACATCGCTATTCCCAAAAGCGGTGACGATTTATCAACAGGTTTTTTAAATGTTATCGGATGGTGCCTGGCATACTGATCCCAAGTTAAAGAGTGATTAAGGTTATATATGAATATCTGATCTGTACGATCTAACTGACCTTTATTTCCTATTGAATCTATCGATGAACAACCTGCCGATATCAATCCCTGCTTACGGCCCTTTAAGGTTAAATAGATTAAATCTGACATATGTGCTCCTTCTTAACGTTAAAATGCCAACTACTAGCTATTAGTAGGGATTTCCATTCTACAGAAAAAAACACCCGATGGAATTAAAATTATTCCGATCATATGGGTTAGAAGTTAATTAAATTCAGCCATCAGTTAACATTGAAACACTTTGTTACAATTATTATCAATTTGATACAATTAAAAACAATTAGCAACAATTTGTAGGGAATTATTTATATTTTCTGGTCGTCACTTATATTTAACACTTGTTGAATAATGGAATTAATATAATATGTTTACCTAATCTCTCAATCTGACTGCATCTTCCGAGGTGCAGCCAAAAAAGCGATTTAAAATATTATGAATCAACAAACTTAATTGGAAAATTATATGGACAATCAAAATCTAAACTCAAACTCCAATGTTATGCCTGACGACAGTCAGGAAATATTTATTCCTGATGGTCAGTCCCTCAGTAGCACAGAAGGTGTGAAATGGATTGGTCAAGCATGGCAACTCGCCAAGGATAAATGGGGCATGTGGATACTACTCTATATTATCTATTCTATATGTATAGCTAGTTTCGCGCTTATTCCTTTTATTGGAATATTTGCCGGGCTTTTGAACCCAGTATTTATCGGCGGTATAATTGCTGTGTGCGAAAAACAGAGAACTACCGGAGAATTCGAACTGGGGCTGTTATTCAACGGATTCCAGAAAAACTTTGCGTCACTGCTCGGCGTTGGCGCTTTAACGTTTGGTATCATACTCCTCGGTGTTATCGCACTGTTTATGGGCGGTGGTAGTGCCGTACTTCATATCCTATTCGCCGTTCAACATGGTGAAATCTCAGCCGAAATGCTTGAAAATGGCCTATCTTCATTACTTCTTAGTCTCTTTATTCTGATGGTTTTCTTAATTGTGAATGCCGCATTGACTTGGTTTGCGCCAGCGCTAATTGTCATCCATAATCTGAAATTTGATGCTGCCATATCAATGAGTTTAGCCGCAGTGAGAAAGAATCTATTACCCGGTTTATTATTCTTTATCACCTCCGCGATCATCTTCATAATCTCGGTAATGACTTTTGGTTTAGGTTTTCTCATCTCTATACCAATACTTTTAGTTAGTTATTATTCCTCCTATCGCAGCATTTTTATCGGTAAAGAGAAATCATCAACATTTTAATCGACTAAAAAATATTTAGGTTGGCAAGCCTCGCTATTTAAAACGAGGTTTGTTTTTTTATGATGGGAAAACTCCTGCCATTTTTCCCTCTTAACCCCGTTTGATTGCCATTATAGGTTGAATTTTTACCACAAAGCATCAATCATTTAAAACGAGTAAAAAATTCGAAGTTATACTGATATTGGAAGAAAAAACACCAGGAAAAACAAGGTTTAAATTGATTAATAAAGTGGCAAAACGACAAATCCCGCATTAAGTAAACTTGCTTAAACAAAAGATTTTACATAGCCGTAATACGCTTTCGAAAGATCAGATAAATCATTAAAAGAATCCTTAGATTACCAGATTAACATAAAAAAATTTAAAAAGATTAAAAGCTATTAAAGAAATAAGCATTGATTTTAATACCATTAATGCCAGATTTTAAAAAAGTACAGGCGCTAAAAACAGCTTATTCCCCGTCGTGTTTAATGCATTTATCGACGATTTTATCCCCCCGATCATTTTATATTTATTTAACTTGCCATAACCATTTAAAAGCACGAACACAGAGAGATTAAGGTTTTTATGTGGCAGGAATATTTAACTATAGTGCAATTTTTTATAAAAGCAACTAATTACACTTAATCGAAATCTATTAACCATTAATAAAGAACTGAAAAGAAATCAGCATACAAAGGAATATTATCCAAATAAATTAATATTAAAGTGTTTTCTCACCATTATTTTATGCAGCAAACCATAAAAATAACTTAATAAAAAACGGATAAAACCGTTAATGTGTCGGGATTTAAACGCTGAAAAAGGGAGGAATTATTCGAGAAAACATAAAGGGATATCTTTATATCATCAGGCTATTTACTGGCTGATTTATCAAGATAAGATAAAGGTAAAACAGAGCCAGTAAAGATAAAAAAGTATGATTAATGTTGGTTAAACGTAAAATATGATGTTTCATAATGATTAAGTTTAATGAAAAGCAGCTGTTAAAAATGGTTAAAAATGGTTAAAAATGGTTAAAAATGGTTAAAAATGGTTAAAAATGGTTAAAAATGGTTAAAACCTTATGCCAATTAAAACCTAAAGTTAAAACAATGGTTTTTAATAACAGCATAAAACCTTCTTTTAATAAAGCTTATCAGTGAAAACAACAACTTTTTTATTAATACTTATATAACCAATAAGATAATGACATTAATAGGTTAATTAAACAATCTGTTTTTCCAAAAGAAACGATTTTAATAGCGTTTTCAACCACAAGAGTAAATTTTTTCATAACCAGTTAAATAATCGACAATGAAAAACCGGCATTGAAAATATAGATATTAATTAAGTTCTATAAAATAACATTAAATATATCACAGAGATAACTTAGTTATTTAAGTAATAATAAAACCATTTTGTCAAGTTAAAAAAATAAACAGCAAAACATTGCTTATAAACCTACCACTTTATTGGCTAATTACTCCTATTTAGTACTTGTTGGTTAATAAAATTAATATAATATACTTACCAGCTTTTTACGTCCGACCGTGACTTTCAAAGTACAGACAGAAAAAGCAATTTAATAAACTACAAATCGATAATTAAATTGGAAAATACATGGATAATAAGAATCTAAATTTTAATTCCAACACTATATCCAACAATCAGGAGGTATTTATTCCTGGTGGTCAGTACCTCAGTAGCGGTGAAGGCATAAAATGGATTGGTCAATCATGGTGGCTCGTCAGAAATAAGTTAAGCATGTGGATACTACTCGGTATTATTTATTGCATCATTACAATAGCTATCCAATTTATTCCTTTCCTTGGGATACTTTATGGAATTTTTAGTTCAGTATTTCTTGGCGGTATTATTACCATGTGTGAAAAACAAAGAACTACTGGGCAATTCAAACTAGGATTGTTATTCAGCGGATTTCAGAAAAACTTTGCATCACTGCTTGGCGTTGGTGCTTTATCGTTTGGCATTATCACAATGCTTATTATCAGCGGTAGTACAATGGATCAGATATTGTTAGATAGCCAAGATGGCGAGATCCCTGTTGATATATTCGAAAATGATCTCTCTTCATTATACCTTGGTGCTTTTGTTCTGATTATTTTTAACATCTTTGGTACTGCTTTAACCTGGTTTGCACCAGCATTAATCGTTATTCATAATTTGAAATTTGGTGCTGCCATGTCAATGAGCCTGAAGGCTGTGGAAAAAAACCTACTGCCCGGTTTGTTATTCTTCATCACCTTGACAGTCATTTTCATAATTTCGGTAATGACTTTTGGTTTAGGTTTTCTCATCTCTATGCCGGTACTTATAGTCAGTTATTATTCATCCTACCGTAGCATTTTTATCGATAAGAATAAATCATCCACACTTTAATTAGCTAAAAGATATATCTACTATTTGCTGAAAATAACCACTTTATTTTCAGCAAATCATAACGAAGACAAAAAAGCGCTATTTAACCTTGAAATCATTGAGAAACCCTACTACTTCAAACAAAGTTTGTTTTTTTATGATGAGAAAACTCCTGCCATTTTCCCGATTAAACCTGATTTATTTACACTTTCACCCCAGAACATAAAGCAAATGCTTTTTAGCACTCTTTTCACAAAAAACAGGTAAAAGCGTTAACCATGAAAGGTAAAAAACAGTGATTAAGGATTTTTTAAAATGGATAAAAAATCCGATGCTATACTGATATTAGAAGAAAAAACATCAGGAAAAACGGGATTTAAACTGGTTAACAAAGTGGTAAAACGTCAGGTAACTACATTAAGAAAACTTGTTTAAACAAAATATTTTTCACGGTTATAAGAATTTTTTAAAAACCATAACTTTAATGCATTTATCAGCGATTTTTACATTTAACTAACCTACCATGATCATTTAAAAGCACAAATATAAAGGAGTTAAAACTTTTATACAAAAAACGGATTTAACTAAATATACGCATCCTGTTACTCATAGCATTATTATATGGCGTTTATTATGCAATAACCGCGATATCTTAAATACTCAACATTAAACTAAATACAAAGCAGGTATCAAGCGTGGTAAAAACAACCGTTAAAACCTTATACCGATTAAAATCAGAAGTTAAAACAATGGTTTTTAATAACAGGTTTAAAATCGGCCTATCATAAAGCTATCGGTGAAAAATGAAAAACAAAAATTGAATTTATTAATGCTTATATTCCATGAAGAAGGCTTATCAGGATGCAAATAGGTTAACCATTCCCAAAACAACCAACTTTAATGATATTTTCAACCACAAGAAAAAATTTTTTTATAAACCAGTTAAATAATCTATAATGGAAAATCGGCATTGAAATATAAATATTAATTAATTTACATGATAGAAACCACAATATATTACCTAAATAACTTAATTATTTAGGTAAGTATAAAACCACTCGAACAAGTTAAAACACACACAGCAACACATTGCTTATAAATCCACCACGCCCATTAGGTAATTACTCCTATTTAGTACTTGTTGATTAATAAATTTAATATATTATACTTGCCAGCTTTTTACGGCTGACTGTAACTTTGAAAACTCAGACAGAAAAAGCGATTTAATAAATTACAAGTTAATAATGAAATTGGAAAATACATGGATAATAAGAGCCTAAATTTTAATTCCAACACTATACCCAACAATCAAGAGGTATTTATCCCTGGTGGTCAATCCCTCAGTAGCACAGAAGGTATGGAATGGATTAGTCAAGCATGGAGTCTCGTCAAACGTAAATTGGGTATGTGGATACTACTTAGTATCATTTATTTCATTATCATATCTGGTTTACAGCTTATTCCTTTCCTTGGGATATTTACAGGGATTTTAGGTTCAGTACTGGCCGGAGGCGTTATTGCTCTGTGTGAAAAACAGAGAACTACCGGAGAATTTGAATTCGGGCTGTTATTCAGCGGATTTCAGAAAAACTTTGCGTCACTACTTGGCGTTGGCGCTTTATCGTTTGGTATTATGATCCTTGGTATCATAGCAATGTTTATTACCGGCGGTAGTGCAGTGATTAATATCATCTTAGCAAGTCAATCTGGTGAAATTCCTGTTGACATATTCCTAGGTGATTTGTCCCCATTATTTCTTAGTTTCTTTATTCTGTTCATCTTCAGCATTATTGCTGCTGCTTTAACCTGGTTTGCACCAGCGTTAATCGTTCTTCATGATTTAAAATTTGGTGCTGCCGTATCAATGAGCCTGGAGGCAGTGAAGAAGAATTTATTGCCCGGTTTATTATTCTTTAGTATCTTTGGGTTAATGATGGTGCTTTCTATAGTGACTTTAGGCTTGGGCCTTTTAGTCTCTATACCCATATATTTCGCCAGCTATTACTCCTCTTACCGTAGCATTTTTATCGGTAAAGAGAAATCATCGACTTTAGTTAATTAAAAGATAAAGATACATCTATTATTTACTGAATCCAGTAATTTTATTCTCAGTAAATTTGTAATTAATCAAATAGACAGCAAAAAGCGCCAAATCTGGCGCTTTTCATTAATACGATAATTAACCAATATATTCCAAACCACCCATATATGGACGCAATACTTCGGGGATTTCAATGCGACCATCGGCTTGCTGATAGTTTTCCATAATGGCAACCAGAGTACGGCCTACAGCCAAACCAGAGCCATTCAGGGTATGAAGTAATTGAGTTTTCTTATCCTCTTTACCGCGGAAACGTGCTTGCATACGGCGCGCCTGGAAATCCCACATGTTAGAGCAGGAGGAGATTTCGCGATATGTGTTCTGAGCCGGTAACCATACTTCCAAATCATAAGTTTTACATGCGCTAAAACCCATATCACCGGTACACAATAAGACTTTACGATAGGGCAGATTCAGTAATTGCAGTACTTTCTCTGCGTGACCTGTCAACGATTCCAGTGCATTCATTGATTCATCAGGATGAACAATCTGAACCAGTTCAACTTTATCAAACTGATGCATCCGGATCAGACCACGGGTGTCACGACCATAAGACCCCGCTTCTGAACGGAAACAAGGAGTATGAGCAGTCATTTTTAGTGGTAGTTCACTTTCATCCAGAATGTCACCACGAACCAAGTTGGTTATCGGAACTTCAGCGGTCGGAATCAACGCATAATGACTTTCCGCCTCTTCTTCCAACGGTTTGGTATGGAAAAGGTCTTCACCAAATTTCGGCAATTGGCCCGTACCATATAAGGTTTCATGGTTAACCAGATAGGGAACATAAGTTTCCAAATAGCCATGCTGTTCTGTGTGAAGGTTTAGCATAAATTGCGCTAAGGCCCGATGCAGACGAGCAATTTGCCCTTTCATCACCACAAAACGCGAACCCGTTAGTTTAACTGCGGCGGCAAAGTCCAGACCATTGGTCAACTCACCTAATGAAACATGATCTTGAATCTCAAAATCATATTTACGTGGCTCACCCCAACGGCTCACTTCCAAATTATCATTTTCATCTTTACCTACCGGTACAGAGTCATCTGGAACGTTAGGGATACTTAAAGCCAAATCACGGATTTCAGCTTGAAGTTTTTCCAGTTCGGCTTTCGCTGTATCCAACTTTTCACCTAACTGGTTCACTTCCTGACGCAGTGGATCAATATCTTCACCACGGGCTTTTGCCGCACCAATAGCTTTCGATCGGGAATTACGTTCTGCTTGCAGGGTTTCAGTTTCAACTTGTAAAACTTTACGGCGCTCTTCTTGTTTGCGCAACGTATCCACGTCAAGGGTATAGCCCCTGCGAGCCAGTTTTTCGGCGACTGCGCCTAGCTCATTACGCAGTATGTTTGGATCGAGCATGCTAGTCCTGTGCTTGTCGTTATTAAGTTATACCCGCTATCTTTCAAGTTGCCTCTTTGTTGGCTGCACTCACTCACCCCGGTCACATAGTTATCTATGCTCCCGGGGATTCGCTCCCTTGCCGTCGCGATGCATCTTGAAATCCATAGGGTATAGATGATATGAATAAGCCCACACAAGTTGATGGGCCATAAGGTATTTTTACCCGTCAACCTTACCGCAACAATAACGTTAGCGATAGCGTTTTATCGGGCTATTTTGATCCTGTTCAGCAAGCCAGGCGAGTTTATCGCCTATTTTACTTTCTAACCCTCGGTTAGCCGGATGATAATAGCGTCTTTCTCGCATCTCAGGTGGAAAATAAACTTCACCCGCCGCGTAAGCATTAGGTTCGTCATGAGCATAACGATATTCTTCGCCAAGCCCCATCCCTTTCATCAATGTTGTCGGCGCATTGCGCAAATGGACGGGAACATCATAATCAGGTTTTTCCTTCGCATCAGCCATCGCTGCTTTAAACGCGGTATAAACCGCGTTACTTTTCGGCGCACAGGCAAGGTAAACAATAGCTTGAGCAATCGCTCTTTCACCTTCTGCCGGCCCAACACGCGTAAAACAATCCCACGCCGCAATGGCTACCTGCATTCCCCGAGGATCGGCATTACCAACATCTTCGGAAGCAATAGCCAATAAACGGCGGGCAACATATAACGGATCACCACCGGCGGTAATGATCCGAGCATACCAGTAAAGCGCAGCGTCAGGCGCAGAACCACGAACGGATTTATGCAGAGCTGAAATCAAATCGTAATAACGATCACCTTTATTATCAAAACGAGCGCTTCGCTCTCCACTGACCTCTTTCAATAGCGCCGGTGTCAAAACCCTCTGCCCCTGAGCATTGGTTTCTACCATATCCGCCATCATTTCCAGCAAATTCAATGAACGACGGGCATCGCCGGAAACCAGTTCCGCAATCATGTGACGGGTATTTTCAGGCAAAACAATATTCTGACCGTGATAACCGCGCTCTTGATCATTCATTGCTTGATCAAGCACCTGCTCAATCTCTTCTGTTGTCAATGACTTAAGCAGATAGACCCGTGCCCGTGAAAGTAATGCGGAATTCAGTTCAAAAGAGGGGTTTTCTGTTGTCGCACCGATAAAGGTGATCGTGCCATCTTCAATGTGTGGCAGAAAAGCATCCTGTTGGCTTTTGTTAAAACGATGTACTTCATCAACAAACAGGATAGTTCTACGCCCTGCATTCCGGTTCTGACGCGCCTTTTCAATCGATTCACGTATCTCTTTGATGCCGGAAGTGACCGCAGATATCCGTTCAACATCAGCTTGAGCATAATGCCCAATAATTTCAGCTAATGTTGTTTTGCCTGTCCCCGGCGGCCCCCATAAAATCATGGAGTGAAGTTGTCCAGCCCGGATAGCCCTTGGAAGTGGTTTTCCTTCTGCCAGTAAATGCTGCTGGCCGATATATTGCTCTAATGTCATCGGCCGCATACGCGCGGCCAACGGCTGGAATTCATTTTGTGAAAAATCGAGTGACAGGTTATTCACTTAAACCTCACTGGCGCTGATCATCCAGCGTAACGCCTTTCGGTAGCGTAAAACTGAACTTTGCCGCATCCACATGGGTATTTTGCTGCCCTTTTAATTGATAAGCACTCTTTTGTCCATCCTGTTCTATGGCAGAAAATTTTTGGATAGTGCCATCCGTCGTGACGGTAATCGAGAAGCGTTTCAGATTGCCAGCGACATTATTCGGCGTCAGTTCAAAATCATTTCCTTGCTGGCTAATTTTATATTGAGACCAATCTTTAGCATCGTTACGAGTAATTAACATAAACGGCGTGTTGCCTGTGGCATCTTTCAGCCAATTGGCCGTTACCTGTTCAACAAACGGATTATAAAACCACAACGTTTTACCATCCGATACCAAGACGCTTTCATCAGGCGATGTCATATGCCAGTTAAATAGGTTTGGACGCTTAACCCACAATTGCCCTTCACCTTCCTGAATTGTTGCCCCATCATCACTGGTGACTGTCTGAGTAAAGCTGGCATGAAAACTGTTTACTTTACCCAAACGTTCCTGCAAATTCTGGCTAGCATTCGCCCATGCCGCATTGATATTCATGCCAGCCATTAAACAACCAATCAATATCAGCTTTTTCATGTAAGAGATACCTTTCTCAACGTTATTACTTAAAGTGATTTATTATCAGGGTCTTCAACGCTCAATATTTACTTACTATCAGCTCTCATGTGGCGGCGGGGCCAATACTTCACGATTGCCATTATGACCTGGAGCACTGACAATCTGTTGCGCTTCCATCTGTTCCACAATACGCGCCGCTCGGTTATAACCAATACGGAATTGACGCTGGACACCAGAAATCGAAACTCGTCGTTTCTCCGTCACGAATTGCACCGCCTGATCAAACAGAGCGTCTAGCTCTTCATCACTGTCAAAACCTAAGCCACCCTCAGTATCATCACCACCACTGAGAATGCTGTCAATATACTCTGGACGACCACGGGCTTTCCAATCATTCACCACTTCATGAACTTCCTGATCCCGAACAAAGGCGCCGTGAACACGCACTGGAATCGAGGAGTTTGGCGCCAGATAAAGCATATCCCCCATGCCTAATAGGGATTCAGCGCCGCCTTGATCAAGGATGGTGCGGGAATCAATTTTGCTGGAAACCGTAAAGGCAATACGCGTCGGAATATTCGCTTTAATCAGGCCGGTAATTATATCGACCGATGGACGCTGAGTCGCCAGAACCAGATGGATACCGGCAGCACGCGCTTTCTGTGCTAATCGGGCAATCAGCTCTTCGACTTTTTTGCCGACGGTCATCATTAAGTCAGCAAATTCATCGACCATGACAACGATGTATGGCTCTTTTTTCAGTACTGGATGAGTAATATCCATGCTGTCACCGGGCTTCCAGAATGGGTGAGGGATTGGGCGCCCCATCTCTTCCGCCTGTTTAACCTTTTCGTTATAACCCGCCAGATTACGCACCCCTAACGCGGACATCAGTTTATAACGGCGCTCCATTTCACCAACGCACCAGCGCAGTGCATTAGCAGCATCTTTCATATCGGTAACAACTTCGGTTAACAGATGCGGAATGCCCTCATAAACCGATAGCTCCAACATTTTCGGGTCAATCATAATAAAGCGCACATCCTCTGGTTTCGCTTTATAGAGAATGCTGAGGATCATGGCGTTGACGCCAACAGATTTACCCGAACCGGTTGTACCCGCCACCAGCAAGTGCGGCATTTTACCTAAATCAGCGACAACCGGCTGACCACCAATATCTTTACCCAACACAATGGTTAGCGGCGATGGATTATCGCGGAATTTTTCACAATCCAATACTTCACGCAAATAGACCGTCTGGCGTTTTTTATTCGGCAATTCCAAACCAACATAAGGTTTACCCGGGATCACTTCAACAATACGCACAGCGACCGCGGATAGAGAACGTGCTAAGTCTCTTGATAAATTGGAAATACGTGCTGCTTTAACACCCGGAGCCAAATCCAGTTCAAACCGGGTAATCACCGGACCGGGTGAAAAGCCCACGACATCAGCTTTAACTCGATAATCACTCAGACGCGCTTCAATCAAACGGGACGTTTGCTCAAGGGCAAACATATCAACGGGTTCTTCTTCTGCTAAAGGACTGGTTAGCAGCTCGAGCGAAGGCATTGGTGTCGTTGGTTTTGGCAACGGTTGATCGTTACGAACCAAAAATGGATGAAATAAGCTATTTTGCTGCGGTTGCTGCGGTTGCTGCGGTTGCTGCGGTTGCTGCGGTTGCTGCGGTTGCTGCGGTTGCTGCGCGACATTGTGTACAGGTGCTGGCGCAAAAGCAATTTCTGTGGGCCGTTCTGATTGATTTTTCGGCGCGGATTGAACAGAAGGCATAAACAGCGGCTCTGTTGGCTCCTTTTCAACTAAATCTTCAACCGGCGAGAAGTTATTTAAAATCGATAAACTCTCCAGAGCCGAGAACTCTTTTTTCTCTTGGTGACTTTGCTCTTGATAACGCTTATGTTGCGACTGCTCAACTGTCTGTTTAACAATCTCTGTCGCTGTTTGAGCCTGTTCTTCCACCGAAGGCCGATTTTCCGGCTCAAATAAATTCTGTCTTATTTGAGGCTGAATTGAGACCTGTTTTTCTGTATCCGTCGTAATATGATAACGCTCGCGCTGTTGTTCAAGAAACTGCTGACGCAGCAACGCTTCTTGCTGTTCATCAACATCAATATCATCATCCGATCCATCTACTTGCTGTTTGACCTCTTCTTCACGCTGCTGTTCTGCAAGACGTTGTGAAGGAACTTTGATGCCATACAATTCACGGCGGGTTGGAATACGGACGGGATTAGGACGAGGTAGTTCCGGCCCGATTCCTTGTTTAACCTGAGAGTTACCCGTTATAACCGTTGCGGCGGTTGCTGCTATAACACTTTTTTGCTCTGTATTTTTTAGTTCTGTTTCAGGCATAAAAGTGAAAGTCTCACTACTATTTTGGCTATTTTCGACGGATTCAAATGTTGGCGTCGCTTGACGGTTAAGTTCAGATATAGGTTCAAAATGGTACTCAGCAGGAGTTTCAAACATATAACGAACAGGGTCGTCGTTATTATTCTTTTCACTCTCTTCCACTAATGTCTGAGGCTGTTCAACATCATCGTCAGATGTATTGACCGGAATTTCAGGTTCAGCATCAATATCAGCCATATTAATGGTAGGAATGTCTGTTAGTTGTTCTTGTTCGATTTCTGTTTTCACTGATTCTGGTTCATCCAGTTCAGCTTTTGCTAATTCTGCGGCTGACGGTGCTGTAAATAGCACATCATCATGATCAATATCAGCCGTTGTCAATTCAGGTTCTGTTTTATCATAGGCGAGAGCTTCCCGCGCAATAGCCGTTTCATCATATGGCGTATATTCTTGTTCATTACGGCTGCGGTTGGTAATAAATCCTATTGCTCCCAGAATCACCGCCCCTGTTTTTTCAGCAATAGTTAACCATGACCAGCCAGTAAATAACGTAAACCCAATCGCCCAAATACACAGCAAGACTAAAGTCGCGCCCAATTCATTAAACCAGGGCAACATTGCGCTGCTAAACAGGCTGCCAATAATCCCACCGGAAGCAAAGTAATGGAGATCGTCAACATTCAGTGCCGCTAATCCACATGAAGTCAAGACAATTGCCAGTGCGCCAATAACGCGCAAAGCCAACGCGAAGAAATCGACATATTCTCTGTCATCATGTTGCTTAAAAGCCGTCCAGCAACCCAATATCATCACCGGGGGAATGGCATAAGCTAGAATACCAAATGCAGAAAACAGCGTATCGGCCAACCATGCGCCAACCCCGCCACCCAAATTATGCACCGGTTCATGCCATGCAGTCTGAGACCAACTGGGATCAGAAGGGTTAAAACTGACAAGCGCGACCATCAAATAAGCCGCCAGGATAACAATAACAAGCAACACAGCTTCTAACAGCCTGCGCCCACTACTCAGTCTCTTTAACTTAATATTTTTATCTTCTGTATATTCCTGGCTCAAGAAAGGCTCTCTAGGTTTCCTGTTGATTTAACGGAACAATTGATTTAACGGAACAACGCCGAGATAGCTCAGCGTTGAAACTGTATGCATAAACAGGAGTGTACCTAAGTTTTTCCAGTTTTGCACCTGTACATTTTTGGTAAGATTTTAGCGCGTCTTAATGACCAGACGGTTGCTCTGCTTAACTTCTTCCATTACAACATATGTGCGGGTGTCATTAACACCTGGCAAACGCAATAAAGTTTCGCCCAGCAACTTACGATAAGCTGACATGTCTGGTACACGGGTTTTTAACAGATAGTCGAAATCACCGGAAACCAAGTGACATTCCTGAATCTCTTCCAATTTTTGTACCGCAGCATTGAATTGTTCAAAAACATCTGGAGCGCCGCGGTTTAAAGTAATTTCAACAAATACCAGCAAAGACGCATCCAAATAGTGAGGATTCAGCAATGCCGTGTATCCAGTAATAAACCCTTGACGTTCCAGACGACGAACACGCTCCAGGCACGGAGTTGGAGACAAACCTACCCGTTTGGACAGTTCTACGTTAGAAATTCGCCCATCTTTTTGTAGCTCATTTAGGATATTACGATCTATGCGATCAAGATCTTTTCCCGGACGTTTTTTATTATCTATCATCTTGTTGATCTCTCTTTATTTTCCTACACCCATAACATTTTCCCCTATCTCTCTGAGTTTGAGTTGGAAAAGATGTCTTAAAGTTAAAGCCTCGCTCTATCAGCGTAAAGCAACTCACAGGCCATTTTTTTAATGCTACACAAAAGAGGATTATCCGCATGTCGATTTTTATAGAAACGAATTTAGCGAGGTGGATAATTATCTCTTACAGTGATGTTTTCGCAAATGCACAGCCGATTGTCAAAGTAAATGAGCAAAAATCAGAACAACCTGTGGAACAAATTTTCAGTTAATCGTTTCGATAGTCTACCATTAATTGAAAACGAACAAATGAAATACAAACAGCACTAAAAGAACACTTTTCTCAGGTTAAAGTCATTATTAGTTAATATCTATCGGTAAAATCGTTAGTAACATGAGTCTTTTAGCTTTTTTTACCCTCCTATTTCTCCTACAATCCCTCGATATTCGATTAGGTGATAAATGGAAATGAGGTATTCATGAGCGCCGCCAAACACCACAAACTCATTATTCTTGGCTCCGGTCCAGCAGGCTATACCGCCGCGGTTTACGCTGCCCGAGCAAATTTAAATCCGGTTCTTATTACCGGGGTTGAAAAAGGCGGTCAGTTGACTACCACCACCGAGGTCGAAAACTGGCCTGGTGACCCTGAAGGTCTGACCGGCCCAGGGTTAATGGAACGCATGCATCAACATGCTGAAAAATTCCAAACCGAAATCATTTCTGACCATATTCAAAAAGTTGATCTGCAAAACCGACCTTTACGCCTTTATGGTGATGAACAAGAATATACCTGTGACGCACTGATTATCGCAACAGGCGCTTCTGCCCGTTATTTAGGTTTACCTTCTGAAGAGGCATTCAAAGGACGTGGTATTTCAGCCTGTGCAACCTGTGATGGTTTCTTTTACCGTAACCAGAAAGTCGCCGTTGTCGGCGGCGGTAACACCGCCGTGGAAGAAGCCTTATATCTGGCAAATATTGCAGCAGAAGTTCACCTAATTCATCGCCGCGATACTTTCCGTTCAGAGAAGATCCTAATCGGTCGCCTGATGGATAAAGTAAAAAATGGCAATATCATCCTGCACACCGATCGTATTCTGGATGAAGTACTCGGTGATGATATGGGCGTTACCGGTGTTCGCCTACGCGATACCAAAAGTGACGCTACAGAAGAATTAGCGGTTACCGGCACATTCATTGCTATCGGCCATACTCCCAATACCGCTATCTTTGAAGGCCAATTAGATCTGGATAATGGTTACATCAAGGTTCAATCCGGTTTGCAAGGTAACGCCACTCAGACTTCCATTCCCGGTGTATTCGCCGCCGGTGACGTCATGGACCATACCTACCGTCAGGCAATTACGTCCGCCGGTACAGGTTGTATGGCAGCCCTTGACGCAGAACGTTTCCTGGATGGGCTAGCCGCTGGATAAATTCTTTTTCTTTCAAGGCGCTATTTCGGTAGCGCCTTTTAACATGTAACATATCGGCAGGATGCTGACACATAGGATATGTCCAGCCTTTTGGTACACCATTACCCTCACCTGCTAGATTAGAATTTTTTTCTATGGACAAAACAAGACAGTACGAATTGGTTCGCTGGCTGAAACAGCAAAGCGCCCCGGCCCAACGTTGGCTCCGCCTGTCCATGTTACTCGGCTTAATCAGTGGATTGCTGATTATCACTCAAGCCTGGTTACTTGCCTCAATTTTGCAAGCTTTAATCATGGATAACCTTCCGCGCGAGTACATCTCGAATGAATTTTGGTTGTTAGCGGCCACCTTTGCTCTACGGGCAATCATCAGCGCTATTCGGGAACGGATCGGTTTTATCTGTGGCAAGGTTGTACGTCAGAAAATCCGCGCTATGGTATTGGATAAGCTGGAACAACTTGGCCCGGTGTGGGTTAAAGGCAAACCAGCCGGTAGCTGGGCGACCATTATCCTTGAGCAGATAGAAGATATGCAGGATTATTACTCCCGCTATCTGCCGCAGATGTCTCTTGCCGTCATGATCCCTATTCTTATCCTGATCACCCTATTCCCTGTTAACTGGGCTGCCGGGCTAATTTTATTCGCGACGGCTCCGCTGATTCCCCTGTTTATGGCGCTGGTTGGTTTAGGCGCCGCAGACGCTAATCGGCGTAATTTTGTCGCGCTAGGGCGGTTAAGTGGTAATTTCCTGGATCGACTACGCGGGCTGGAAACGCTGCGCCTGTTTTATCGCGGCAATGCAGAAGCACAACAAATCAGCGAATCCACCGAAAACTTCCGTCGCAGGACGATGGAAGTGCTGAGATTAGCATTCCTTTCTTCCGCGGTGCTGGAATTCTTTGCTGCCATTTCTATTGCCATTGTCGCTGTCTATTTCGGTTTCTCCTATCTGGGGGAACTTAATTTTGGCAGTTACAGGATGGGCGTGACCCTGTTTGCCGGTTTTCTGGTGTTAACCCTCGCGCCGGAATTTTTCCAACCATTGCGCGATCTGGGCACTTACTATCACGCCAAAGCACAAGCGGTTGGCGCCGCAGAAGCATTAGTGACTTTATTGAGCAGTGATGGCGAACATGAACCTACCGGTGGTGATAAGACGCTAAATCCTCAAGATTCATTAACCATCATTGCTAATAATCTGGAAATTCTGGCCCATGACGGCAACCGGCTTGCTGGCCCGTTGAATTTTACTATAGAGAAAAATCAGCGGGTGGCATTAGTTGGTCCAAGCGGAGCAGGTAAAAGCTCCCTGTTGAATTTACTGTTAGGGTTCCTGCCCTATCGTGGCTCAATACAAATTAATGGCGCTGAGCTGCGTGAGTTGGATCTACAGAGATGGCGTAACCAACTGAGTTGGGTTGGGCAAAATCCACATCTGCCCGAGCAAACTTTGCTTGATAATATTCGTCTAAACCAGCCTAATGCCAATCAACAACAAATCCATCAGGTTATGGAGCAAGCATACGTCACCGAATTCATTCATGATTTACCCGATGGGCTGAATACCATTATCGGTGATAATGCAGCACGATTATCCGTTGGTCAGGCCCAACGTGTCGCGGTTGCCCGTGCCCTATTGAAGCCCTGTCAGTTGTTATTACTGGATGAACCTGCCGCCAGCCTGGATGCGCATAGCGAACAACGGGTTATGGAAACACTCAACCAGGCATCTCATCACCAGACGACTCTGCTAGTTACTCATCAATTAGAAGAAACTCTGGAATATGATCAGATTTGGGTCATGGAAAAGGGGTTAATCATTGAACAGGGAGATTACCAGACGCTAAGTCAATCTCAAGGGGTGTTCACCCGTCTGTTATCCCATCGAAGTGAGGAGCTGTAATTATGCGGGTATTGCTTCCTTTTCTGGCGCTCTATCGCCGTCATTGGTTTCTTATCAGTTTAGGTATGGTTCTGGCCGTTGTTACGCTACTCGCCAGTATAAGTTTACTGACCCTCTCTGGCTGGTTCCTCGCAGGCGCGGCACTAGCAGGTTTTGCCGGTTATACATTCAACTATATGCTACCGGCCGCGGGTGTTCGTGGCTCTGCCATTCTTCGAACTGCCGGGCGCTATGCTGAACGGTTGGTTAGCCATGACGCCACTTTCCGGGTACTGGCACATTTACGAGTTTTTGCCTTTCAGAAAATTTTGCCGCTTTCACCGGGAGGAATGGCTCGTTTTCGTCAGGGCGAATTATTAAACCGGTTAGTCGCTGATGTTGAAACATTGGATCATCTCTATTTACGGGTGATTTCACCGATATTATCAGCTTTTATCGTTATCATCGTTCTCACTTTCGGCCTTGGTTTTCTGGATCTCTCACTAGCCTATACTCTTGGCGGTATTATGCTGGCGCTGTTGATCCTGTTGCCATTGGTATTTTATAACGCAGGTAAATCCGTCGGCCGCGATCTGACTATTCTGCGTGGTCAATACCGCGCCCAACTCACAGCGGCGCTACAAGGGCAAGCTGAATTGATGGTATTTGGCGCTGTTGGCCGTTTCCGCAAGTCAATGGCTGATATTGAGTCACGTTGGTTAAGACGTCAACAACAGCAAGCCAATCTGACCGGTTTGTCACAGGCAATCATGATTTTCGCCACCGGTATGACTGTCACATTGATCTTATGGCTGGCTGCTAACGGCGTAGGGGGAAACAGCCAGCCAGGGGCATTAATCGCACTGTTTGTCTTCTGTTCTCTTGCCGCGTTTGAAAGCCTGGGGCCTGTCACGGTTGCATTCCAACATCTAGGGCAAGTCATTACCTCTGCAACCCATGTTTCTCAATTGATGCAACAAGAACCGGAAATTACATTTCCTGCATCAGGGCCGGAAAGTTCGGCACAAGCCAGCATTGATATCAAAAATATCAGTTTCACCTATCCTGATCAGCCAATAGCCGTCCTGAAAAACATTTCTCTCTGCTTGAAAGCGGGAGAACATATCGCGCTGTTAGGCAAAACCGGTTGTGGTAAATCTACCTTACTACAATTACTGACCCGGGCCTGGGATGTTAATTCAGGCACAATCTGTCTGAATCAACAGCCCATTACTGCTTATGACGAATCCACTCTGCGCAGTATGATATCGGTTGTTCCACAACGAGTGCATGTGTTCAGTCATACTTTGCGTCAGAATTTATTACTGGCAAAACCAAACGCAGCCGATAATGAACTGGAAACTGTGCTGAAACAGGTAGGTTTAAGCAATCTACTGGAAACCGACGCAGGGCTAAACTGCTGGATGGGCGAAGGTGGTCGTCAGTTGTCAGGTGGTGAACAGCGCCGCTTGGGAATTGCCAGAGCGTTATTGCACTCGGCTCCATTGATGCTGCTGGATGAACCTACTGAAGGGCTGGATGCGGACACTGAACAGCAAATTCTGTCTCTACTGCGTCAACATTGTCAGCATAAATCATTAATTATTGTCACCCACCGTCTGTACGGACTTGATCATATGGATCGTATTTACGTCATGGATGGCGGCACCATTATTGAACAAGGGCAACATGATGAATTACTGACCCAGCAAGGTCGCTATTATCAATTTCATCAACGGCAACATCAGATTCGTCTTGAACCGGAGCAGTAACACACGATGCCAATAATTCAACTGAATGATGATTCATATGATTTCCCTCATCCGAAAGAAGCATTAACGGAGCCTAATGGTCTACTGGCGATAGGAGGCGATTTATCCGCTAAACGATTAAATGCAGCTTACCATCAAGGCATTTTTCCTTGGTTTTTACCCAGCGAAGCGCCACTTTGGTGGTCTCCCGATCCGCGTGCGGTAATCATTCCCGGTGAATTGCATATCGGCCGAACATTACGCCGGTTTCTGCGCAATGATCCATACTGTATTACGGTGAATCATGCCTTTGAACAGGTAGTTTATTTCTGCGCTCAACGGCAGGAAGGAACATGGATAGGCCGGGATATCCAACAAGGTTATCAAAAATTACATCAAGCAGGACAAGCGCATTCAATAGAAGTCTGGCACAATGAGCGGATTGTTGGCGGCTTGTACGGTGTCGGCGTCGGCACACTATTCTGTGGAGAGTCTATGTTTAGCAGAATGGAAAATGCATCCAAATGTGCGCTTATTGCTTTCTATCACCATTTTCTGCGACACGGCGGTGAACTACTGGACTGCCAAGTGCTTAACCATCACACAGCGTCATTAGGCGCAAAAGAGATCTCCAGAGAAGAATTTATTCAGTATCTTTATCAATTCAGAAATCGGTCATTAAAACCCGGTTGCTGGTCACAACAAGTACTGGAATTATAATCAACATTTGACCGATTCATGTTGATGATAACGTAAATATCACCATGCACCATTTGCAAAATAACGGGTTAAAATACAACATTCCTTTACATAATGAGGGTTTTTCGGCATTATCTTGCCCGTTAAAAACGATGGTTATTAAACTTAGAGGATTAGATGGCCAAAGAAGACAATATTGAAATGCAAGGTACCGTGCTAGACACGCTACCAAACACTATGTTCCGCGTTGAGTTAGAAAACGGGCACGTAGTCACTGCTCACATCTCAGGTAAAATGCGTAAAAACTACATCCGCATCCTGACAGGCGACAAGGTTACAGTTGAGCTGACCCCATATGACCTGAGCAAAGGCCGTATCGTCTTCCGTAGCCGCTGATTCATTACCGTTTTCAGGTATTACACCACAGGTAGCAACTTTGTATTTAACAACGTTGTTTTCACCTGTGGTGTCGCTCTTTATTAGTGCACTACATCTTCTGGCTTCTGCTTATACGCACTGCTGAAATCGTAGGTCAGTACGCGTTTTGCCTTATCGAAGCCAATACTTACTGAGCCACCGTGAACTAATGAGCCGAACAGAAGCTCATTTGCCAACGGTTTTTTCAAGCTATCCTGAATAACCCGCGCCATTGGTCGAGCACCCATTGCTTTATCATAGCCTTTGTCACATAACCATTGACGAGCATCCGCACTGACCTCCAGCGAAACGCCTTTGTCATCCAATTGTGCTTGCAAGGCGACAATGAACTTATCAACTACCTGTTGAATAACCTCGATAGAAAGCGTATTAAACCAGATGATGCCATCAAGACGGTTACGGAATTCCGGTGTAAACACTTTCTTAATCTCTTCCATTGCATCAGAACTGTTATCCTGCTGCTTAAATCCAATGGACTTGCGCTGTGTTTCACGTACTCCCGCATTCGTTGTCATGACTAAAATGACGTTACGAAAATCCGCTTTGCGGCCGTTATTATCAGTCAGAGTACCGTTATCCATGACCTGTAATAACAGGTTAAATACATCCGGATGTGCTTTTTCAATCTCATCAAGCAGCAATACTGAATGAGGATGTTTAATCACAGCATCTGTAAGCAATCCTCCTTGATCAAAACCAACATATCCCGGCGGCGCACCAATTAAACGGCTTACGGTATGGCGCTCCATATATTCTGACATATCAAAACGCAATAATTTGATATTCAGCACTTTAGCAAGCTGTACGGTGACTTCCGTTTTCCCCACGCCTGTCGGACCTGCAAGCAGGAAAGAACCCACCGGTTTATTATCCTGCCCCAACCCTGCACGACTCATCTTAATGGCCTCGGTCAATGCCGCAATCGCGGTATCCTGACCAAATACCAACATTTTCAGCCGCTCATCCAGTGTTCTCAGGACATCTTTATCACTGGCAGAAACAGTTTTTTCAGGGATACGGGCAATCCGGGCAACGACGAATTCAATATCCGACACATTAATCGTTTTTTTACGGCGACTAACCGGCACCAGACGGGTACGCGCCCCGGCTTCATCAATTACATCGATCGCCTTATCCGGCAAGTGGCGATCAGTAATGTATTTCACTGATAAATCAACCGCAGCGCGGATCGCTTTCGTGGTATAACGTACATCATGGTGCGCCTCATATTTTGGCCGCAACCCTTTAATAATCTGTACCGTCTCTTCGGGTGAAGGCTCAACAATATCAATCTTCTGAAAACGACGCGCTAACGCCCGATCTTTTTCAAAAATATTACTGAATTCATGATAGGTCGTAGAACCAATCACTCTGATACGTCCACTAGATAACAATGGCTTAATCAGATTAGCCGCATCGACCTGCCCCCCTGACGCGGCGCCTGCACCGATAATGGTATGAATTTCATCTATAAATAGAATACTTTTCTTATCCTGCTCAAGGGTTTTTAACAATGCTTTGAAGCGCTTCTCAAAATCACCACGATATTTAGTTCCCGCCAGCAATGAACCAATATCCAGCGAATAAATCGTACAATTAGCCATCACTTCCGGTACATCTTTTTGCACAATCCGCCATGCCAACCCTTCTGCAATGGCGGTCTTACCGACCCCCGACTCCCCGACTAACAATGGGTTGTTTTTCCGACGACGACACAACACCTGGATTGTTCTTTCCAACTCATCCTGACGGCCAATCAATGGATCAATCTGCCCTCTTTGAGCGAGTTGATTCAGATTAGTTGTGAAATTTTCCAACCGATCCTCACCTGTAGAGTGCTCTTCCGCAGATTGCGAGCCTGTCTCCTGATGATCCGATTCAGTGTCCTCTTTTTGCGTTCCATGAGAAATGAAATTAACCACATCCAGACGACTAACATCATGTTTACGCAACAAATAGGCAGCTTGAGACTCCTGTTCGCTGAAGATAGCCACCAGCACATTAGCGCCAGAAACTTCTGAACGCCCAGAAGATTGAACATGAAATACCGCGCGCTGAAGAACACGTTGAAAACTCAACGTCGGCTGAGTCTCCCGCTCATCATTTTCAGGTAACAACGGTGTCGTTTGTGAAATAAAATTCTCCAGCTCCTTACGCAATTGAGCCAGATTGACCTTGCAGGCTTCCAATGCTTCACGCGCTGATGAATTACTTAACAACGCCAGCAATAGGTGCTCCACAGTCATAAACTCGTGTCTGTTATCCCGTGCTTTAGCAAAGGCAATATTAAGACTAAGTTCAAGCTCTTGGTTGAGCATAGGCACCTCCCCCTAAAATCAGTATACCTGGTCAGATTTTTTCCAGCGTACAAAGTAATGGATGCCCGTGCTCCCTGGCATACATATTTACCTGAGCCGCTTTAGTTTCTGCCACTTCAGCAGTATAAACCCCACAAACAGCCTTCCCTTGATAGTGGACATCCAACATTAATTGCGTTGCCCGTTCAATATCATAAGAAAAGAACTTTCGTAATACGTCAACTACAAACTCCATCGGAGTGTAATCATCATTGTTAAGAATGACCTGATACATTGACGGCGGCTGCAATTTTTGCTGTCGTTCATCCTTAACAGATTCCTTAGTTTTCAAACTGTTATGATACTCGCTCATTATTTTCCCAACAGGATTAATCTCTAATACCAACTACGACCAGCAAATAAATTATGTTGCCGTTTATCTTATCATTCTCTGGGCAACTCCTTTTACCACAGACTATTCCCCTATGAAAACTCGGCATAAAAGTGAATGAACGAAACTCATATCGTTATCTATATCAAACTTTAGTCATTCAAAACAACCAGACATTTGTTCTGTGCTTGACGAGAATTTGATTTTTACTACAGTATGTTTTGTGAACAAACATAGATAATGTCACTGATTACATGTGATTGTTTACAACTGTTATATTAATGGCTCATCTCAACCGAAATTATTAAACGAGGGATGTAGAAGTATGGAGACAGGTACTGTTAAGTGGTTCAATAATGCGAAGGGCTTTGGGTTTATTTGCCCGGCAAGCGGCGGAGAAGATATATTCGCTCATTACTCAACCATTCAGATGGACGGTTACCGGACGCTGAAAGCGGGCCAGAAGGTGAATTTCAGCGTTCACCAAGGCCCAAAGGGAAATCATGCCAGTATTATTGTTCCCCTTGAAAACGAACCCAAAGGCTAAATAGCCTGGCCTGTGGGTCATAACCAGGTATTATTCACACGCCGCCGGTCATTGCCTGCGGCGTAACACTATTTCATTTCCGCTTATTCTCTTGCCAACGCTTCTATCGGATCAAGCCGAGCAGCATTACGGGCAGGTAGAAATCCAAATATCACGCCAATTGCGGTAGAACAGGCGAAAGCACTGAGTAAGGCTATCGGCTGGAAGACAAAATGCCAACCAGGCAGCGCCAGTTGTGCAATCAATGCAATCGTATAAGAGAGTACAATGCCCAAAACACCGCCAACCAGACAAACCAAAATAGCCTCTATCAGAAACTGCTGCATCACATCACTGGTTCTGGCGCCTACTGCCATACGGATACCGATCTCTCTCGTACGTTCAGTCACCGAAACTAACATAATATTCATCACGCCAATACCGCCAACTATCAGCGAAATTACCGCCACCATCGTCAAAAACAGTTGTAAAGTATGAGCCGTTTTTTCCGCCGTTTTTACCATCATGTCCACGTTATAGGTGAAAATATCCTTTTTCCCGTGGCGTAAAGCGAGCAATTGAACAATCTTCTTTTCTATATCCTTAGAGTTATAACCATCCTTTATTCTGACAGTAATTGAATCCAGATAATTTCGGTTCATCAGACGGCTGGTCATCGTGCTATGAGG
Organism: Photorhabdus hainanensis; assembly: GCF_018448965.1. Lineage (NCBI taxonomy): Bacteria > Pseudomonadati > Pseudomonadota > Gammaproteobacteria > Enterobacterales > Morganellaceae > Photorhabdus > Photorhabdus hainanensis. The sequence continues at coordinate 100,202 of NZ_RCWD01000012.1, read as the reverse complement.
CAACCAGACATGCAGTGATTTGCTACTGCCAAATGTAGCTCTCTTATCAGATACCACTCCCACAATTGTGGCCGGCATATTACCCACCAAGATCACGTCTCCAATCACATTTTTCTGGTGAGGAAACAGCTTACGCTGGGCATTTTTATCAATAACCACAACTTGCCCCTGACGGCGTATCATATCCAATGAGAATCCCATTCCCTGGGAAAAACGCAGAGCATAAACTTGAAAAAACTCATCACCCACGCCAGTCACCCTCGAAGCAACATCAATGTTCCCTTTACGAAGGCGCATTTGTCCCTCAATTTCCGGTGAAACCGCCAGAATATAGGGCTGCGCTTTAATCGCGTCGGCATCCTCTATTTTCAGCGCTTGCATATTGGCTGGATCATCAAGGCCAAAATCTTCGCCCGGATAAATATCAATAGTGTTGGTCGCAATCTCTTTAATATCGGATAACACCGATGCCCTGGCCGCATCTCCGATAACCAAGATAGTCACGACAGAAGCAATACCAATGATAATCCCCAACATGGTCAGTAAAGTTCGCATCTTGTTGGCGACCATCGCCCGCCATGCCATGAATAAAGCTTCATTAAACCGCCCAAGGGTCTGGCGTATTGACGATATTTTTGACGTTAACGACGGAGTTTTAGTGATTTTTCTACTCACTTGTGTGCCAGAATCACTCATAATGCGACCATCTTTGATCTCAATAATCCTCTGTGCCTGCGCTGCAATTTTTGGATCATGAGTGACAATAATGACGGTATGCCCCTGCTCACACAGTTGTTTGAGGATTGCCATCACCTCTTCGCCAGAATGGCTATCCAACGCTCCGGTTGGTTCATCAGCCAAAATGACTTGACCGCCATTCATCAACGCCCTGGCGATACTGACCCTCTGCTGCTGTCCGCCTGAGAGCTGCCCCGGCTGATAGTCAATTCGCTCTTCAAGCCCTAAACGACCAAGCAACTCGATTGCTCTCTGGCGACGTGCCGCTTTAGCGGCTCCTGCGTAAATAGCGGGAATTTCCACATTCTGTTCAGCGGTTAAATGAGTCAGTAAATGATAACGCTGAAAAATAAAGCCAAAATGCTCCCGTCTCAGTGCGGCCAATTCATCATTACTCAGTTCAGCAACATTCTGTCCCGCGACCCGGTATTCACCATTACTAGGTTGATCAAGACATCCAAGAATATTCATCAGTGTCGATTTACCCGAGCCTGACGCGCCGATAATCGCAACCATCTCACCGGCGTAAATAGACAAGGTGACATCATCCAGTACTTTTACCTGTTGCTCACCCGCGGGATAGCTGCGCTCTATACCTTTCAGCTCAAGTAGCGCATTCATTACTCATCCCCTGCTGCATCACTAAGACCAGTAATCACCTGCTCATGTTCTTTCAGACCAGACAGAATTTGTACATTCACATCATTGCGCACGCCAATGGTCACTTCTCGTTTCTCTTCTTTATCTCCATTCAGGATATCCACCTCATAACGGGTTGGCGTAATCTGTTTACCCAGAGCCGAGATTGGGATCATTAACACATCACGATGGGAATCGAGTTGAATTTTCACCTGGGCGGTCATTTGCAAACGCAAAAGTTGCTGAGGATTAGCCACCTCGAAACGGGCATAGAAGAAAATTGCATCATTAATCTTTTCTGGCGTCGGCAAAATATCTTTCAACACCCCTGGAAAATTTTTATCCGGGGCGCCTAATACGGTAAAAGAAGCTTTCTGACCCGGTTTCAGGTAAATAACATCTGCCTCTGATACTTCTGCTTTTACTAACATCGTGCCCAAATCAGCCAGCGTCAGAATGGTCGGGGCTTCCTGTGCCGCAATGACTGTTTGCCCCTGAAGCGTTTTGATATTGACAACGATACCATCCATTGGCGCGGTAATCCGGGTATATTGCAAATTCGTCTCAGCAGTATCAAGGCTGGCCTGATTTTTACTGATTTGCGCCAATAAAGTTTCTACCTTCGCTCTTTTCACTTCAACATCCGTTTTAGCCTGATCCAATTCCTGGAGCGAGACCGCCTGCACTTTTGCCAGATTGTTCTGACGCTGTAATGTAAGCCGCGCCAATTTCAATTGCGCCCTGGCTTCTATCAGATCAGCATTCAACTCTCTGATCGTGGCTTCAACTTCTTTAACCTGGTTTTGCGCTGGCTTAGGATCAATCAATGCCAATAACTGGCCTTTTGTCACCTTATCACCCACCTCAACATACAAATTCTGCAACTGACCGCTTACCTGTGCGCCAACATCTACTTTTCTGACCGCATCCAGTTTCCCTGTTGCCAATACATTCTTTTCCAAATCACCTTTAATGGCAGTAACTGTTTGATATTTAATCGCTTCCGTCCCATGTAGAAAATACCCCAGAACCAATGTGATAACAGCCGCAATAGCTAACAATACAACCCATCGACGTTTCGGACGAATAAAATTCATTTAAATATCACCATATTAAGCATTGGATTCAGAGAAATGGTAAAAACTGATTTTCTTGCAATACTTTACTTTGAAAACCGAGGACTTCTACTCATTCCAGATAGATGCCGTTCTTTTTACGTTTTATACCCATTGCAATTCATTAATAACACACTCACCTTAAGAATAAAAAATTCTTTGAGCAATAGCATATTTCTCTCTATCCTGACTATTCTCTTAATGTAAAAAAATTGTTATCTTTTATTTTCATGGTCTTTACAACCATTTTTGAAAGTCTTTACAACCGATTTTTATACTAGATTTGGATAAAAAGACATTAACTGTTTTACAGGATGTTAATTATGTACTCTGGGCTGCTGATCATTCTTTTGCCGTTAACGCTAGGCTATCTTATCCATTTGAATAATAAAGCATTGTTAAATGCTATTCATCGCCTTCTTAACGCGATGGTCTATGTCATTCTGTTTTTAATGGGAACCAGCCTGGCTTTGTTGGACGATTTAGGCCGTAACCTCTTCTCTATCTTTCAATACGCGATGACATTTTTTTTATGTATTTTTACAGCTAATATGCTAGCGCTATTCCTTCTTGAAAAATGCGATCCTTGGGTTATTAGTCCACATAAACAAGAAAAGCCCCCTTCCCGTTTGCATATGATTTTTGAATCACTGAAATTATGCGGCGTGCTGATTTTAGGTTTCCTATTTGGACTCACTGGCTGGTCATGGCTACGCTTCTCCAATCATGCTAGTGAAATTGCCTTAATCGTTTTACTATTACTTGTCGGTATTCAATTACGTAACAGCGGTATGAACCTGAAACAAATATTGCTAAACCGCCGAGGTATGATTATTGCAATTATTGTCGCGATCAGTGCGCTTGCCGGCGGTGCGATTGCGGCACTTATCCTTGGGCTGCCAGTGAAAACAGGTTTAGCATTGGCTTCCGGCTACGGCTGGTATTCCCTTTCTGGTATCTTACTTTCTGATGCTTACGGGCCGGTAATCGGCAGTGCCGCATTCTTTAATGACTTGGCGCGTGAGCTAGCAGTAATTATGCTAATTCCTGTTTTGATTAATCGATATCGCTCAAGCGTAATAGGGTTAAGCGGTGCGACTTCCATGGATTTCACTTTGCCGATATTACAACGGTGTGGTGGAGTCAGTATTGTTCCGGCAGCGATAGTCCACGGTTTTGTGCTGAGTTTGCTAGCGCCCTTGCTGATGGCATTCTTTACTTAACCAGAATTTGAGCCACAATTAATACTTGATGTCATAAATAACGGTTCAGACGCTTCATCTTTCCTCAGCATGGTAACAGAATAAATAAGCTTTTGTTGTAAAACTGTACAAGGAGGAAACAGAGCGCGTTAATCAGGTATGTAATTGAAATATCAATTAATAATATTCTGCGCATAAGATGTTGCATAATTATGCCAACGGGTTTAGCATCTGACTAAACCACTGACTATTCAGAATTAAAGCATGAGTATTCAATTAAAAAACATTGATTGCTATTACGGCGTCCATCAAGCACTGTTTGATATTAATCTTGAGTGTTCTCCAGGGGAAACGATGGTTTTGCTAGGGCCAAGCGGCGCAGGTAAAAGTACGTTGTTGCGAGTATTAAACCTGCTGGAAATACCACGATCCGGCCAGTTACATATTGCTAATCATCAATTCAATTTCGAACAAACGCCAGGAACAAAGGAGATTCGTTCTCTACGCCAGAATGTAGGTATGGTTTTTCAGCAATATCACTTATGGCCGCATCTTACTGTTATGGATAACCTGATCGAAGCACCTTGTCGCGTATTAAGTTTATCCAAGCAACAAGCACAGGAAAAAGCGAATAAGCTCCTTTCCCGTTTGCGCTTAGATGATTTTTCCGGCCGCTTCCCACAACATTTATCTGGAGGACAACAGCAACGGGTTGCTATCGCACGCGCATTAATGATGGAACCACAGGTTTTATTATTTGATGAACCAACCGCAGCACTGGACCCAGAAATTACAGCACAGGTTGTTAACATCATCCATGAATTATCTGCAACGGGCATTACACAGATTATCGTTACCCATGAAGTGGAAATCGCTCGCAAGGCCGCAAGCCGTGTCGTATATATGGAAAACGGCCGCATTGTAGAACAAGGTGATATCAGCCACTTTACCCAACCACAAACCAAAGCCTTTGCTAATTATCTATCACACTAACTATTAATAGGATATAGCGATGAAAAAACTACTTTTTGCGGCCCTCCTAGGCACAGTAACTTTATCTGCAACCGCCACGGAAAAAGAGACTATTCGTTTTGCCACAGAAGCCACTTATCCTCCGTTTGAGTACATCGATGCAAATAATAAAATTCAGGGTTTTGATGTCGATTTGGCCAATGCTCTCTGTGAGAAAATTAACGCAACATGTACCTTCACTAACCAATCCTTTGACAGCCTGATCCCCAGTCTGAAATTCCGTCGCTTCGACGCTTTAGCCGCCGGTATTGATATCACTCCTGAGCGCCAAAAGCAGGTTGATTTTACTAACACTTATTACGACAATTCAGCGGTTTTTATTTCCGTTAAAGGTAAAGTCTCCAGCGTCGCAGAGCTGAAAGACAAACTTGTGGGTATCCAGAATGGGACAACTCACCAGAAGTATCTGATGGAACAACGAAAAGAGATTAAAACCGTTCCTTATGACAGCTATCAGAATGCGATTCTGGATCTGAAAAATGGCCGTCTGGACGCCGTTTTCGGCGACACTGCCGTTGTTAACGAGTGGCTGAAAAAGAATGAAAATTTAAATACCATCGGTAACAAAGTCACCGACAAAAATTACTTTGGCATCGGTTTAGGGATTGCCGTTCGTAAGGGTAACAAAGCGCTACAAGATAAGCTGAATAAAGCTCTCGCTGACATTAAACGAGATGGCACTTATGACATCATCTATAAAAAATGGTTTAAATAAGTCACTGAATCTCCATGAATGAATTCCAATCTCTAACAAGCGCCGCCGGCATCACCGTCGGCCTTGCCGTATCCGCATTAGTGCTTGGTCTGATTTTAGCCATGCTATTTGCCGCCTGGGAATCAGCCCGCTGGAAACCCTTCGCCATACTTGGCACCTGTTGGGTCACTCTGTTCAGAGGATTGCCGGAAATTTTGGTCGTGCTGTTCGTCTACTACGGCGCATCACAACTTCTCATGACACTGGCTGATGGCTTTGATGTTTATCTTATCTTCTGGCATCCCAAGATTCAGATAGATATTCAAGACTTTTATGCCAGCCCATTTCTTTGTGGCGTCATTGCCCTTTCCCTACTCTACTCTGCCTACGCATCCCAGACACTCCGTGGTGCGATAAAAGCCATTCCTGCCGGTCAATGGGAAGCTGGTCAAGCATTGGGTCTTGGTCGCGCTGCAATATTTTTCCGCCTGATCATGCCCCAAATGTGGCGACATGCTCTACCAGGGCTAGGCAACCAGTGGTTAGTTTTGTTGAAAGATACCGCGCTGGTATCGCTTATCAGTGTGAATGATCTGATGCAGCAAACCAAAAGTATCGCCACACGCACTCAGGAGCCTTTCACTTGGTATATGATTGTGGCGCTTATCTATCTGGCTATCACTCTACTCAGTCAATTTATTCTAAAGAAAATTGAGATGCATACCACCCGCTTTGATCGGAGTGTTTCCTGATGCTTGAGTATATTCAACAGATTTTGCCGGGGCTGACAACCAGTCTGAGCCTGACCGTCACAGCGCTTTTTGTTGCGTTCATGATGTCCGTTCTGTTCACTATGGTTCTGACCATGAAATTGCCGGTACTGACACAACTGGTAAAAACCTACATTACTCTGTTCACCGGTACGCCTTTGCTGGTGCAGTTCTTTCTGATTTATTACGGACCTGGGCAATTTCCAGCCATAAAAGCGTACCCGTGGCTTTGGCAATTACTGTCTGAGCCTTGGCTGTGCGCAATGGTAACGCTGGCGCTTAACAGTGCGGCATATTCTACTCTGCTATTCTATGGCGCAGTAAAAGCCATTCCTACCGGTCAGTGGCAATCCTGTCAAGCCTTGGGCATGTCTAAAGCACAATCTATGCGGATACTGCTGCCCTATGCTTTTAAACGGGCGTTATCCTCCTATTCCAACGAAGTCGTATTGATTTTCAAAAGTACTTCTCTCGCAAGTACGATTACTTTGCTGGAAGTCATGGGATACAGTCAGCTTCTATTTGGCCGTAATTATGATGTGATGGTTTTTATCGCCGCAGGGGTGATTTATCTATGTGTTAACGGCATCCTGACTTTGCTGATGCGGATGATTGAACGCCGTGCACTCGCTTTTGAGCGCCATAACTAAACGGGATAGGGCGGTTCTTGTAGAACCCCCATTCCTCACATATTCTTTGGTTATTTAATCGTGACTTAACCTCAATAACGTTAAAACTTCGTAATGCTCGGTATGGGGAAACATATCAAACAACTGTGTCTTTTCTACACGATAGTTGGCGAGTGCCGCAATATCTTTCGCCATTGTCTGAGCGTTACAGCTTGAATAAAGAATATAATCCGGCGCCATTTTACTGAGATAATCGCACAACCCCTTACCAATTCCCCGGCGAGGCGGATTTACCAAAACCAATTGCGGAATTTGCTCTTTCGCCACGGCGAAGTTTGTCGAGTCCAAAGCTTGAAACTCGATATTTTCCAAACCCAGTATTTTTGCCGAATCACGGGCGCAATCAATGGCTTCGGGGCTGATTTCGATTCCGGTTAAACAGGTGTTTTTATCTGCGCAATGCAGACCAAAACCCCCAACACCACAGAATAGATCCCACATGCTACTGATTTTCAGTTCACGAACCCAACACCCTGCTGTCGCATACAATTCAGAAGCCATTTTCGGGTTAGTCTGGAAAAAGCTATGTGGACGGATGTAAAGCGGAATGCCATTGAACTGTTCCTTGAGCGCTTTTTGCTCAGTAAATAGGATCTCTTTCTCCCCCTCTAAGATCGCCATATGGATCGGCTGAATATTCGCAGAGATCACCGTAAGCTGCGGCAATTGCTCAAGCAATCGGGGTAAGGCTCGCTCCAATTGAGCAATTTTCGTTTCAGAACGCAGTACAAAACGCAACATCATTTCACCGCTATGACGGCTTTCTGTCAGCAACAAATATTTTAGTTCACCCCGCTTACGAGCAACGTTATACGGCGTCAACCCGGCATAAGCAATGAACGATTTAACAACATCGAATACAGGCTGAAAATGCGCTGGATAGAGGGGACAATTACACAGATCAACCGCCGTGCCATCACGATGCAGCATACCTAGTAATGGGCGTTCTACACTGCCGCTGACGACCATTTTGGCTTTATTACGAAAGGCGCCTGGTTGGCTGGCGATTGGAGGTAACCATTGATTCACAAAGGTTTGAGATAATAACTGTTTTAGATTCTGCTGTTTATCTTCTAACTGCTGAGAATAGGGTTTTTCAAGCCACTGACAAGAGTGACAATGCCCCGCAGAATAATGCGTACATTGCATTGTAGGATGACCGTGTTGGAAATATTAGTGCAAAGTAAAAGTCGGCGCCTTAGCAGAAGCTTGTGCTTCTTCTTCCTCTTCAATGTCACCCTCGATTTCGATATCACGATTAATATACAGCAAGTTATTACTGTGAATTTCAAAAATCACACCTGCAATTTGCTCTTCGCTTTGTTGCAAGAAATGAGAAAACTGGGAAAAAGTCAGCCCGGCTGAAATAAGGAAAGATTGACACACCACCAATTTCGGTAAATTTTCATCCTGAATATCAAGAAAAGCCTTGATTGTCAGGGAACTGGCATTAATCTGGCTTAGATTAGCCATCAGAGGAATAATGGCGGTTGGTTTAACTTCAGCCAATGCGGAAAACAGGATTACATTGTCTAACAGATCAATTTTGGCATCAAATAAACCATCAATATTCTGCATATGAGGTAGATGCAGCGCTTGGCATGAATCGCACTCAAAGTAAGAAATTTTGAGCTGATCCAACCACTCACGCAATACCGATAAGTCAGGAATGACAAGTGAACTCATCTAACAACCCCATACAACGGAAAATGAAAAAGCGCTATAGCTTACGAAATAATTCTTTATCGCGCTATCACCAATAACTGATAAATTATTTTTATCTACCGTTATCACTACCTTCTGCCTTATTTTTACTCTCTTTTTTATGATCAATTCCCAGAAAAGAGAGACCGAACACTGCACGCCAAATGATATTAACCGCAGCAGGGACCAAACAGCCCACGCCGGTGAAAATCATAACAACATGTGCTTCTGGCGTCATTAGTAAATCTGTTAAGACGACAATATCATTAATAGTCAAATATGCTAGGAGCAAGCAGCCAATGCCGACAATTTCCAGCAGGATAACCTGTTTTGGCATATCTGCCAATGAACTCATACTGCTTTGATGACTTTTCATCACATCCTCTCTAACAACCTGACGCTGCATTATACTACCGGAAACTCTGTTACCAAAATTGGTATGTTGAATTAAAACAAAAGGCAATTTCTGCTTTTTTTTACAGATCTATGCAGGCATAGTAGCGTTCAAATAAGCATGAACAACACATCAAACCGCATTATTTTAATATAACTAAGAGGAGTTTATATGTTTACTGTGATTTTTGGTCGTCCTGGCTGCCCATACTGTGTCCGCGCGAAAGAGCTGGCGGAACGACTGAAAGAACAACGTGATGACTTTGACTTCCGTTATGTTGATATTCACGCAGAAGGTATTACTAAAGCCGATTTGGAAAAAACGGTTGGTAAACCCGTAGAAACTGTTCCACAGATTTTCGTTGACGAGCAACATATTGGTGGCTGCACAGACTTCGAAGCATACGTGAAGGAACACCAACTGCTACAATAATCGAACTTCCCGTTCTGCTTTGTTGTGGTAAAAATCGCCGTTGATTATTAGCCGTAGTGGACTCGGTTGATTTGTGCAAAAAATGTTATTTTCATCAAACTGAAAAAAAATCTGATTTTTTTTCTTATCACGAAGAACTTTCTTGCCAAATCGTAGTCTGAGTTAATGCCACTGCTTTTCTTTGATATCCCAATATTGAGGAACCCGATAGTCATCCATTTTGGTTCAAGACTATCGGGTTTTTTTATCGTTTGAAGAACATGCTTCTCATAAACACATAACCGATTCTACAGATGTTCAAACTATTAACCACTTGTACCATTACTTCAATAACCCAGAGGTTATCATCATATATATCAATAGGTTGTCTGATTTTTATCATGATGACTGCCAGATATTTCCTTGACGGAAATATAAACCAAACATAAATAACACAACAATTACGCTTTACTCACAAGGCGGCCAACTTTACTCTCTTGCGTCCGACTATCGTGATGTACATAAGTGACTATATGTGAGGCCCGATTTGTTAGAACAAATAAATCATGATCTGTTTACTTTTTTCAATGCTACACCTGAATCATCACCAGCCATGATTGCAATGGCGGTGTTCATTGCAAAATATCTGGTTCTTATTTTCCCTCTAACATTGGTTAGTTTCTGGTTCTGGGGTTCAGAGCGTACTCTCCCTTATCATCGGACTATCGTCAGTAAAACCACCATTGCCTTCTGTTTTGCCATGCTAACCTCATACAGTATCGGTTTACTCTGCCCTCACGACCGCCCTTTTGCAGAAGGTTTTGGTTATAATTTTCTTCCTCACGCACCAACAACCTCATTCCCAAGTCATCACGGAACAACTGTCTTCACTTTCGCTTTATCCTTTTTGTTCTGGTATAGGATTTGGCCAGGCTTATGTATGATGGCAATTGCACTGGCTATCGCATGGGCCAGAGTCTATTTAGGCGTTCATTGGCCGATGGATATGGTAGGAGCATTTATCGTCAGCCTAATGGGATGCGCTTTTGCGCAAATAATATGGAGCCTGTCTGGTGAAAGTTTACAAAAAAGATTGAACAGACTGTACCAACGTTGCTGCGCTTTTCCTATCCGTAAAGGCTGGATAAAAAGCTAGTAACATAAACGCAACTTAATAACTTGAGATAAACAAACCCTATTTTAACATTTATTTGCGCTTAAATTCAGCTCAACGATTTTCATATAAATCAATAAATCTGTATAAATCACTATGTAAATAGATATACAACGAAGGAGATTATTAAGACTTGATCAAAGTATAGTGAGTACATCTTTCATGCATATTATTGATGCCATTAATCTATTATCCTGGTTATATATATCTCTTTCACAAAAATACAAATATTACATCAAAGATATTTATTTTTAAAATCCAGTAACAAATTGATATTTATCAACTTATTAACCATTCCTTCTATTTGTTATTTCCACTCATTAATATGTAAACAAACAGACAGGGAATAACAGAAACATAAGATAATAATGAGAGTTGAATAATGGGAGAATTGAGGTTATAATTTGACCTCATTAAAATTCGCAATATTTAGGCAACAATTACACTAAATCTCGCAACATGATGACTTCTCGAGATATATTCCGCATTTGAGACTATGATCACGGTACTATTCACTAAAAATCGCTATCTTGCCGCTATCAAAAGTCTGGTCTTAAAATTTCCAGACTTTCTTTCAAAAAAGAAAGTAAAGCGAAAATTTTGGACTGTTAATTTAAAGTCCAATTTTCGACCAAGATGTTAATGTGGTAATAAAAACGTTTAAATAAACACCAAAGATATTTAAAGAATTTATTTTTTATAAAGAAAGAGTTAGGCCACATATATTTGCATTTATTGCATACTTGCGGCATTGTAATTTCATTTTTTAATTTACCGCGTTATTCTCGGAGATAACTATGGACATGACTCAAACAGGTACAATCGCATCGCAGGCGACCAGCCCAAGCGATTATAAAACCTGGCGTAAATCAGATACAGTATGGATGCTTGGCTTATACGGCACCGCGATTGGCGCCGGTGTATTATTCTTACCCATCAACGCTGGTATTGGCGGCCTGTTGCCTCTTCTGGTGATGGCGCTGCTGGCTTTCCCAATGACTTTCTTCGCCCATCGCGGGATGTGTCGTTTCGTTCTATCTGGTAAAAACCCAGGTGAAGATATTACCGAAGTCGTAGAAGAGCACTTTGGCAACCTGGCAGGCAAACTTATCACTCTGCTCTACTTCTTCGCTATCTACCCGATTCTGTTGGTTTACAGCGTTGCTATTACCAACACCGTAGACAGCTTTATTGTTCACCAATTACATCTGCCATCACCTCCTCGCGCCCTGCTGGCTCTGATCCTAATCATTGGTATAATGACCATCGTCCGTTTCGGTGAACAGGCTATTGTTAAGGCGATGAGTGTGCTGGTATTCCCATTTGTTGCTGTTTTGATGCTGCTGGCGTTCTATCTGATCCCTAATTGGAACACCGCAATCTTTGAAAACATCACCGTCTCTGCATCAGGCGCAAGTCATGGGCTGCTTATTACGCTATGGCTGGCGATCCCGGTAATGGTATTCTCCTTCAACCACTCGCCAATTATCTCGGCGTTTGCCGTGGCAAAACGTGAAGAGTACGGTGAGAATGCTGAGAAAAAATGCTCCCGCATCCTGGCATACGCCCATATCATGATGGTCGCCACCGTGATGTTCTTCGTATTTAGCTGCGTATTGAGCCTGTCTCCAGAAAACCTGGCGGAAGCCAAAGCACAAAATATTTCTATCCTGTCTTATCTGGCTAACCACTTTAATACGCCAGTGATTGCCTACATTGCTCCGTTTATTGCATTCATAGCCATTACCAAATCTTTCCTTGGTCATTATCTGGGAGCGCGTGAAGGCTTTAATGGTATGGTTATTAAGACGTTGCGTGACCAAGGCAAAACTATTGAGCCTAAAAAGCTGAATCGTATCACGTCCATTTTCATGTTAGTCACGACTTGGATTGTTGCGACTCTGAACCCAAGTATTTTGGAAATGATCGAAAGATTGGGCGGTCCTATTATCGCAATGCTGCTGTTCATTATGCCAATGTATGCAATCCGCAAAGTTCCTGCAATGCGCAAATATGGCGGCAAGCTAAGTAACCTATTTGTCATCTTTATGGGATTGGTTGCTATCTCCGCGGTCCTCTATTCACTGTTTGCATAGATAAACACGACTTGGTTGCTGTTCTCTTTAAACGAACAGCAGCCGAATTAATGACATAAACTAACCGGCGGAAAAATTTAAGCTTCCCTCCATTTCACCCAATCCCCTCGCTGTTCATCATATTGCCATAAATCGTCCTCGTTAAAATATCCGCGTTCGTCTATTGGCACCCCCTGCTCCTCTTCTTCGTCCCATTGTTGCCGCAACTTATCTGTCAGGATATAAGGCGTCTTGGTCGCAATCTCCCCGGTAAAAGGAAACCTATTGCCTGTCTGTTCAAGACGGATAAATCTAGCATCGGTAGGAATATTAGAGATAACCACAGCCTCGGTTGTTGAAGGAAAGAGAATATAACCGTTAATCAGCGGGAAATATCGTGGTAAACCCGGTTTATACGGCGGCGGAATGATATCAACGGCATTCCACATAAGATGATAATCTAACCCCTCATCGTTATTAGGACCCATTGGATAACCTTGATAAAAATAACGATTATGAACGGAATAATTACCCGTCAATACATATGCAATATAAAAATAGTAACTAATCAGATCGACTTCTTCTGTTCTGAACGTACCGAATATTGAATGTAAAGGAAATGTTCCCATACCGCCAAGGAGACCAAGAACTTCATACTGTTCATCATGACCATATTGATCAATATATTTCCCAGTCTTGATTTTCGACACCTGTATATCGGTCAAAATATTATCGCGTCCATTACTTGGGTTGAATCTATATCGACCATAAAGAAAATGCAAACTATCTTCATAAATGTAAGTAAATTGCTCCTGATTAAGCATACGGAGAGGATTAGGCTTATCCGTCCATCGCTTGTCAGTACTTAAGTTATTGCGATTTCCGAAACGGATAGAAAGCGCTAACGGATCAAGATATGACATATAACCACCTTCATCATAGAACAGTGAGCCTATACGCCCATTAGAAAACGATAATTATTTTTCCAACAACGACTTAACGCTATATTGTCATGCCAATTGATAACTACCTCCCAGACATTATCTCAAATATGTTACTGCTAAGGCACTAAATGCACATATTAACTCCCTGCCAAGAATAAGCAATCTACGTCTATATTCAATAGAATAATGAATTCTAATTATTTTATTTCTAATAACATTCTTCTATTGATAAATAGAAAATTGCTCTAATACAATTTAGCCTTAATATTGAAATAGTTATTTGCATGGCTATTTTATTTACTATTGAGTTTTTTAAATAATAGACCAATACTTCATAAAGAAAAGTTTTTTTTATAAAAAACACATACAATATCTCATTTACATTAATATTTATATAAATTTCAAATAAATAAATTAACCATATTTATTTACAACAATTAAAAATATAATTTAAATTTTTAATTACCAAGCTAATCATTCAAAACAAATAAATTACAAATAACATTTTAATTTGATCTAATTATATGAAATATAAAAACTTCCGGTTATTTTATATTTATCATGTTGACAATTTATTTTCTATTTTTAGCAATATAACTCTACTTATCAATTAATTACATTATTTTTTCAAATTTATTTGACAACCTATAAATGGCACCTATAGTTATATGTGTTAGAGAAAATGTTATATGCCAATTAAAAATGTTAAATGTCCTATATTTTTAGTGCGAAAAAAATTTCTTATGTAGATTGCTTTTATAGTAGAAGTACCAACCACCTTATATTTCTCAAACAAACGGTTTTCCGTTAATTATTCAGAGACAATATAAGTCATTTATTAATTAATTTATATTTTGGAGTTTATATTATGATTAACGACATGCATCCTTCTTTAATCAAAGACAAAGATATGATAGACGACGTAATGTTACGTAGCTGTAAAGTCATTGCAATGAAAGTTATGCCAGACAAAGTTATGCAAGTCATGGTGACTGTATTAATGCTTGATGGCACATCTGAAGAAATGCTTTTAAAATGGAATCTGCTAGATAATAGAGGCATGGCGATTTATAAAGTCCTGATGGAAGCACTTTGCGCGAAGAAAGATGTGAAAATAGGAACCGTAGGAAAAGTTGGTCCTCTCGGTTGCGATTATATTAATTGCGTAGAAATCTCTATGTAAAATGATCGCCTATGAAATGCTTGAGCCAAATAATAGATTCCTAATAGAAACGCAACCTGATTGAAGCGGTTTCATTAATCGCAACATACAGTACTTTTGTGATAGGAGTTTGGCACAACATTTCTTTGGTATAATGAAGCTGACTTTTACAACAGCACATTTTACCCTATTTGAGGCAGAGCGTAATATTAACGCTCTGCCTGCCTGGTTGTATTTAATATAAAAATATAAATTCATAAAAATAATGTGAAATAAAACTCCAGAAAATTATAATTAATTAACCAGTTATCTATTTTATACAGACAATATCAATATATTATTATCAAAATTTAATTTCGTCCGAAAACATTTCTTATAAAAACCACCTTTAGGATAGAACACAGCCCTCACTCAATCTTAAAAAAACAAGGAATAACAATATCCTATTATTGTACACTGTGAATAATTAACAATATATGTAATTACATCAATAACATTCGTAATATATAATTATTAATAAAATATCATACACTCAGGCACTATTAACATTAAAATAGATTCAAATTAATTAATTCCAAACATTGCAGTTATATATATCTATGCGAAATATTATAGGATAATAATAATTTCATAATGTTTTATCTGAATATTAACTAGAAAACAGAAATTTAAATCATTCACTACATACTCGCTGTTCGTTTCAATGCCTACGGCTTATTTCTCACCCATACTCTATTAATAAGAACATCCTGCATAAATAATACCTACCAGAGCAGATTGTTAATTTTTTAATTTCAACGACACGAAATAAATATCAATATTATTTTTTGATTAGAGTGATACCTTTGATTATTATAACCATTTAGAGGAAATATATTATTGGCAACATTTTAACAGCATCAATAATTATATAACACAGATAAACTTTTAATATGGATTACAATTACCAATTATCTTATATTTCTTCGGCGGACAAATTACTGTTCTGCACATTTTGGTAAAAAATTCTATTGTTCAATTACATTAAATTAAAAGGTTAACACGATGAACTACGCAAATCCTGCTTCTAATGAAGCGGCAACAGAAAATAAACCTGAAAACACTTCTCCAACTCCTAATTACTATTTCGCTGTTGGTACAGTAACTTCAGTTCAGGCTGCACCTGATCAAAACCAATTGCAAGTGACTGTAACTATGCAATTCCCTAACGGCAAATTTAACTATCTGTTATGGTGGAATGCGCAGGACTACAGAGGTGCTGCACTGTATCATCTTCTTCTGAACGCTTGCAGTAATAACAAACGTGTAAATATAACTTCTTCATCAGCAGTTTCTCCTGGTGGTTACAATTATATCTACAACGCAACATTGTTGGCTTCTTAATATCAAGTCATAAATTGCTAAATAGCTGCACCTAATTCCTTATTGCTACAATAGAAATTGAGTGTAGTATCTCTCTGGTAGAACAAAACTGATGTTGAGTAAAAACTAACAGTATTTTCTACCAGAAATTCCCTTCTCCAGGCAGGACCTTAATCACAAGGTTCTGCCTGTTCTGACAACACAGCTTTAAGTTCATAATAATTAATAAACAATATCTTATTTCAATAATGCTATTTTGGTGTCATTAATCTATATGCAATGAATCTAAAAATCATTTCAAATAGACAATAATAGACCTAAAATTAACTCCAATAAATTTATTGATCATATATTTAACACACCCAATAACAACATATTAAAACAATTATATTAAATCTATTTCTGAACATGGATATTTTAATTTTTTACAAATTAATTTCCTATCTAATATTACCTATAAAATAATAAAAATCCAATTAAAACCCATTTTCTTGACAAATATCAATAATGCTTACTACTATTTTTAATGCTTGAATATCTATTTTTCTCTCACTCATTTCTCTTCATAATAGGTGATAAAATGTCAGAAGAAAGCCAACGTATTAAAAAGCCATCCTCAGGTTATGCAACAGATTATTTCTACGATGGAGCATGGCATAGAGCCGTCAAATTTGTTGAGGGCAGTGTTGAATTTTTTGATGTTTATGATGTTATCTTTGAGGGGATTACTTACCAGTCTCCACCGATCTTAGTTTCTGAGAATCTCATTGTTGTTCCCATAGCAAAAGATGAAGTCGCCTGGAACAGTAAAATAGAAATATACGGTGCTATTGGCTCTGGAGAAAGTGAAAAGATTTTCTCTGACGGTGATGCTGTCCGACCTTTTGCTGGTGAACTTGATGTTTCAAATCATCAAGAACCTCTCGTTATTTTCGGCGGAGGCAATGTTAGTCGTTTTCCCAACTACACAGCCAGTGTCAATGGGGTTGAATATGGTGGTTTGATTATAGATCCAGAAAAGAATTCAATATCCTTATTGCGCCCCATTGAAGATGGAAAACTGATGGTATTTGGTAAAACTGAAACTGGCAAAAATGTCATTGTCTTTGAAATAGAAACTGAAGGTGAAAATAAACCGCTTAATGGATGGGTAGAGTTTCATGACGTAGCAACCTGTATTCTATTCAGAAGTGGCGATTTAACAGGATTCGCTAATAGCTATGAACTCCGATATGAAGGAACATCAACCCGCAATTATCGAGGTTTATCACCTACGCATATTCGCTACGAAAATATTGGCCATCATGTTAGAACTGAAGTTGAATTATGGGCTTACTGGCAAGATAAACCTGATGGTGCCTTGTTATTCAAAGGCCGGTACAACGGATCTGCTGTAAAAAACAACAAACGTTGCTCTCTGGATGAAAAAAAATAAGTGTAAAACGTGCGCGGCAAAATGCCGCGCCCTAAGCAAGGCAGAATATAACTCCACCCAACCTGCCGCATAAACCACACATTGACGTCAAATCAACCAAAAATCGCCTTAAACCAACCACTCACTTTCATCACAATCAAATCCCAAATGCGACTAAAAAAGCCGCCTTCCTCCACCGCCTCTTTAACCACCAAAGGACGTTGCTCAATCACCTTATCCCCCAATTGGAAATTAATCACGCCGACAACCTGATTTTTCGCCAAAGGCGCTGTCAATGGCGTCTGATTTAACGTGTAACTGGCTTTCAGATTTTTTAGCTGCCCGCGAGGAATGGCGATCGCCGCATCCTTTTCCACGCCAAGAACAACATCTGAACGATCGCCATACCAAACCTTTTCTGAAACAAACGGTTCGCTAGCCTTAATGGGAGTCACTGTTTCATAAAAACGGAGTCCCCATGCAAGTAATTTTTCACTTTCGGCGAAACGAACCTGATCACTTGGCGCACCTAGTACAACAGAAATCAGCCGCATAGGTCCCTCTGTCGCTGAAGCAACCAGATTATAACCAGCGCCGCTGGTATATCCGGTTTTCACACCATCAACATTTATATTCTTATTCGACAACAATCGGTTACGGTTAGGCTGTTGGATTTTATTAAAGGTGA
Source organism: Photorhabdus hainanensis (assembly GCF_018448965.1). Lineage (NCBI taxonomy): Bacteria > Pseudomonadati > Pseudomonadota > Gammaproteobacteria > Enterobacterales > Morganellaceae > Photorhabdus > Photorhabdus hainanensis. The sequence continues at coordinate 81,995 of NZ_RCWD01000012.1, read as the reverse complement.
ATGTTTTCTCTTTATGCAGGGCATACTCATCAGGAACATCACGGATCATGGCCTGACTCAATATCGCCATATCACGCGCAGTACTGAATTGACCCTCAGCATCCAATCCATGAACCGTGCGAAAATGGGTGTTAGTCAACCCAAGCGCTTTTGCATAATTATTCATCAGACTAACAAATACATCCTGACTACCCGCCACATAATCAGCTAAAGCAATGCTGGCATCATTGCCAGACTGAATGACAACGCCACGATTCAAATCGATCACTTTTACCCTATCACCGGGTTTAAGAAACATGAGAGAAGAACCTTTCAATATGGGATTACCCGTCGCCCAAGCATCCTTTCCCACAGTAACGATATCTTCCGGCGTGATTTTTCCCGCTTTTATCGCCTGACCAACAACATAACTGGTCATAATTTTTGTCAGACTGGCTGGATCGAGCCGCTCATCGGGATTTCCCGCTGCCAAGATTTTACCGCTGTCATAATCCATTAACACATAAGCTCTAGCGTCCACTGGTGGAACGACAGGTTCATCCGATGCATAAACACAGGCACTTACCATTGATGCCACTATCAGCACCGCAGTAGCACATTTCATCGCCAGACTTTTCTTCATCATCGTTCCCCTTTATTTAATAAGAAAAAATGTCAAATTCTTATACCCTATGGATTTCAAGATGCATCGCGGCGGCAAGGGAGCGAATCCCCGGGAACATAGAGAACTATGTGACCGGGGTGAGTGAGCGCAGCCAACAAAGAAGCAACTTGAAAGATGACGGGTATATTAATATAAAATGTTGTACGACAATAAACCAACATAAACAGTGTAAAGATTGTGCTGATCATTGGTTTTCATGTAATCCAATAAAACATATTGGTAGCAAATAACCGACTTTATTATTATTCCAATTCAAGGAGAAGCCCATGCTGACCATTTGGGGCCGTAAAAACTCTTCCAATGTAAAAAAAGTGCTCTGGTGTCTGAAAGAGCTCAATGTACCGTACAACCAGATCGATATTGGTGGTAAATTTGGCAAATTGGATGACCCACAATATCTGAAAATGAACCCAAATGGGCAAATCCCCTGTTTGCAAGAAGATAATTTTGCCCTGTGGGAATCTAACGCAATCGTTCGTTATCTTGCGGCGAAATTTGGTAAAGATGTGCTTTATCCGCAAGATTTACAGGAAAGAGCAAATGCAGATAAATGGATGGATTGGGTTGGTTCACATCTGTTTCCTCATATCAGACAACTCGTGATAGGTTTTATTCGCACACCTGAAGCAGAGCGGGATCAAAAACAAATAGAACAAACCCTGATTGAAATCGAAAAACTGATGAAAGTGCTCGATAACACCCTGGCAGCACAGAAATATCTTTCTGGCGATAAATTTGGCATGGCTGATATTGCATTAGGACCCATGATTTATCCTTGGCTTAACATCCCAATCAAACGTCCATCTCTGCCAAATATTGAACGCTGGTATCAATTAATGGCAGAAAGACCAGCGTTCAAAGAAATTGTTATGATTGAGTTAAGTTGAGAAAAATCAGCTCATTGGCATCCATCTAGGATCGGGATATTGATACTTAAATCCTAACTCCTGGCAAATACGGCTGCCATCAACAATTCTGCCGCGCACCTGAGTTTCTTCTCTGGAAAACTCAGGTGGAACTAAATCAAGCTGATTACTGGCCTTAGGGTAAAATTCAGCTTTGGTTGGGTGAACAGGCGCACATAAATTATAAATATGCCCACCGTTACTCCTCTGAATTAATAAGTTAATGGCTGAAATCACATCATCCTGATGAACTAAATTGATCGGCTGATTCCCCCCTTTAACTGCCTTTTTGCCCGCCAGAAAACGCCCGGCATGACGATTACTGCCTACCAAACCGGCTAAACGTAAAATATCAACGGAAATATTTGGTAGTTTGTGCAACCAATTCTCTAATTCAACCAATGCCTGAGCGGAAGGCGTTTCAGGGCAAAAAGGCGCATCTTCATTGAGATCGCCAGCAACAAAACCATAAACAGAGGTAGAACTGGTGAAAATAATCCTTGGCACGGAGTATGAAAGAGCGGTATCGACAATTAACTGAACTGCCTTAACATAGTTATAACTGCCCCCCGCCGTGTGGCTTGCCGGTAAAGTGATGATCATCACATCGGCTACCATCAGTTGCTCTAAAGCATCAAGCGCACAATTGATCTGAGGTTCCAGTTGTAACAAATAACATTCGATACCAGACATACGTGCTGCCTCTACACCATCTGGCGTCGTTTTACTGCCAACAACTTGCATACCACTGCGACTCAATGCCTTGGCTAATGGCATCCCCAACCACCCCAGACCGATAATGGAAACTTTTTTCATCACCACTCCTTATATGCCTGATATTATTTTGATTATGCAAATAATTCGAACATTAAGCCACTGTTATTATTGGTCCTGTATCTCTCTCAAAGAAAACAATATTTCGAGTAAAAACAAAACATTATTACAATATAAATTGATTGTTAAAAAAATAGATTGCTTTTAGGCCGTCAAATCGTATAGGTTGAATAGCGAACAAAAAATTTAACCTCTGCTGGTCAGTGAATAAAAGCAACCGGCAGCAAACAGTCACCAATAGCAATAATAAATAAAGAGAAACCATTATGATCCGCATTCAATTTAGCCATTACCACCATCATCATCCTGATTAGTCTTTCAGGCGGTTGTGTGCTGGAAGACGTTTAGCGGGTCTTCCGGTGGCATGAATGCGATGAAAACCCTCGGAAGAATCCTTCCGAGGGTTTTTTTATGTTTACGATTTTAAGTGGGGATAAAAATGTTAGATAAATCACGTTTACGTATCGCAATGCAGAAATCAGGCCGATTAAGCGAAGATTCACGAGAATTACTGGCTCGCTGTGGTATTAAAATCAATCTGCAACAACAGCGCCTAATTGCATTCGCAGAGAATATGCCAATTGATATCTTGCGAGTACGTGATGACGATATTCCAGGACTGGTTATGGATGGCGTTGTCGATCTGGGTATTATCGGTGAAAACGTGCTGGAAGAAGAGCTATTAAACCGCCGCGCTCAAGGAGAAGATCCACGTTATTTCACTTTACGCCGCCTTGATTTCGGCACCTGCCGCCTTTCATTGGCCGCGCCTCTAGACTACAACTATACCGGCGCCGAATGTTTACAAAACGCCCGTATCGCAACCTCTTACCCTCACCTGCTAAAACGTTATCTCGATCAGAAAAAAGTCCACTTTAAATCCTGTCTGCTAAATGGCTCAGTTGAAGTTGCCCCACGCGCCGGGTTAGCAGACGCTATCTGTGATCTGGTTTCAACTGGCGCAACACTGGAAGCGAATGGCCTGCGGGAAGTAGAAATTATCTACCGTTCCAAAGCCTGTCTTATTCAACGTGATGGTGAAATGCCCGCCGATAAACAGCAATTGATTGAGAAACTGTTGACTCGCATTCAAGGGGTGATTCAGGCCCGTGAATCCAAATACATCATGTTGCACGCACCAAGTGCAAAGCTGGAAGAAGTGATTGCTCTGCTACCAGGGGCAGAACGACCAACGATTCTACCGCTGGCGGGGGATCAGAACCGCGTTGCCATGCACATGGTAAGCAGTGAAACACTGTTTTGGGAAACGATGGAGAAACTTAAATCCCTTGGCGCCAGCTCCATTTTAGTATTGCCAATTGAAAAGATGATGGAGTAAACGAAAATGACTAGCCGTTTCGATACCCTGATCCATTGGCAAAAATGCCATGATGAACAGCAAAGCGCTTTACTGACACGCCCTGCTATTTCAGCTTCCGAAGAAATCTCCCGTACAGTGGAGCAAATTCTGCATGAGGTAAAAGAGTACGGCGATCACACTCTGCGTGAATTCAGCCGCCGTTTCGACAAAATGGTTATTGAAAATATCCGTATTTCGCCGGAAGAGATCGCCGCCGCGGAAAACAGCCTGAATGACGACATTAAACAGGCAATGCAACGGGCAATGAATAATATCCGCGTCTTCCACGAAGCACAGAAGCCTATAAAGATCGAAGTAGAAACCCAACCCGGGGTCTATTGTCAACAAGTAACACGGCCTATTGATTCTGTCGGGCTTTATATCCCCGGCGGTTCCGCACCATTACTTTCTACCGTTTTGATGCTTGGAACACCTGCTCAAATAGCGGGTTGCCATAAAGTCGTACTTTGTTCCCCACCACCGATTGCCAATGAAATTCTCTATGCAGCCGCACTGTGTGGAATTACGGAAATATTCCAGATTGGTGGCGCTCAAGCCATCGCCGCTATGGCATTTGGAACAGAATCCGTGCCCAAAGTAGATAAGATTTTTGGCCCAGGTAACGCTTATGTTACCGAAGCCAAAAGACAAGTTAGTCAGCGCGTAGATGGCGCCGCCATTGATATGCCTGCCGGCCCATCGGAACTGCTTATTATCGCCGATATGGAAGCAAACCCCATCTTTGTAGCTGCCGATTTACTCTCACAAGCAGAGCATGGCCCTGACTCACAAGTGATATTGGTTACACCTGATGAAACGTTAGCCAGGAAAGTGATAGCGGAAATCGAAAAACAGCTTCCCCTGCTTCCCCGCAACCAAATTGCCGCCAAAGCACTAGCGCACAGCCGGATTATTGTGACAAAAAGCCTGCAACAGTGCGTAGAAATCAGCAACCGCTATGGCCCAGAGCACCTGATTATCCAAACCCGTCAGCCAGAACAATTGGTTGAAAAAATCACTAACGCCGGTTCTGTTTTCCTCGGTGACTGGTCGCCGGAATCTGCGGGAGATTACGCATCAGGAACCAATCACGTATTACCAACTTATGGCTACACCTCAACCTATTCCTGCCTTGGTCTGGCAGATTTCCTAAAACGTATGACGATCCAGAAACTAACGCCGCAAGGGCTACTGAACCTATCTCAGACCATTGAAACACTGGCGCAAGCAGAACAACTGACCGCCCATAAAAACGCCGTCACTTTACGTGTGGCCGCGCTAAATATTGCAGATAAGGAGTGAACATGAATAACATTTTTGATGCCAATCTGTTGGCACGAGAAAATATCCGCAAATTAACACCTTATATGTCTGCCCGTCGCCTTGGCGGCAATGGCGATGTTTGGTTGAATGCCAATGAATATCCACTAGCGCCTGATTTCCAATTCACAGAGCGAACGTTAAACCGCTATCCCGACTGCCAGCCAGCCTCGGTTATCCGTCGTTATGCCGCTTATGTCGGATTACAACCTGAGCAAGTGCTAGCCTGTCGGGGTGCTGATGAATCCATTGAACTTCTCATCCGCGTATTTTGTGAACCCGGACAAGATGCGGTTCTGTTTTGCCCTCCGACTTATGGTATGTACAGTGTCAGCGCTGAAACTTTTGGTGTCGAACAAAAGAAAATTGCCGCACTGGAAAATTGGCAACTGGATATCGAAGCGATCGAAAACAACCTTGACCGGGTAAAATTAATCTATATCTGTAGCCCTAATAACCCAACAGGAAACTCAATTAATCCTGATTCATTGCGTAAAATTCTGGAACTGACCGCCAATCGTGCAATTGTCACTATCGATGAAGCCTATATTGAATTTTGCCCGGAAAATAGTATCGCAAGCTGGCTAAAAAACTATCCAAATTTAGTCATTTTGCGAACCCTCTCGAAAGCTTTTGCTTTAGCCGGTCTGCGCTGTGGATTTACTCTCGCGTCTGTGGATATCATCACTCTGTTGTTAAAAGTGATCGCACCTTACCCGCTTTCTACTCCCGTTGCGGATATTGCAGCACAAGCACTGACAGCAAAAGGCATCGCCATTATGCAAAAACGCGTCATTGAGACCAGGAAGAACCGCGATTATTTGCAACAAACCTTGAGTAAATTGGCTATTGTTGAAAAGGTATTTCCCAGTGAAACCAACTATATATTGGTGAAATTTTATGACGCAGAAACTGTTTTCAAAACATTATGGCATCAGGGCATTATCCTGCGCGATCAGCGCAAACAGCCCGGTTTAGAGGGTTGTCTGCGGATCACCATCGGCAGCCGTAAAGAGTGTGAGCAGGTGGTTGAAGCCATCAACAACCTTTCCACTATAAATGAACAACCAAAGGAGACAACAAACTGATGAACCAGAAACTCCTTTTTATTGATCGGGATGGTACGCTGATCACTGAACCGCCAACAGATTTTCAGATTGATCATCTGGATAAACTGGCACTGGAAACCGGGGTTATTCCTGCGCTGCTTGCCCTGCAAAAATCGGGGTTCAGGCTAATTATGATCACCAATCAGGATGGTCTTGGCACAGACAGTTTTCCATTAGAACAGTTTGAACCGCCACATAACCTGATGATGCAGATTTTCAGTTCTCAAGGCATCCACTTTGATGAAGTTTTAATCTGCCCTCACAAACCAGAAGAGAACTGTCATTGCCGTAAGCCAAAAATCAAACTAGTGGAAAAATATCTGGCAGAAGGTTCGATGGATACCGCTAACAGCTATGTAATTGGCGACCGGGAAACCGATCTGCAACTGGCAAAAAATATGGGCATTCAGGGATTACGTTATCATCCGAAAAACCTTGGCTGGCCCGCTATCAGTGAACAACTGACCCGTAAAGATCGCCACGCTCACATCCAACGTGTCACGAAAGAGACATCCATCAATATTGACGTTTGGCTCGATCATGAAGGCGGCAGCGATATCAATACCGGTGTTGGATTCTTTGACCATATGTTGGATCAGATTGCTACCCACGGCGGTTTCCGCATGCATGTTCAGGTTAAAGGCGATCTCTGTATTGATGACCACCATACCGTTGAGGATACCGGTCTGGCATTGGGGGAAGCATTGAAGCTGGCTTTGGGAGATAAACGAGGCATCCGCCGCTTTGGTTTTGTGTTGCCAATGGATGAATGCCTTGCCCGCTGTGCTCTCGATATCTCTGGTCGCCCTCATCTGGAATATAAAGCTGAATTCAAACACCAGCGGGTGGGCGATCTAAGTACCGAGATGATTGAGCACTTCTTTCGTTCACTCTCTTATGCAATGGCCTGTACACTGCATCTGAAAACGAAAGGCAGCAACGATCATCACAGAGCAGAAAGCCTGTTTAAAGCCTTTGGCCGCACACTACGTCAGGCGATTCGGGTAGAAGGCGATACATTGCCTAGTTCCAAAGGGGTTCTGTGATGAAAGTCGTCATTCTCGATACTGGCTGCGCCAACTTATCATCGGTAGCTTATGCCATCCGAAAATTAGGCTATCAACCTCAAATCAGTCAGGACGCAGCGACGATCCTGGCAGCAGATAAACTACTTTTGCCTGGCGTCGGCACCGCCAGCGCCGCAATGGATCAATTGAAACAACGGGAGCTTATACCGTTAATTAAAGTACTCAGCCAACCTGTGTTAGGCATTTGCCTCGGCATGCAGCTATTCGCTGCTACCAGCGAAGAAAGCGATAATGTTACAAGTGATAATATCACCCTACTCGAAATTATTGATTCCCCCGTCCAAAAAATGGCTACTCATGGGCTTCCATTGCCACACATGGGCTGGAATCAAGTTCTGCCAAAAGCCGGACACCCATTATTCCGTGGTATTGAAAACAATGCCTATTTCTATTTTGTCCATAGCTACGCGATCCCACTGAATACCTACACCATCGCGCAAACTGAATATGGCAATACTTTCAGCAGCGCAATCGCCAAAGATAACTTCTTTGGCGTGCAGTTTCACCCTGAACGTTCCGGTGCTGCCGGAGCCAGACTATTAAAGAATTTTCTGGAGATGTAAGCACAATGATCATACCGGCATTAGATTTGATTGATGGCAAAGTAGTACGGTTACATCAGGGGGATTATGCTCGGCAACGGGATTATAAACACGATCCTCTGTCCCACTTTCAACAATATGAACAACAGGGAGCAAAACGGCTCCATCTGGTCGATCTGACCGGTGCTAAAGATCCATCCGCCCGCCAGATCCCTTTACTGCGCAAATTACTTGCAGCGGTTTCTATACCTGTTCAAGTTGGCGGCGGCATCCGTACAGAAGAAGATGTGAAAACATTACTTGATGCAGGCGCCAACCGGATCGTGATTGGCTCTATCGCCGTAAAACAACCGGCGCTGGTTACCCAATGGTTTAAACGTTATGGTGCGGAAAATATTGTGCTGGCGCTGGATATCCGTATTAACGATACAGGCATAAAACAGGTTGCCATCAATGGCTGGCGAGAGAACTCCTCTGTCACACTGGAACAGGTTATTGAGCAATATCTGCCTTACGGGTTGAAATATGTACTGTGCACAGATATTTCCCGCGATGGCACGCTAACTGGCTCAAATGTCGAATTATATCGGGCAATTTGCCAATACTATCCTCAAATCGCGTTTCAGGCTTCGGGGGGCATCGGCACATTAAATGATATCGCTTCTCTGCCAGCCAGCGGTGTAGCCGGGGTTATTATTGGTCGTGCATTACTTGATGAGAAATTTACCCTGACGGAGGCAATTCAATGCTGGCAAAACGCATAATTCCTTGTCTTGATGTTCGTGATGGGCAAGTGGTTAAAGGTGTTCAATTTCGCAATCATGAAATTATTGGCGATATTGTGCCACTCGCTCAACGTTATGCGGAGGAAGGGGCAGATGAACTGGTTTTCTATGATATCACCGCTTCATCTAATGGACGGGTAGTTGATAAAAGTTGGGTCGCCAAAGTTGCGGAAGTGATCGATATTCCTTTTTGCGTTGCCGGTGGAATTAAAACCGTCGAAGATGCAGGGCAAATCCTCTCATTTGGGGCAGATAAAATCTCTATCAACTCCCCTGCCCTGACTGATCCTACCTTAATTACCCGTTTAGCCGATCGTTATGGCGTTCAATGCATCGTCGTAGGGATTGATACTTGGTTTGATGAAAACACCGGCCGCTATCATGTTTATCAGTTTACCGGTGACGAAAAACGCACAAAGGCCACTCAATGGCAAACCCTCGATTGGGTAAAAGAAGCGCAACGCCGAGGCGCAGGTGAAATCGTACTCAATATGATGAATCAGGATGGTATCCGCAATGGCTACGATCTGACTCAACTAAAACAGGTACGCGACGTTTGCCATGTCCCTCTCATTGCCTCTGGCGGCGCAGGCGCGCCAGAACACTTTCTTGATGCCTTTAAACAGGCAAATGTCGATGGCGCACTAGCAGCATCTGTATTCCATAAACACATTATCAATATTGGTGAATTAAAACATTACCTTTCACAACAAGGCGTGGAGATAAGAACTTGCTGACCGCACAACAAATCGAAAAACTGGATTGGGAAAAAGTCGCTTATATGATGCCGGTTATTGTGCAACATGCTATATCCGGCGATGTCCTAATGATGGGTTACATGAATAAAGAAGCACTGAATATCACTATCAGTTCAGGCAAAATAACCTTCTTTTCCCGCAGTAAACAACGTCTGTGGACCAAAGGTGAAAGCTCCGGCCACTTCCTTAACTTAGTCAATATCTATCCTGATTGTGACAATGATACCCTGTTGGCACTTGCAGACCCAATCGGCCCTACCTGCCACTTTGGTACATGCAGTTGCTTTGCTCCGGCACAAACTGAATGGGGATTTCTTTATCAGCTTGAAAAATTGCTGGCAAGTCGCAAAGCAGCCGATCCTGACCACTCATACACCGCAGAATTATATGCCAGCGGTACGAAACGAATCGCTCAGAAAGTGGGTGAAGAAGGAGTAGAAACTGCTTTGGCAGCGGTAGTTAATAACAGAGAAGAACTAACGAATGAAGCGGCAGATCTGATGTATCACCTGATGGTTCTACTACAGGATCAAGAGCTGGATCTCAGCTGTGTTATTCGTCGATTACGGGAAAGATGAAGCAGAAGACAGAGGACAGAGGACAGAGGACAGAGGACAGAGGACAGAGGACAGTCTAATTTTAGCTCCTTATCCCGTCAATACAATTGATTTTCCATTCCAGCTTCACCATTGAAAAACAACTTCGCCCGAAAATAGCCGATTTGCGAATCGGCTGTTATTTTTAGACACAGCCCATTAATAGGTTTGTGGGGAGACAATTAATTCCACATTAAATAAAAAGATAGGTATTTGGCCCGAATAGTTTTTTAAAATTTATATGATTTCATTTAAATACAACCTTCTCAGTAAGAGAAGGTTTCATTCAAATAGGATTTGAATTACTAACCTGAATTCTGGATAAAAAATCGAACCAATTGCCTATTTCAAGATCAAAATCTTCCCCCACAAAAACCGATCTTATTTAGAAAATGGATTTGTATGGTATTGATGTGAAATAGCACTGGAATCGCATCGAAAGTAATCTATCTGCGGGTTACTACCTGCATGATGTAAATACAAATACCTTTAATTATAAAAAACAAACCTACGCTATTGATTTAAATAAATATTTTGCAATTTCCAAGTACAATAATCTGCTTTTGTTCGTCGAAGTACCATATTAAAGATAAAACCATTCAGATCAATCGTGATGAGTTTTACATTTATTACAGCAAAGACTTAAAAGTGATTGACTGTCCAAAACGTGAACTCAATACCAAGAGATAATAAGATGAATAATAAGCATAAATTAATTTTTTTGGCGATTGGCAGTACCCTATTGACCGGATGTGTCATTAAACCCGGTCACGATAAAACAGATGTTATTGATGTTCGTGTGCTGGCTATGAATGACTTTCATGGCGCCCTGAAAGCACCAGATCCCAACAAATCAGGTGGCATTGAATATATGTCCACGCTAATCAAGGAGTTAAAGAAAGAGAAACCTAACAATATTGTCGTTGGTGCTGGTGATATGATCGGTGCAAGCCCATTACTCTCTTCAATGTTCCATGACGAACCAACGATTGAAACACTATCCAAAGTAGGTTTGGAAGCAACTGCTGTCGGTAATCATGAGTTTGATAAAGGTAAGGATGAGCTGTTGCGTAAACAAAATGGCGGCTGTCATTCCGAAACTGGTTGTCAAGGGCCAGAACCATTTACGGGGGCGAAATTTCAGTATCTGGCAGCAAATGTCACCGTCAATCAAACGAGTAAAACCCTATTTCCTGCATATATCATTAAAAAATTTAAAGGCATTCCGGTGGCTTTCATTGGTCTGACTCTGGAAGGTACGCCAAAGATCGTGATACCAAGCGGAACCGAAGGTTTAAGCTTTGCTAACGAAGTTAAAACCATTAATGCTTTAGTGCCTGAACTACAGAAACAAGGTATTAAAGCAATAGGTGTTCTGATTCATGAAGGCGCTGAACAGAAACGTGATGGAAAGCGTATTAATGTGAATGCCTGTAATGATCTAACCGGTAAGGTTCTAGACATTGTTAACCAATTGGATAAAGAAATTGATTTCGTCATTACTGGTCACACGCATCAAGCATACAACTGTGTGGTTAATGGTAAGCCAGTCACTTCCGCACAAGCTAACGGCGCGTTAATAACCAATTTGGATCTAAAACTAGACAAATACACTAAGGATATTGTGGATTTTAAAGCAAAAAATATTTGGGTTGATAACCGTAAATATGAAAAAGATCCAGAAGTAACTAAAATATTGGATGCATATGAAAAAATAGCCGCTCCATTGGCAAACCGGATCATTGGTAAGTTGGATAGCGACCTGAATAGGCAAACTAATCGTGCTGGTGAATCTTCATTGGGTAAAGTGATTGCAGATGCACATTTGTATACTGCTGCATCTAAAGAGAGTGGCGGCGCCCAAATTGCATTTATGAACAGCGGCGGTATTCGTGCTGACATGACTAGCGGTGAGGTAACTTACAATGCTATCTACGCTATTCAGCCATTCTCCAATATATTATTAATTAAGACACTAACCGGTGAACAAATTAAACGTCTGCTGGAACAACAATGGGAGCGCTCACGTTCGCAAGTTTTAGCGGTTTCTAATGGTTTTGAATATCAGTGGGATAGCACCAAACCAATAGGCGATCGTGTTATTGCCAGCTCAATAAAAATCAATGGTGAACCTGTTGAATTCAATCGAAAATACCGTGTGGTTGCTAACGAATTTTTAGCAACAGGGGGAAGTAACTTTTCTGTGTTTAACGAAGGTATTGATCCTGTATATAGCGTGCCTGACGTTGATGCAGTAATGAAATATTTCGCTGAAAAATCTCCTATTGCTTATCCTAAACAAGATCGTATCGTTAATGTGAGCGAAGAATAATTAACAGCCTATTTCGTTAGGTTATTTTATTAATCACGCCCAACGAAATAGGTACAGCGGATACATACAATTTTATATTTTTCGTTGTCCCCTGTAACCGCGATCCACCGCCCTTTTCCGGTAGATGAAAAAGGCAAAAACAGTCACACGAAAAACGACTATCAGGCGACGTAGACGTCCACGTCGCCTTTTAGGCACTGCTCCCCTATCTGAAAAAGGATGCCAAAATCACATAGCAGCTTTAAAGATTGCAACAATTTCCTCGTGGGTAGCCTGAACCGGATTAGTCAAACAACATATATCTTTCAAGGCATTAGTTGCTAACTCTGGTAAATCTTCTAGTTTGACATTCAATTCAGCCAAACCAGCCGGAATGCCAGTATCTTTTAATAACTTACGAATTTCAGCAATACATGCCGCAGCCCCTTGCTGATCATTCATAGCGCTTACATCTACCCCCATCGCGGCGGCGATATCTTTCAAACGCCCCGCAACTGCTTTAGCGTTGAACTCTTGAACGTGTGGTAGCAAAACAGCATTGCATATACCGTGTGGTAAATTATAAGTACCACCCAATTGGTGAGACATGGCGTGAACATACCCCAGTAATGCACTATTAAACGCCATACCCGCCAAGAATTGTGCATAAGCCATGTTTTCACGTGCTTCTATATTGTTCCCATCTGCGACTGCCTGGCGTAAAGAGTGACTAATCATCGAGATTGCTTTCAGTGCACAAGCATCCGTTATTGGGTTAGCCTCAGTAGAAACATAGGCTTCAACCGCATGAGTCATTGCGTCCATTCCGGTTGCGGCGGTTAACCCTTTCGGCATTCCCACCATCAATTCTGGATCGTTCACAGACAAAACAGGTGTTATTTTCTTATCAGCAATGGCCATTTTAATATGGCTTTCAGTATCGGTAATGACACAGAAACGTGACATTTCTGACGCAGTACCCGCAGTCGTATTGATAGAGATTAATGGCAAATGCGGTTTAGATGAACGACCAATACCTACATAATCCCGGATATCTCCTCCATTAGCAGCGACTAACACAATCGCCTTTGCACAATCATGTGACGACCCACCGCCTAAAGAAATAACGCAATCACTATTATGCTGACGCAGAATATCCAAACCTTCCTCAACGTTAACTGTCGTCGGATTCGGATGGGTTCCATCATAGATTTCACTCTCAATATCAACATCAGATAATAGAGCTTGAACTTTTGCCGCCACTCCAATTTTACTTAAAACACGATCAGTCACAATCAATGCTCGTTTGTAACCATCAACTTTCATCGTATTTATCGCTTTAACCAAACAACCCGCACCAAACATATTTACTGATGCCATAAAAAAAGTCGTAGTCATCATTGATAATTCCTTAATATTAAAATAGTTTTAGAATGAAAATATATGAAAATTAAAATTTAAAAATCACCTAATAGAACTACAGATCATTGCTCTTGCAATAAACATAAATAATAGTTCTATTTAAACCACATAATTCAAAAAATATAAATATATACATCGGTAGAGTTAGATGATGTTTATTAAAATAGTATTTGATAATTTTTCCTATTGGTAATATATGTAATTAGCAATATAATAAATACAATAATCGATAAGATTAATATATCAATTCACAAGATTATTACTTAGGAGTTTATTTTGCCCTCTAACGAAATATTTAACCGCCTGACTGCATTACTCGATAATCATCATGCCAGTTATCGGGTGGTGGAACATCCAACCGCCGGACGTTCCGAAGAAGTTGCAAAAATCCGTGGTACGCAACTTGGACAAGGGGCAAAAGGGTTAGTTTGCCATGTTAAAGGGGAAAGGTTCCGTCAATACGTACTCGCTGTACTACCTGCGGATCAACAAGCCGACCTCTCTTCACTGGCAAAACAGATCGGTGGCAACCGCGCCTCACTGGCAAGCCCTAAAGAAGTTTTTGAACTGACTCAATGTGTGTTTGGCGCTATTCCACCTTTTAGTTTCCATCCAAATCTGAAACTAGTCGCAGACCCTTTATTGTTTGAACGTTTCGATGAACTAGCTTTCAATGCTGGCAGTCTTGAACGCTCAGTGATTCTTAACACTCAAGATTATCACCGAATCGCAAAACCTGAATTAGTGAGTTTTCACCGGGTAGAATAAATACCATTGTGAAAAATGATATTTGTCAAATAGCCTATAGAAATAGGCTATTTAAGATAATATTTTAAACATATTCATTTAAAGTGGTAACTATCCCGCCCCCATAAATTTATATCACGAGATAAAGCCATTCTTATTTCCACATTATCTAAACATTAAACAGAGAGGTATAATTATCAAATACCATGAATATCTAATTATTCACTACTGAGCCATATACAAAAAATTATCAATTACATTAGGGGATAATTCCCTACCCCAATAAAGGTGTCTTTTGATAGGAATCTTCAATTATTTTTAATTTCAGAATCTTTATTTCAATTATCAGCATAAAATGATATGTCAATTATATTGGTGTTATATCGGCAACAATTTAATATGCCTATTCATTATATTTTATTAAATACAAGAACCCACACTCACTGTATTCTCATATTGCTTTCAAAAAGAAAGATGACATTTTTTTTAAAATAAAGTTTAAGGAATAGAAAAATATGACTAATAAGTTAGTTACAGGTGCAACTTTTTTCGATAGAAAATACTTTCTGGGTGAAGCGCACCATTATCCAGAAAATGATGTTATTATTCCATTGCCTTATGATCTCAACGACAGATTCCGCTCAGTAAGAATTGGAACACTATCAAAAGTTTATGCATGGCGTCATCAGAGCGATTGTGAACCAGGTCAACGCTATCGTGAATGGGAATACGATCACCCAGATATTGATAGAGAAATTAGAGGACTATCTAAGTTCAAAGTAGCACCAAAAGATACCTGTCTGGTTGCATTAAGACTTATTGATGATACTTATTCAGGTATTAAATTCTCAATGTTCACGAATACACATTGTGTGGGTCCAGTTGAAACAACAACTGATGATGATTATGCACTGGTTGGTATACTGCCATTTGAGACCGAGTTAGTCACTGCCATTGCAATAAGAAATACCAGTACTGGAGTATATATTAATAACGGATCATTCTATTTCTATCGTGATGCAAATGGCGTTGTTACTATTGATGAGAAAGCTAATTTCCCTAAAAATCTCAGAATAGTTAATGTAGGTGGCAATCGTTTCGATATTCATATTATCAGTACCGATTTTTCTAACTAATCCGGTCATAATGTAACAATAATTAACCATTGTTTTCAGACAGGCTACGTTCTGAAAATTTAAGCAACACCGTTGCGGAACATCATCAAAAACCGCAACGGTGTATTCATTTTTGCCAATAAAATAAATTTTTAACAATGAGTTTGCCATTCACTTTTCTTTGTCTTTTTTGATAAAAATTTATAACTAAAAAGTTAAATAATAATTTAATCTAAAAAAACATTAAATTAAGATCCATCAGGAACAATGATCATAAGCTATTTCCTTTGAGATAAATACCTCCCTAACGATTAATTCTAAAAATTATAGAAATGTCCAACCATTACATTATTACATATCCAATTATAGATATTTTCATAATATTATTAATAAAAAACAATCTTATAATATCTGCGCAAAACACCAAACATGAAAAATATTCACAATTAAATTGAATACTAAGCTTAAGATACAAGACTCACTATAAGTATCAAATTTTCATATTTCAAACAGTCAGTTTGACTATATTAATATTATTATCAAGATATTATTCGGCGTTTTTTAAACAGCTTTACTTTATGAATTTTTATGCTAATTTTAATATTAATCTATCGAATATTATTCCTTTCTTGACTGGATATATCACATCTAAAAATGAGGAACTAATGAATTATTAGTAACAAATATCACATAGGAAAAGCCAATTTGTAAAAATAATAGAAACAAGCAAATACTATATACTTCGCATTAATACAACCAAGTATACTTCCAGAAAAACATTACATAGGAGTTTATTAGCAGAAACATTATTTCTTGGCAACCTATATATTACTTACATTAACTTTAAGGAGTAAAAGAATGACAAAAGAATTAATTACAGGAGTCACATTTTTCGAAGAGAAAAACTATCAGGGTAAGTCACATGATTACCCAGAACTTGATAAAATTATATCGCTCCCTTCCAACCTTAACGATAAATTCCGTTCAGTAAAAATCGGCAAGTTATCAAAAGTCCATGCGTGGCGCCATTACAACGATCCAGAGAGTAAATATTATGAGTGGGTAGTCGATAATCCAGATATCGATAGAGAAATTAGAGGATTATCTAAATTCAGAATTATGCAGAAAGATACGAAACTGGTTGCACTAAGAATCATCGATGATACTCATTCAGATATAAAATTCTCTATGACCGTTAAGATATTTAATGGAGAAGAACAAGAAACAATCGACGTTAACGCAACAACAGATGATAATTATACTGTCGTTAACGAACTATTGGTACAGAAAGAGATAGTCACTTCAATTTATGTAAGAAATGTCAACACCGGAGAATATATTGGTAACGGGTCATTCTATTTTTCTTATGATGCTGTCGGTATTGCAACTGTCGATGAAGGTCTCAATTTCCCTAAAAACTTGAATCTGGTTCATGTAGGGAATAATCGTTTTGATTTTCACATTATCAGTACTGATCCTATTGCTTAATCCGGGATTAATGTGACAATCATCACTCTCAGACAAGTCATATTCTGAAATTTAAGCTACACCGTTGCGGTACATTTGTTAGAAAAACCGCAACGGCATATTACAGACGATCATCGAAATTAAGACCACATCATGTCAGATGTGAAATCTTCATTCTCTAGATCAACCGGTGATAACTGGGCTTATTCCATCCATTCAGTATGGAAAATTCCCTCTTTATCAGTACGCTTATAAGTATGAGCGCCGAAATAGTCACGTTGAGCCTGAATTAAATTAGCAGGCAGGACTGCTGAACGATAACTATCGTAGTAAGAAATCGCGGCAGAGAAAGTCGGGGTTGGGATACCATTCCGCACCCCATAAGAGACGACATCACGCAGCGCTTGCTGATATTCATCAGCAATTTTCTTAAAGTAAGGCGCCAACAACAAGTTAGCAATATCCGCATTTTCGTTATACGCGTCAGTAATTTTTTGCAGGAATTGAGCGCGAATAATACAACCCGCCCGGAAAATCCCGGCAATTTCACCGTAATTGAGATCCCACTGGTACTCATCAGATGCCGCTTTCAATTGCTGAAAACCCTGAGCATAGGAGACAATTTTACCCAAATAAAGCGCACGGCGGACTTTCTCAATAAATTCGGCTTTCTCGCCTTTAAATGGTTGTGCTTCCGGCCCGCTCAAAATTTTAGCCGCAGCCATTCGCTGATCTTTTAGAGAAGAGATATAACGTGCAAATACCGATTCTGTGATCAATGTCACTGGAATACCTAAATCCAGAGAGCTTTGGCTGGTCCACTTACCCGTGCCTTTATTTGCTGCTTCATCTAAAATCACATCAACCAAATATTGGCCTGTTTCATCTTTCTTACGGAAAATATCAGCAGTTATCTCAATCAAATAGCTGCTTAATTCGCCGTTATTCCAGTCAGTGAAAATCTCAGACAGTTCTTCATTGCTCAGATTCAGGGCGTTTTTCAGTAAGGAATAGGCTTCAGCAATAAGCTGCATATCACCGTATTCAATGCCATTGTGAACCATTTTCACGTAATGGCCGGCGCCATCCGGGCCAATATAGGCCACACAAGGTTTACCTTCCGCTTTAGCCGCGATCTCTTGCAGAATTGGCGCCACCAATTCATACGCCTCTTTTTGACCACCAGGCATGATAGATGGGCCTTTCAATGCCCCTTCTTCACCACCGGAAACCCCAGTACCGATAAAATTAAAACCCTGAGCAGAAAGCTCTCGATTACGACGGATAGTATCCTGAAAATAGGTATTACCCCCATCAATCAAAATATCACCTTTATCCAGATGTGGAGTCAGTGAAGCAATAGTTTTATCGGTTGCTTCACCAGCCTTAACCATGAGCAGAATACGACGCGGTTTTTCCAGTGAATCGACAAATTCTTCGATAGTGTAACTTGGAACTAATTTCTTCCCCGGATTTTCGGCGATCACTTCGTCAGTTTTATCACTTGAACGGTTAAATATAGATACGGAATAACCACGGCTCTCAATATTTAGCGCCAAGTTACGCCCCATCACCGCCATACCGACAACACCAATCTGCTGCTTGGACATGAATAACTCCTGTCTGATGATAATTCGGCTCACCAATATATATTAGTGTGCAATTTGTTAATGTGATCACATGTTAACTCAGGATGCGTCCTAATGGATAGTTATTGGTGCCACCGATGCCGCTACACCTCATTTTTTGGAAAAAACTTCCCAAGATGAAAAATCAACTATTGAAATTTGATGAGGCAATGCCCATTATTCATTATTCGGCATAAGCCGTCATAATTAGAAGGTAAAACAAACTGTATGGAATGGATCGCTGATCCGACGATATGGGCTGGACTGGTTACTCTTATCGTTCTAGAAATTGTCCTTGGAATCGACAACTTGGTCTTTATTGCCATTCTGGCAGATAAACTTCCTGAAAAACTAAGAGACAAAGCAAGAATTACAGGTCTGAGTTGCGCATTACTGATGCGTGTCGTACTGCTTTTTAGTCTTTCCTGGCTGATAACGCTAACTCATCCATTAATTACGCTTTGGGAACATCCATTTAGCGCCCGCGACCTGATTATGCTGATAGGCGGTCTTTTCTTACTGTTCAAAGCGACGATGGAGCTTAATGAACGGCTGGAAGGTAAAGATGCCCACTCAGGACAACAGCGCAAAACATCTAAATTTTGGACGGTTGTCGTTCAGATAATTGTCCTTGATGCTGTATTCTCACTGGATTCAGTGGTTACTGCTGTTGGTATGGTAGACAACATCGGTATCATGATCGCGGCAGTCACCATTGCGATGTTCCTGATGATACTGGCAAGTAAGCCGCTGACCACTTTCGTCAATGCTCACCCGACTATCGTTATTCTCTGTCTGAGCTTCTTATTGATGATCGGTTTCAGTCTGGTAGCCGAAGGTTTTGGTTATCACATACCAAAAGGCTACTTGTACGCCGCTATCGGCTTCTCCATTATGATTGAATCCTTAAACCAATTTGCCCAGTTTAACCGCCGCAGATTTCTTACTGCTTCCCGTTCGCTACGTGAAAGAACAGCGGAAGCTGTTTTACGTATCCTGAGTGGTAAGCATGAAAACGCAGAATTGGACAATCATACATCTAATCTAATTTCTGATAATCAAGAAGTGTTTGATCCACAAGAACGTCAAATGATTGCCAGAGTTCTGGGTATGGCGCAGCGTAACGTCAACAGTATCATGACTTCCCGTCACGACGTGGAGTACCTTGATATTCATGCACCAACTGAAAATCTGACGCAAATACTGAGTAAAAGTCCTCACACACGCATTGTGGTAACAGATGAAAATATCAGTGACGAACCATTAGGTGTTGTCCATGTTATTGATTTATTGAATCAACAGCTTAACCAACAGCCTTTCGATTTACACTCGCTGATAAAACAACCGCTGATTTTCCCTGAACAGCTTTCACTACTTCAGGCATTGGAGCAGTTCCGCCAGGCACAAACTCACTTCGCGTTTGTTGTCGATGAATTTGGTTCTGTGGAAGGCGTGGTGACTTTGACCGACGTAATGGAAACTATCGCGGGTAATTTGCCGGTAGATGGCGAAGAAACTGATGCCCGCCATGATATTCAGGCGACTGAAAATGGTGGTTGGATCGCCAATGGTTATATGCCGCTGGATGATTTGATCCTTTATGTTCCTTTGCAACTGGATGAAAAACGTGAATATCAAACCTTGGCAGGTTTATTGATGGAACATTCACAACATATTCCACAACAAGGCGAGCAATTACAGATTGATAATTATCTGTTTGAACCGTTGGAAGTGACCAGTCACCGAATTAATAAGGTAAAAATCACCCCTCTGGCGTCAGAGGAAGAAAATAAAGAATAACTCAGTGTTATTGATCACTAATCATATTTGCCATCACTGAGTTTTTCCTCGGAAACAAAATAAAACCCGGTCAGTTTAAACTGTACCGGGATTTTTTTAGCCTTTGCTATCAATACTATATTCGGAACTATTATATGCGGAACTCTATGCGAATACTGTTAATGATTTATCTAACTAAATTAAATAACTTTGTATTTAGAACAAAAAATCCATAGCTTCTCAATTCAATAAACTTCATATACACTTGCCAATCAATAATATTATTCATTAACTCACAAGGATATTACATGAATATAACCCTCGCTGATGTTGATAAAGACAATTATGAAGATGTCTGTGATCTAACAGTAACCGATGACCAATATGAATATGTCGCAGATAACGTGTGGTCACTGGTTGAATCAAAATTCAATCCCTCATACCAAACACGTGCAATTTGCTTAGATGGCAAACCTGTCGGATTTTTTATGTGGGTGCCTGAAACAGAGCAAAAGACATCAATTTGGCGATTTATGGTGGATCAACAACATCAAAACAAAGGCATTGGACGCCAGGCAATGCTGCTAGCCCTTAATGAAATTAGGCAAACAAATGGATTAAAAGAAATAGAAATCTGTTATAAGCCAAGCAACACTGTAGCAAGAAACTTTTACGCCAGTTTTGGCTTTGTTGAAGTCGGCATGGATGAAAAAAATGAAGAGATGTTAGCAATTATTAAAATTTAACTCACAAGTTGAAATCTACCCTTGTACTGAAATTGACTGCTCAGACAACTATGCTCAGGCAACGATAAGAATTCATTTAAGCACCTGGTTAAGCATAATAGCCAACTGCCAGATTGAGCGGTCAAATCAGGCATGAGTTATTAATACAGCTAATGACTGCTACGTTCAACCCAATCGTTAATAGCCTGTTTTACCTTGTCCTCCAACTCATTACGTAGCAGTTGTTCAATATCCAAATTGTATTGCAGATTATCCCAATGACCATAAACTCTCAGTGGTACTTTCATTTTTCGCAGACGGCTAACCAATTCATTATCTTTGCCCCATCCTTGTGTTACCTGTACTTTTAAAGCGACATCAACATTTTGTTTAAGTAGATTAGCCTTACCCTGTCCATCAATATTTAGCAGATCGGATACCGCATGAAGCCGACTGATTTTTATATCACCTCGATTCAGCACCGCTTTAACATCAAGCTTTTTAGCGCGGGTAAATTTATCCATATTATCAGGAATATTCACTTTATCCGTTACACGAGCAACGGATTGCTGGACTAATTGTGGGATATTTAATCCATACATTTTGGCATTAACTAAACTGAAATTAAGATCACCCTGCCAAATATGCGAAATCGCATAACCATCATATCCTTTACCAGAAAGATCCCCATTCAGATTGAATTTACCACTAAATGCCTGTGGTAAAGAAAATGCTTTGAGTACCGGTTCCAGTTCTATATTCCGCAGCAAAGGTTTTGCGTGTAACTTAAGTTGATTACCCGTTGCATCTAAAAAAACCGGAATAGAGAAATCACCACCAAATAATTTCCCATTCAGAGTAGAAATTTCAGCGACACCACTATTACTTGCCGCTTTCAATATCAGGTTATCGATCTCCATTCCTCGATAAACAAATTTGTCCGCATTAATAGCCACATTAGCATTAAAATCATTCAGAAATGCAGCGCTATAATCAGGCTGGACAGGGCTTGAAACGGCGATCACCGGTTTGGCCGAACTATTCTCTATCCGGTAATAACGTTTAACTTCCGCACCCTCTTTAGGAAGCAAATCCCATCCCATCAGATTATCTAAATTCAGTTTTTGGGAAGATAAATCTATCTGATAATCTGCGTGAGTCCCCAACATGGCTTTTATACTGCCATGCAGTTCACTCTCATTAGCGGTGAAACTCAACATCTGTAAAGAAACGATTTGCGGTTCATCTGCCGTCTCTTTTTGATAAACAGCATGTACTTTTCCTGAACCACTAATTCCCCCCGTAGGTATACCCGCGCCCTGGAATTGATAATCAAAAGAGTCAATATTACCAGCAACACGATATGGATAATCAGTAATATCAACATCAGCATTAAGATTAAAAGCCAGTTCTTGTTGATTCTTACTGACTTTGCTACTTAACTCCACGCTGATATGGTTTTGGTTATCCCGCGCCATCAGCAGATTAATATCGCGGACATTTAACTGCTCATGCTCATCACGCTGCCAAATAAGCAAACTATCCACGACTTTAATTCTGGCAATATCAAGCTTCCAACCCTCACCCTTCGCAACAGGATTGGCCGCACTCCCTTTTGGTGCAATAGGGATATTTTCTTTTTTCTGAGATTGACTCTCCGGGGTTACTCTCAATATCGCCCCTTTCAGCATCACCTCTTTCACAGCAAGTTGATGAGAAAGAAGCGGCCACAACTCCACATCAAGACGCATATTTTCTGCCGTCACTGTTGGCTGCGCCGCTCCTGGGGCCGTTAATGACATACGCCCGGTAATAATGCTCAGTTTTGGCCAGACATGCCAGCGCATACCATCTCGCAGGACGAGTTGGTAGCCACTCTTCTTTTGCACCTGCTCGACCATATAAGCTCGAAAGTCATTCGGGTTTACTAACACGACTAATGCTGCCAGACCAGTAAGAATCACAACCAGCAAAATAATCAGTGTCGTCAGTAATCTCTTCATGACTTCCTCAGCTTTTTTTGTCAAAACAGTCAATACAACTCAGTAGCCGATAAAAATATTAATCTTCATCAATACGGCTACCCACCGCACCCTGTTGGTTTTTATATTTCGCGTCTTGACGACGGTTATATGGACGGTCAGCGGAACCAGACAACGGCTCAAAACTCAAAGCGCCGATAACCATCCCCGGACGTAACGCCAGAGGCAACTTACCGGAGTTATAGAATTCGAGAACAATCTGACCATGCCAACCCGGATCAATCCGATGTGCCGTCACGTGCACCATCAACCCAAGACGAGCAAGAGAAGAACGGCCATCAAGCCAGCCTACTAAATCGTCCGGCAATGTGACGGACTCCAACGTAACAGCCAGTGCCAACTCGCCAGGATGGAGGAAAAAAACCTCATCGTCAGACAGGATAATTTCATCACTCATCACACGATCAAGCGCAGCGCCGACCTCATCTTTCGGGCCACTCAAATCAATATATGCCGCAGTATGACCACAGAAAACACGAAACTGATTCCCAAGGCGCACATCAGCAGTTGCCCCGTTAATGCGTTCAATCGGCGGACGTGGAGCAATGATCAATTTACCTTGATCAAGCCATTTAATTATGTCGCGGTCACAGAGTCGCATTATTTCCTCTCAAATACGATGATGCTTATCAATTCAATGCCTGACAAGCAAAGTTTTATTATTCGCAGAACTGACCAATTTTGGCTTTCAATATATCAATCGCTACTCGGTTTTTACCCCCGCGCGGCACAATAATATCTGCATATTGCTTTGATGGTTCAATAAATTGCAGGAACATTGGACGCACAGTTTTATGATATTGCTCAATCACCGAATCCAGAGAGCGTCCCCGTTCATGCACATCCCGTTTAATACGACGCATAAGGCAAATATCCAGTGGCGTATCAACAAAAATAGAGAAGTCCATCTCCTGACGCAAGCGTTTATCAGTCAATAACAAAATACCCTCTAGGATAATAACTCTTTTCGGCGCAAAATGAATCGATTCTAGTTTACGTGTATGGGCGACATAATCGTATTGTGGTAATTCAATTGATTCACCCATTTTCAGCGCTTGCAGGTGAGAAAAGAGCAGATTGTGATCCATTGAGCTTGGATGGTCATAATTAGTCTTATAACGCTCTTCCATTGATAGATTGCTCTGATCTTTATAATAGCAATCCTCTGGTATAATACCGATATTGTGATCACCAACCTGAGCGCGTAATTCACGATAAAGTGTATTAGCAATGAGACTTTTACCTGAGGCAGATGCACCAGAAATTCCTACAATTGTGCACTGATATGCTTCGTCAGCCATAATAGAGATAACCTGATTCTAGAAAAAAATGGGAACAAAGCACTTATGAGTGCTAAGTTTGGCGAGATTATAGGGAGTTAATGGTATCTGTTCCAGTGTAAACAAGATAAGTCTCATTTTTTTCGAAGCGTTTCGCATAAAAACGATGTAACGAGGAAAATCGTAACGAGGGAAATCAGACAAGCATACTTATCCCCATACAAAATCTCCCCATGCCAAAAGCGGGCAATGAAAACATCCATCGCCCGCTATCATCAATCAAATACCCGCATTAAACGGCACGGAATGAGATTTCTGTTGGTATCTTCTCACCTTGCCAATACATCTGCGCTGAAATATTCGCGGCAATTTCGCGATAAATATCTGTAAATTCACTATCAGGATCACTGATAACCGTTGGCTGACCACGATCCAGATCTTCACGCAGTGAAATATGCAGAGGGATTTGTCCCAATAATTTACAGTGATATTTAACCGCCAATTTTTCTGCCCCACCCGTACCAAAGATAGGTTCCGAATGACCACAGTTGCTGCAAACATGCACACTCATGTTTTCGACAATCCCCAGTACAGGCACCTTCACTTTCTGGAACATGACGATACCTTTCATTGCGTCAATCAAAGCAATATCCTGAGGCGTTGTTACCACCAGCGCCCCCGTTACCGGGATGTTTTGTGACAAAGTGAGTTGAATATCACCGGTCCCTGGCGGCATATCGATAACCAGATAATCAAGATCCGGCCATAATGTATCCTGTAACATCTGCATCAATGCCTTACTAGCCATTGGGCCACGCCATACCATTGCATTATCGTCTGTTACTAAATAACCAATAGAGTTAGTGGCAAGACCATGCGTCATGATCGGCGCCATATGCTGCCCATCCGGAGAAGTCGGGCGCTCTTTGGAGGTTCCCAACATACTCGGAACAGAAGGGCCGTAGATATCTGCATCCAGAATACCGACCTTTGCCCCCTCTTGAGCCAATGCCAGCGCCAAGTTTACGGCGGTGCTGGATTTACCCACCCCGCCTTTACCTGAGCTGACAGCCAAAATATTACGGACGCCATTAATTCCCGGCAGATCATTAGCACGACGTAATGTGCTGATATCATGGATCAATTTCCATGCCACCGATTTTGCGCCGGTTACCGCCTGTAATTTTTCCGTTGTCGCCGCTTTTAACGCTTTAAAGCCGCGTTGCCAGACAAACGGCATCAGTAATTCAATGTGCAAAACACCATCAAGCATCGTACAGTGATGTAAAGCTTTCAGTGTTATCAAATCACGTTCTAGTGTCAGGTGTGTAAAAGTAGCAAGTATTTTTGTTACCTGAGATTTCAGCAGGTCAGGATTGGTCTGCTCGGGGGATTGTGAGTTCATCCCGGCTCCTTTAATGATTATCATTAGCTAAAAACCATCTCTCCATCATAACAGAACCCAAAGCGTTCAGATAAGATTGGCGACAAAAACCCGCTTCCCGTTCGCTGATTCAATTTTTATCCCATAAAACGCACTAAGATTGAGCCTTACCCTAGCGACAATTTTTTTAATCGGTTAACATCAAACTTCCTTTTTCACTTATTGGAAGTCAGATCCTTACTATGTCTCAAGTCGCAAAAAAATTATTGGTGACGTGCGCGTTGCCATATGCTAACGGTCCAATCCATCTCGGTCACATGCTGGAACATATCCAAGCAGATATTTGGGTCCGTTTTCAGCGAATGCGCGGCAAAGAGGTTCACTTTATCTGTGCCGATGACGCTCATGGAACGCCAATCATGCTGAAAGCTCAGCAAATGGGTATTGCTCCTGAAGAGATGATCGCCACGGTGAACCAAGAGCATCATCAGGATTTTACTGGCTTTTCAGTGAGCTATGATAACTATCACTCTACGCATAGTGAAGAGAACCAAGCGTTCTCAACGAAAATCTATCTCGAACTGAAAAAAAACGGCCATATTAAGAATCGTACTATTTCTCAGTTATACGATCCTGAGAAGAATATGTTTCTGCCGGATCGCTTTGTCAAAGGAAGCTGCCCGAAATGTAAGGCAGAAGATCAGTATGGTGATAACTGTGAAGTTTGCGGTTCGACTTACAGTCCGACTGAACTAATCAGCCCCCGTTCTGCCGTCTCCGGCGCGACGCCAGAAATGCGTGAAACAGAGCACTTCTTCTTCGATTTGCCTGCGTTCAGTGACATGCTGCAAGCCTGGACCCGTTCCGGCGCATTACAGGAACAAGTTGCCAACAAAATGCAGGAATGGTTTGAATCCGGTTTACAACAGTGGGATATCACCCGTGACGCCCCCTATTTCGGTTTTGAAATTCCTGATGCGCCGGGCAAATATTTCTATGTCTGGCTGGATGCCCCTATTGGGTATATGGGTTCTTTCCAAAACCTGTGTGACAAACGCGGCAATCTAAGCTTTGATGAGTTCTGGGCAAAAGATTCCACTACCGATCTATATCACTTTATCGGTAAAGACATTGTTTATTTCCACAGCCTATTCTGGCCGGCCATGTTGGAAGGCAGCGGCTACCGTAAGCCAACCAATGTGTTTGTTCACGGCTATGTCACCGTCAACGGCGCGAAGATGTCCAAATCCCGCGGTACTTTTATTAAAGCCAGCACTTACTTGGATCATCTGGATGCAGACTGTTTGCGCTATTACTACGCAGCCAAACTCTCTGCTCGCATTGATGATATCGATCTGAATCTGGAAGATTTTGTTCAACGTGTTAACAGCGATATCGTTAATAAAGTTGTTAACCTGGCCTCCCGTAATGCAGGCTTCATTAATAAACGCTTTAACGGCGAGCTGGCGGATAAACTGGCTGATCCGGCGCTTTACCAACAGTTTATTGATGGGGCAAAGGTGATTGCAGAAGAGTTTAATAACCGCGAATTCAGCAAAGCAATCCGCGAAATCATGGCGCTGGCTGATTTGGCAAACCGTTATGTGGATGAACAAGCGCCGTGGGTGGTGGCAAAAGAAGAAGGCCGTGATGCCGAGCTTCAAGCTATCTGCTCAATGGGCATCAACCTGTTCCGCGTTTTGATGACTTTCCTGAAACCCGTTTTGCCAAGTCTGGCAGAACGCGCAGAGGCTTTCTTAAATACAGAACTCACCTGGCATGGTATTGAACAACCGTTGCTGGATCATCAAGTTTCTGCCTTTAAAGCCCTGTTCAATCGCATTGATATAGATAAAGTGAACGCTATGGTCGCGGCATCTAAAGAGAGCATCAACACACCACAAAAAGTCAGCGGTCCACTGGCGGAAGATCCGATTCAGGACACGATCACCTTCGATGATTTTGCCAAAGTTGATATGCGCGTCGCCCTTATTAAACAGGCTGATTTTGTCGAAGGCTCGGATAAGTTGTTGAAACTGATGCTGGATCTAGGTGGCGAAACCCGCCAGGTATTCTCTGGTATCCGCTCCAGTTATCCTGATCCAAAAGCGCTGGAAGGCCGTTTAACCATTATGGTAGCCAATCTAGCACCGCGCAAAATGCGCTTTGGTATTTCGGAAGGGATGGTTATGGCGGCCGGACCTGGTGGAAAAGATATCTTCTTACTCAGCCCTGACAGCGGCGCCCAACCCGGTATGCAAGTGAAATAATAGTCAATTTATTTCATTAATATTTTTACCCACGGGGATCAGCAATGATCCCCGTTTTTTTGGTGTGATCTATGGCACATTCCCAAGGTTAATTGTATGATGAATACCTCACCAGAATTAGGAATTTTGCTATGTCGTTTCGTGAAGTACTGATTATTGGTTGGCAGTACCTGCGAGCATTTGTTCTGATTTATTTGTGTTTGCTGACAGGTAATGCCATTTCTTCCCTATTACCCATCATTATTCCCGGCAGTATTATCGGCATGTTGATATTGTTCGTTTTATTAGCTTTTCAACTAATTCCTGCTCATTGGGCAAAACCAGGCTGTAGTCTGTTACTAAAAAATATGACTTTGTTGTTTCTGCCTATCGGCGTCGGCGTGATGAATTATTACGATCAACTCAGCCAACAGATAGTTCCGATTGTTTTTTCATGTCTGATCAGTACCGTAATCGTTATGATTATCGTGGCTTACAGTTCCCATTATGTTCATCGTGAACGCCCGATTATGGGTTCCGCATCAGAAGTTAAGAGTGAACAACAAAGACAAGAGAAATAAAAATGTTAAGTCACATTTGGTGGTCGCTGCCATTAACATTAGTTGTATTCTACACCGCAAGAAAACTGTCGCTACGATTCAAAATTCCTATTCTGAACCCCTTATTGGTTTCTATCGCCATCATTATTCCAATATTGTTAATAACCCACGCTCCCTATGAACACTATTTTGCCGGCAGCCGAATTCTAAATGCTCTACTCCAGCCCGCCGTAGTTGCGCTGGCATTTCCTTTATATGAGCAGCTACATCAGATCCGTGCCCAATGGAAGTCCATTATTAGCATCTGTTTTATCGGCACTATTGTCGCTATGGCGACAGGCACTGCTATTGCCTTATGGATGGGAGCAACGCCTGAAATGGCCGCTTCGATATTACCTAAATCCGTCACAACACCAATAGCAATGGCAGTAGCTGATGCCATTGGCGGTATTCCGGCAATCAGCGCTGCTTGTGTTATTTTCGTCGGCGTTTTCGGTGCAATATTTGGTCATAACCTGTTCGATCTGTTACAGGTAAAAACCAAAGCGTCCCGCGGTTTAGCAATGGGAACAGCATCACATGCTTTGGGTACTGCCCGCTGTGCAGAAGTTAATTTCGTTGAAGGCGCGTACAGCTCATTGGCATTGATGACCTGCGGTATCATTACTTCACTAACAGCGCCCTTTATATTCCCGGTGCTGTTATACCTATTTAGCTAGTTTAGCTGTTAGGAAATTTGATATTAATCGCTTGATTACTCACTGCAATTACATAAGTCTCATTCATCTATACCCTATGGATTTCAAGTTGCATCGCGACGGCAAGGGAGCGAATCCCCGGGAGCATAGATAACTATGTGACCGGGGTGAGTGAGTGCAGCCAACAAAGAGGCAGCTTGAAAGATAACGGGTATATATGACATTAATCACATTACAAATATAACCAGACAACTTAGAATGATCTTAAGTTAATTCGGAGATCACACTATGCAAGCTCGTTTTCATCCTATCTGGGTACAGTTACCCCCTAAACTACAGGATGCCCTTTTACCTTACGCAGGAAACAATGACTTTCCTGCCATGCTCACGGCTAAACAGGCTGAATCTATTAAGAAAGCCTGCGGTTTTGACGATAACACCCTGGCTGTCGCCCTGTTGCCGCTTGCAGCGGCATGCTCCCTGACACCAATCTCACATTTTAATGTTGGCGCCATTGCCCGCGGAAAAAGTGGAAATCTCTATTTTGGCGCGAATATGGAATTTGCTGGCGTACCACTACAACAAACGATTCATGCTGAACAATGTGCGATTACCCACGCTTGGTTATTAGGTGAGAAAAAACTGGCGTCTGTTACTGTGAATTACTCTCCGTGCGGCCATTGCCGCCAATTTATGAATGAACTTAATAGTGGCTCCCAATTAGAGATTCACCTGCCAAAGCAAGTACCTTCAACATTAGGTCATTATCTGCCAGATTCTTTTGGCCCAAATGATCTGGGCATCAAGACGTTGTTGATGGACCCGGTTAATCATGGTTATAAACTAGAAACCACGGATACATTAGTCCTGACTGCATTAGATGCAGCAAACCAGAGCTATGCCCCATACAGTAATTCCTACAGTGGCGCCGCGCTTTTAGGAAAAGATGGAAAAATTTATCCTGGGCGTTATGCAGAAAATGCCGCGTTTAACCCAAGCTTACCCCCATTACAAGCAGCGCTAATTCTGATGAACATTTCTGGTGGTGATTGCCTGGCTATCGACAGAGCTGTGTTGGTTGAGGAAAAAAACTGTGATTTATCCCAACGGAGTGCAACTCAATCCATACTTGCTACGCTCGGTTGCAGCAAATTTGATTACTACACTTTCTGAATCCAGTGGAAAATTCATTTTTCCCTCTATGCAGATAGAGGGTTTTCCGCTATAAAAAACAATTACCGTAACATTTTATTAGCTAACTCTGGATGTTATCTCTCATTTTTACTCATAATACCTCTAATTAAGTAACATTTACTGTACATATTTTTCCTATCTCTTAGGATCTATAGCTAACCTTGTTATCCATTTAGTTCAAAGAGTAAGATTCATGGAACTGGAACACGAAAGTAAACGTCCACTATATATTCCCTATTCTGGCCCAATGCTGTTGGAATTTCCCCTGCTGAATAAAGGCAGCGCTTTTACTGAAGAAGAACGCAGCAACTTTAATCTTTACGGTTTATTACCGGAAGCGGTCGAAACCATCGAAGAACAAGCTGAACGTGCTTATCGACAGTATCTTGATTTCAAAAATGACGCAGATAAGCACATTTATCTGCGAAATATTCAGGACACTAACGAAACCCTGTTCTACCGCCTGCTGGATGCGCATTTGAACGAAATGATGCCAATCATCTACACGCCAACCGTTGGCGAAGCTTGTGAGCACTTTTCCGATATTTACCGCCGTGCCCGTGGCCTGTTCATCTCATATCCAAACAAAGCACATATTGATGACATGCTGCAAAATGCGACCAAACAAAATGTAAAAGTCATTGTTGTTACCGATGGTGAACGTATCCTTGGTTTGGGCGACCAAGGCATTGGCGGCATGGGTATTCCTATCGGCAAACTCTCCTTGTATACCGCCTGCGGTGGTATCAGCCCAGCTTATACACTGCCAGTCGTGCTGGATGTCGGCACCAACAACCCGCAACGCCTGAATGACCCGCTATATATGGGCTGGCGTCACCCGCGTATCACGGGTGAAGAGTATGATGAATTTGTAGACGAATTTATTCAGGCTGTTAAACGCCGTTGGCCAAACGTGCTGCTGCAATTTGAAGATTTCGCACAAAAAAATGCCATGCCTCTTCTTAATCGCTATCGCCACGAGATTTGTTGCTTTAATGATGATATTCAGGGAACTGCCGCCGTTACGTTAGGTAGCTTAATTGCTGCCAGTCGCGCGGCGGGCCGTCAATTGAAGGATCAAACTGTTACTTTCCTCGGCGCGGGTTCCGCCGGTTGCGGCATTGCAGAACAGATCGTCGCCCAGATGAAATCAGAAGGGTTAAGCGAAGAACAGGCTCGTGCCCGTATTTTCATGGTTGACCGCTTCGGTTTGTTGACAGACAAGCTGCCAAATCTATTGGATTTCCAGAATAAGCTGGTACAGAAAAGCGACTCATTGGCTAAATGGGATGTAAACAGCGATGCCATCTCGCTGCTCGATGTTGTCCGTAATGCTAAACCGACGGTATTGATTGGTGTTTCAGGTCAGTCCGGTTTGTTTACAGAAGAGATCATCCGTGAGATGCATAAACACTGTGAACGTCCAATCGTCATGCCATTATCGAATCCAACTTCCCGCGTTGAAGCCCGTCCTGAAGATATCATCAACTGGACGGATGGCGCGGCTCTGGTTGCGACAGGCAGCCCATTTAATCCGGTAAAATATAAAGATCAGGAGTATCCAATCGCCCAATGTAACAACGCCTATATCTTCCCTGGAATTGGTCTGGGCGTCATTGCATCAGGGGCCAAACTGGTTACTGACGGTATGTTGATGGCAGCAAGCCGGACGCTGGCGGATTGTTCACCTCTAGCCCAACAAGGTCAAGGCCCGTTACTGCCACTTATTGATGATATTCAGGAAGTATCACGCAAAATTGCTAAACAAGTCGCCAAAGAAGCACAAATACAGGGCGTTGCCACTGTTACCTCAGATGGCGCGCTGGATGAAGCAATTGAGCGCAACTTCTGGAAACCTGAATATCGCGTGTACAAACGTACTTCATTCTGATTTTCATTGCTAAAAATACTTAAAAAGCCTGTTAGTAAAAGTAAACTAACAGGCTTTCTTCCTAAAGAGAAAACTTGCTTAGAAATTTCAGGTAAAGTAGCCTTTAACAAATTCAGTCATTAATGTGTATAAAAAGGCAAAAGCATGTGGAAGCGCCTGATAACTGGTCTGTTATTCATCACAGTGATGCTGATACTGACAGCTATCGCACTTGACCGCTGGATTAGCTGGAAAACAGCCCCCTATGTCTTTGATGATCTCAAACAACTTCCTAAACGCGAAGTGGGTATAGTGCTTGGTACGTCTAAATATTACCTTTCCGGCGCCCCAAATCAGTACTATATGTACCGTATCCAAGGAGCCGTTAACGCTTATAACAGCGACAAAATTAAATATTTATTACTTAGTGGCGATAACGCTCAACAGAGCTACAACGAACCAGTCACCATGCGCAGAGATTTGGTAAAAGCGGGCATTCCTGCTGCAAATATCGTCTTGGATTTTGCGGGTTTCAGAACACTTGATTCAATAGTCAGAACCCGAAAGGTTTTTAACACTAATGATTTTACGATTATCACTCAACGATTTCATTGCGAGCGAGCACTGTTTATCGCTATGCATATGGGAATTACCGCCCAATGTTATGCAGTTTCTACACCTAAAAATATGGTTACTGTTCGATTACGGGAAATCATTGCTCGCCTCGGCGCCCTGACTGATCTTTATATTCTGAAACGTGAACCTCGTTTCCTCGGCCCTCTGATCCCCATTCCAGCTCCGCATAAGGTACCAAAAGGCATGACTGATTACCCCGCCGTAACCCCGGAAGAATTACGGGTAATGGATAAAACCCAGATTAAGCCGATCGGGCCAACACCGCCGTCATCTCACGCCACCGCCGTTCTACCGGCCCTTGCGGGTAACGGCGTAACCACCAGCATGAAAACAGAATATTCACCGCCCAAATAGGAAGAATAAATGCAAGTAATTCCAAACGGCTAAATTGACCAAAAAACCCAAGATGATAAAACAACAGAGTGCAAATTAAGGTTTGTAGCAAGTAATTACTCATCGCCATTCGTCCAACCTGACTGAGCCAGTAATTAATTCGCCAACATGAAATAACCGGCCAGAAACCATATATCAAAGCCATATAACCCAGTGCCTGAAATGGCGTTACCAACTCAGCAAGGATATAACCGACAATACCTGACCAAAAGTAATCCCAATTATGGATATATTGGAACACGACAGAGAATATCTGAACAGCAACACTGAGTGGTATCAGCAATAACGCCACATTTCGATAATGGCTTACTGAAAATTCACCTTTTAACCAACCATTACGCACTAATCCCGCACCACATAACATCATGCCGATAAGCTGCCAGCCATACTGAACAAACAGCATAACCATCATCAACATGACCTGATTGAAACGCTCTTTTACTGCCAACCATCCACCAGACGTTTTCCAATATGTTTCATATAACATATGGAATTCCGTCGGCTGCCAAGAAATATCATTAGATCCGCCACGGGAAAGAAAGCCAAGAATAAACAATAGCGCTAATCCGATCAGATAAAAAATAGCGCCTTTCATAAATAACCTACTGCTGGCGCTATTTTGGCTAATCAATTGAAAGCTGAGAAAACCGGCCAAACTATAAGAGAGTAAAATATCGCCATCCCAAAATAGGATGCCATGTCCCACACCAATTAGAGCAAGTATGGTTAACCGTGGATAATTCCAGATTGCGCCCCTTGGTAATAGTAGCTCCAAGGTTGCGCCAAATAAGAAGGCCAAAATACACAGGAACTTCCCCTGAGCAAAAACGTTAAGTACAGACCAGACAATCAAGTCAGTTAAAGAAGCTGAACCATTATATGCCGGATTCAAATAAGCAGCGGATGGCAAAGCAAAACCGGAGATATTGAGTAGCAATATCCCCAGTATTGCCAGACCACGAATACTATCCAGCGAGTCAATTCTCTGGCAGGCCATTCTTATATCCCGATGTAAAAATTACACATGGCGAGTCGTGCGTAAAAACTCTTGACGGGTATTTTGACTAGATTTAAACAATCCACCCAAGGAAGTTGTTGTCGTGGTACTGGTTGCATCACGGATACCCCGCGCTTTCACGCAGTAATGAACCGCATCAATCGATACAGCAACATTATTAGTACCAAGCAGTGTCTGTAATGCAATCAGAATCTGTTGGGTCAGACGTTCCTGTACCTGCGGACGTTGTGAAAAAAATTGCACAATACGGTTAATCTTAGACAGCCCAATAACTTTATCTTTTGGGATATAGGCAACCGTCGCCTTGCCATCAATGGTTACAAAATGGTGTTCACAGGTGCTGGTTAGCGTGATATCACGCACTGTCACCATTTCATCCACTTTCATCTTATTTTCTATCAATGTGATTTTCGGGAAATTACTGTAGTCCAACCCGGAAAAAATCTCATCGACGTACATTTTCGCAATACGACCGGGGGTTTCTGCCAAACTGTCATCACGCAAATCGAGATTCAACAGTTTCATAATTTCCGTCATATGCTCCTCAATACGCGCTTTACGCACTTCCGGCACCAACGCCTGACCACGCAAAGGCGTTTCAAGACCACGAGCTTCCAGCGCCGAATGCACAAGTTCAGCTTCTTTACTTAAGGATGACATTATTTTCTCCAAAGACATTACTTTTCATCATCTGGCGGGTAGTAAAATGGATGTTCGAGTCATGAAGACCATAACTGAAACAATTCACTACTAACAGGTAACTATTGCACACACTGTAAATGAGCACGTGGTGATTATCCAGTGATTGCTTTTCATAATTATATGAATTTTTTACACACGCCCTTCACTGGTCGGCTTATTCCTGTTACAAACCAATAACCCAGCAATGGCCAAAGTAATCAATGCGACATATAACGCAGGCTCCAATCTCCCGGTTATCGCGGTAGAAACCGCTGACAACATCGGCCCAATAAGCTGCCCGACCGCATATCCGGTGGTTAATAACCCGGCCATATAACGGCTATGTTCTGGTGCTAATTCACGCCCATACTGAAACGCCATTTGCACCACACACATAAAACCACCACCAACCAACAAAGAGCTTAATGCCAGACCACCTATTCCCGGAATGCTCTCAGCGATGAGAATGCCCACAGCTTGAATCCATAAAGTGATCGCAAGCCGGATTTGCGTTGTCAGCATATGACGGGTCAAAATAGCGAAAC
Organism: Photorhabdus hainanensis; assembly: GCF_018448965.1. Classification (NCBI taxonomy): domain Bacteria; kingdom Pseudomonadati; phylum Pseudomonadota; class Gammaproteobacteria; order Enterobacterales; family Morganellaceae; genus Photorhabdus; species Photorhabdus hainanensis. Next base: position 46,290 of record NZ_RCWD01000012.1, on the reverse strand, counting down.
CGATGCCGATAACTGCGGCGGCGCCAAATATTGGCCAGACAAACTGTGCAAATAAGCTGCCGGGGAAACGATCACTTGCCATTTGCGAAAGAAAAGTCGCAGGTAAAATATAACCAAACCCCGCCAGGCTGTAACTCCATACCAACCGCTTAATTGCCGGGGTCAAAATTAGTTTATTCACTTCGACTTGTGAACGGTGTAGCTCGCCACGACGGGGCAAATGCCGACTAATATAGATACTACAAATCAGCGCCAAAATGCCATATAACAACCATGCTTCGGAAGCGCTCACTTGCCATGCCTGAATACCGATAGCAAGGATACCAGTAACGAATATCCCGACTCCCGGTCCCGCAAATATGGCAGCACCCAACGCAGGACGATCCAATTTAACCAACTGTTCATTGGCCCATGATGTCACCAATACCAATGTCCAGCCGCTCGCCCAACCAATAAAAAAACGGGCGATACTGTGCAATATCGCCCCATACAGTAGCGCAGAGAGCAGAGTAATAATCACCGCCCCCCACAATCCGGCCCAAAGCCGATATTCAATCAAACGGCGCGCCCGCATCGCATCATAGGAGCCGGCCAGATATCCCAGATAGTTAAAAGCCGCAACGATGCCTGCCCCGGTCAGACTAAACTGGCATTCCGCGATCATTAAAGGCACTTGAGGAGTAAAGGCAGTACGCCCAATTCCCATCGCGACGACCAGCGCCAAAAATCCACTCATTGCGATATGAAAAGCGAGGTAGCGGTGACTTTGTTGAGGAGAAATTGAATTGTTCATAGCCATAAAATATTATTTTTTTAATTCATTTTTCATAAGCCGTAACAGAAATCAAATACAACATACACTTTTAATTAACAAAGTTCCCAGAAAAACGTAAATTATTTCTGCCCATAAATAAAAAATCAGTAAGCAATTAATTACAGTATCTGGAATATCAGCGTATATGAATTTTCGTACTCTGCTCCACTTATTTACTTTACCTCTAATAAGTTACCACTATTAAGGGTAAATCGAGTTTTACAACACAACATTCGCTGAATTAGTCAGTCTTCCACACAATAATGCCAAAATGGTGCTAACAAGCCTGTCTATAAGAGATATGATTCATCGTGTTATGTACAAATATTAATTTAGGAGCATTTTTATGTATAAAGCATTTCAAGGTAAGACAGCCATTGTAACTGGGGGTGGAACCGGTATAGGACGGGCTATCAGTATTATGCTGGCAAAACAAGGCGCGGCTGTCGCAGTGATCTATTCACAAAGTGAACTTGAGGCGCGGGAAACAACAGAAGCCATTATCAACGATGGGGGGCAAGCTATCGCGATAAAAGCGGATGTTGCCGACGAATCGGCTGTGCAGGCAATGATAAACACCGTCGTGGAGAAATTTAGCGGGATCGACTATCTGGTGAATAACGCGGCGACAACTAGACAACTTCAATTTGAAGATCTCGATGCCATATCTGGCGATATTTGGGATACCATTATTGATGTTAATGTGAAAGGCACATTTTATTGTTGCCGGTATGCGGCGCCTTATCTTAAAGCAAGAACAGGGAGCGCTATCGTGAATGTCGGTAGTATCGCCGGCGAAACGGGCTTAGGTTCTTGTATTCCCTATGCCGCTTCCAAATCAGCGGTTCACGGACTGACAAAATCCTTAGCTCGGGCACTGGCTCCATCGGTCAGGGTTAACTGCGTAGCGCCAGGCGCCGTTGAAACAAGATGGTGGAAAGGGAGAGAAGAGAAAATGCATACGCTTTGTACTTATTTGCCCTTAGAAAGAATTTCAACGCCAGAAGATGTTGCAGAAATAACCTTAATGTTGTTAAAAGCGGAATCGATGACAGGACAAATCATAACAGTTGACAGTGGTCAAACCTTATAATCTCTTGCCCGCTTTCTAACCTGGCTATGACAACAGCATATCCTCTGACGCCAGGTTAATCGTCATGTTCTACGTACTTATCACATGTCGCGGCATTTTGGATAACCGACACCAATATCGCCGCGTTTATGGAACATACGATCAAAATCAAATATCACTCACACCTATGATGATCTCTGCCATAATGCCATTAATAAAAAACGTTATCTGGGAGCTTCACTTATGGATCACTGTCATACCTCTGGATTGATCTCTTTGCAGCAGGCGTTGGAAAAACTTCTGACGCAAGTTACACCACTGACTGACACAGAAACCGTCAACCTCCCGCAAGCATCAGGACGCATCACTGCAACAAATATTATTTCTCCTATCAATGTGCCCCCTTTTGCTAATTCAGCAATGGATGGTTATGCCGTACGCTATGCGGATTTAAATGGCGCCAAACCACTGCCTCTGGCAGGAAAAGCGCTGGCAGGCTCCCCCTTTCAAGGAGAATGGCCGATTGCAACTTGTATCCGCATTATGACTGGAGCGCCGATCCCCATTGGCGCAGATACGGTTATTATGCAGGAACACGCAGAAATTACTGACAATGGCATCGTTTTCACTCAGCCAGCTAAACAAGGTCAAAATATCCGTCTGGCTGGCGAAGATATAACTAAAGGCGCGGTGGTACTACCGGCAGGCAACAAATTATCCACCGCTCAGCTACCCCTGATTGCATCTTTAGGCGTCACCGAAGTTGAAGTGGTTCGCAAATTGAAAGTCGCCATTTTCTCGACGGGTGATGAACTACAAGCTATCGGTCAACCGCTTAAAGAAGGGCAAATTTATGATACCAACCGTTTTGCCATTCGCCTGATGCTGGAGAAGCTGGATTGCGACGTTATTGATTTAGGGGTTATTGCAGACAATCCCCAAGCCTTACGCCATATTTTCGCACAAGCAGATCAAAAAGCTGATTTAGTCATCAGCAGTGGCGGCGTTTCTGTGGGTGAAGCAGACTACACCAAGCAGATACTGGATGAATTAGGCGAAATCAGTTTCTGGAAACTGGCAATTAAACCGGGTAAACCATTCGCTTTTGGCAAACTAAAAAACTCTTGGTTCTGTGGTCTGCCCGGTAATCCAGTTTCAGCCGTTCTCACTTTCTATCAATTAGTTCAACCTCTAATCGCGCGTCTATCCGGTTTTACAGCATGGCAACCCCCTATACGTATGTGCGCCAAAGTCACCACGCCACTGAAAAAGACACCGGGAAGAATGGATTTTCAACGGGGTATTGCTTCGGTGAATGAACAAGATGAGCTAGAAGTTCGTACGACGGGGCATCAAGGCTCTCATATATTTAGTTCATTCGGTCAGGGGAACTGCTTCATTGTTCTGGAACGTGAACGTGGGCGGGTAGAAGTTGGTGAAAATGTTGAAATCGAATTGTTCAATCACTTACTGAAAAATGAATAATGACCATTGAACTCACAGACACAGAAATCCTACGTTATAACCGTCAAATTGTTCTACGTGGGTTTGATTTTGACGGTCAGGAAAAATTGAAATCTTCGACGATCCTGATAGTCGGTGCGGGTGGTTTAGGTTGCGCGGCATCTCAATATTTGACCGCAGCAGGCGTGGGAACAATAACACTACTCGATTTTGATACCGTTTCTCTCTCGAACCTGCAACGGCAGATACTGCATCGGGATGAACGCATCGGCATGGCTAAGGTGCATTCAGCCCAATTAACGCTCCGGGCAATAAACCCACATGTCACGATAAAAACCGTTAACGGATTACTGGAAGATAAAGCGCTAGATGAGCTTATCAGCCAGAACAATGTTGTCTTGGATTGTACTGATAATGTGGCAATCCGCGAACAACTGAACCGCTGGTGTCTGGCAAGGAAAACACCTCTGGTTTCCGGCGCGGCTATTCGCATGGAAGGGCAACTAACTACATTTACTTATCAGCCAGATGCCCCCTGCTACCGTTGCCTGAGCAGGCTGTTTGGCGAAAACAATTTAACATGTGTGGAAACGGGAGTGATGGCGCCATTAGTCGGTACCATCGGTACATTGCAAGCAATGGAAACCATCAAACTCCTTACTGGATACGGCAAAGTCAGCAGCGGAAAAGTTTTACTGTTTGATGCAATGACAATGCAATTTCGTGATATTAAATTATCCAAAGATCCCAATTGCGAAGTGTGCAACAGTTAATCTATCTACCGATAGAAATAACAAGTAGTAGAAATAACAAACAATAGAAATAACACGCCCCGGTTATCTCAACCAGGGCGATTTATCTCATAAGATGATTACTCAACAATTCCCTGACTTCTCAGATACTCATCATAAGTACCTTTGAAATCAATGACCTTATCAGATTTAATTTCCATAACTCGGCTTGCCAATGAGCTAACAAATTCCCGATCATGAGAAACAAATATCAAAGTACCTTTATACAATTCAAGCGCAAGGTTCAAGGATTCAATGGATTCCATATCTAGGTGGTTTGTTGGTTCATCCATTATCAGAATATTTGGTTGTCGCATCATCAACTTACCAAATAGCATCCGTCCTTTTTCACCACCCGATAACACTTTGACTTTTTTCTTAATGTCATCCTGGCTGAACAACAAACGTCCTAATACGCTACGAACAGCTTGTTCATCGTCCCCTTCTCTCTTCCATTGGCTCATCCAGTCAAAAACCGTCAGATCGCAGTCAAAATCACTGGCATGATCCTGAGCATAGTAACCAATGCTACTATTTTCAGACCATTTAACTGTGCCGCTATTTGGCTCTGTCTCACCAACCAATGTTTTCAGAAAAGTCGTTTTACCGATACCGTTAGCACCGATAACGGCTATTTTCTCGCCAACTTCCAGCAAAAGATTGAGATTTTTAAACAGAGGGCCATTGTCATAACCTTTAGTCAAACCTTCCAATTCCAAAGCATTACGGAACAATTTCTTATCTTGCTCAAAACGGATATAGGGATTCTGACGACTAGATGCTTTAACTTCTTCTAACTGGATTTTATCAATCTGACGAGCACGGGAAGTCGCCTGTTTTGATTTAGACGCATTAGCGCTAAAACGGCTGACAAAAGACTGTAATTCCGCAATCTGTGCTTTCTTCTTCGCATTATCAGCTAGCAGGCGCTCACGGGCTTGAGTGGCGGCAACCATGTATTCATCATAATTACCGGGGAACAGACGTAATTCACCGTAATCAAGATCGGCCATATGAGTACAAACTGTATTCAGGAAGTGACGATCATGGGAAATAATGATCATGGTGCTGTTTCGTTCATTCAGTATTTGCTCTAACCAACGAATCGTATCGATATCCAGGTTGTTCGTTGGTTCATCCAATAACAGAACATCAGGATTAGAAAACAGCGCTTGAGCCAGCAATACCCGCAATTTCCAGCCCGGCGCCACTTCGCTCATCAAACCGTAATGCTGTTCTACTGGAATACCAACACCTAGCAACAACTCTCCGGCACGCGCTTCAGCACTATAACCATCCATCTCGCCATAAGAGACTTCCAGATCCGCAACGCGATAGCCATCCTCTTCGCTCATTTCCGCCATCGCATAGATGCGGTCACGCTCCTGCTTTACCTGCCACAGTTCCGTGTGCCCCATAATCACGGTATCCAACACCGTGTACTCTTCAAAAGCAAACTGATCCTGACGCAGTTTACCAATACGTTCATTGGGATCGGTGCTGACATTACCGGCAGTGGGTGTCAGATCGCCACCCAGGATTTTCATAAAAGTGGATTTACCGGAACCATTCGCGCCAATCAGACCATAACGGTTACCGTTGCCAAACTTGACAGAAATGTTTTCAAACAGGGGCTTACTGCCAAATTGCATGGTGATGTTGTTTGTACTTAACACTGCATTCGCTCTTACATTTAGAAACAAAAGGGAAATCGGAAAAATCAATAGCGGCGCATTATGCCACAACAAGGTTAAGAGATCGCGGGAAGTTTTGTGCGTTATTCGAGCTAATTCAAGATAAATACATGGAGCTACGTTATCATGTCAGAGGCACATAATATATGTAGCACAATGTAATTCGCATCAGCATTCAGTTATAAGAGATGAATGATGATAGAAATAGTCCAAGTCCCATTTCACCATCCAATTCATCCCTATTTGATTAATTTCCTGAAAAAAACCACTCTTTCTGTCTCAACAAACCCAAGAGACAAATGAAGAGCCAGCGATTCTTCATTATTTATTTCAGCATCCGAGGCCATTTCAGTACATCCATGATCCTTAGCCCAATTTTTAATATGAGTGATAAGACGAGTCGCTAAACCGTTTCTTCTTAATTCCGGGGAAATATAGATCCCTTCAAGGTAAGCCACCGGAGAGGAATTGCATCCATTGACATATTCAAATCTCAGTGAAGCCTCTGCAAAACCGCAAAAATCACCTAAATTCGATTGGATCATAAAAGCAATCTGGTTATCAGAATTCAAAATCGAGTTCATTTCTTCACGGTGACTTTCTTCTGATACCGTGGGCCATAATGCACTCCGCAAATACAACCATTCATTAAAATTATGGCTATTACCCACTACAAGCTGATAGAGATTATTTTCCAACTGAATATGCGACGATTGCTGATGTTTATTATCCATTTTTGACTCAAACATTTTTTCCTATTTAACTTACATCGTACTGCAAATTCATTCCCTAAAACAGACTCCAAGGAGAAGCCCTAGAATTTTTCCAGGGCGCTCCTCCAACTTAAAGGCTTGCTTGTAAGATTTGGCGACTAATATCTAACGTAATGTCTCTGTTTTCACCCAATTGAGTCAGATCGTGAGCTTCCAATTGTTTCACCACCCGATCAATGTCATCAACACCAAGGTTGTAATCTGACAAATGGGTCTGAATTCCTAAATCCTCGAAGAAACCGCGAGTATATGCAATAGCTTGATCAATTCGTTGTTCTTCATCTCCACTGGTGATACCCCAAACACGCTCACCGTACTGCAACAATTTGGCACGCTTGCTTTTCCGGCAGATTTTCAGAGTAGCAGGCAGGATAATCGCCAGTGTTCGAGCATGATCAATACCGTAAAGCGCCGTTAATTCATGACCAATGTAATGTGTGGACCAATCCTGCGGCACACCAGCGCCAATCAAACCATTGAGAGCCAAAGTCGCGACCCACATCAGATTGGCGCGGATCTCGTAATTATCGGGGGCGTTTATAGCTTGAGGGCCTATTTCAATCAATGTCTGCAATAACCCCTCAGCAAACCTATCTTGCACCATGCCATTAGCAGGATAAGTCAAATACTGTTCCATAACGTGTGTGAAAGCATCAGCCACCCCATTAGCCACCTGACGTAACGGCAGAGTATAGGTTTTCGTTGGGTCCATAATGGAGAATTGGGGAAAAACAAACGGACTCATAAAATCCCGCTTAGCTTGTTTCGCTTTATTGGTAATCACCGAACTACTGTTCATCTCTGAACCTGTCGCGGGTAGCGTCAAAACGGTACCAAACGGGAGAGCACTCTGAACAAGCGATCCCCCCTCTTCCAAAATACGCCAAGGCTCTCCTGCAAAATTCACAGCCGCCGCCACAAATTTAGTGCCATCAATCACAGAACCGCCGCCGACAGCGAGCAAGAAATCCACTTCACTATTGCGTATCAATTCAACCGCTTTCATCAACGTTTCATAAGTCGGATTAGCTTCAATACCACCAAACTCCTGGATAGTTCTATTAGCCAACGCACTTCTGACTTCATCCAACGTTCCGGTTTTTTCAGCACTGTTGCCGCCGTAGAGAATCAGTACCCGCGCATCCCGTGGCACCAAGCTATCAAGACGGCTAATAGTCTCTTTACCAAAAACGATTTTAGTTGGATTGTAATACTTAAAATTTCGCACAACTACCTCACTGTATAGGCCGAATTATGTCTAGTAGCGTTTAATTATCAGAACCGACACGGACGACTAACTTGCCGAAATTATGGCCTTGCAACAGGCCAATAAACGCCTGTGGAGCATTTTCCAAACCTGATACCACCTCCTCACGATATTTTATCCTGCCATCATCAAACCATGCGGATATATCACGTGAAAATTCATCAAAACGCCGAGTATAGTTATCAGTAACAATGAATCCCTCCATCCGAATTCGCTTCCTCAACAGTTTATTCATCAACAAAAACAAGCGATCTGGCCCTTCTGGAGGGTTAGTGGAGTTGTAGCGAGACACCATTCCGCAAACCGGAACGCGAGCAAAGTCATTCAGTAACGGCAAAACAGCGTCAAATACCTTGCCGCCCACATTTTCAAAATAAATATCGATCCCCTTCGGGCAAGCCTTGCACAACTGTTCTTCAAAGTCTGGAGCATGGTGGTCAAGGCAAACATCGAATCCCAATATATCAACAGCATGGCGACACTTTTCCGCACCACCCGCTACGCCAACGACATAACAACCTTTAAGCTTACCGATCTGACCAACCGTTGCACCAACCGGACCCGTTGCCGCAGCAACAACCAATGTTTCACCAGCCTTGGGTTGACCGATATCCAACAGCCCGGTATAAGCAGTCAAGCCTGGCATACCGAACACGCCTAATTGGTAGGATGGGTGAACAGGCGATTGGCCTAAGTTGAGAAGGCCGCTACCATCGGAAACGGCATAATCCTGCCAACCGCTATATGCCAGTACCCAATCACCCACCTGATATCTCCGATGATTTGAAGACACGACCCGACTCACTGTTGCGCCAACCATAACGCTATCAAGCTCCACCGGTGGCACATAAGATGGTTCATCACTCATTCGCCCACGCATATAAGGATCTAGCGAAAGAAAAACGCTGCGTAACAGTATTTCTTTCTCCTTTATCTCAGGAATAGGTTGCTGTTCCAGACGAAAATCAGTCAGTGTCGGGGAACCATTCGGACGTGAAGCCAAGACGATACGGCGATTTATTTGTTGTGTTTGAAACATTCATCTTCTCCTTCAACATTAAAGTCAGTATCATTGGGATACCCAAAAAGTAGACCAGTCGTCTAATCATTTGGTATAAAAAAATACTGATGAATAGTGACTTCCAACAGTGTTTTTATTCGCTATGCATTCAATAATCGTTTCGTGCTAGCCATAGCACTTTGTAACGGCGCGCTACTCTGGGTGATCTTCGCCATCAAGCTAGCCCCTAACCAAGTCTGATATAACGCCTCAGCCAGCGGAAAGGCTTCCTCAACAGCACAATCCAATCCACCCTCATGGACAATGCTTTCCACGACAGAGGCAAGGCGCATAATGATATTCTTTGTCCCATTCTCCAACACCAGACGCATCGCTACAGATAGATCACTCACCTCAGCTCCGAGCTTAACCGCCAAACACTTTTGCCCACAAACAGTACCGTCTTCCAACGGCTCCAACCAACCTTGCCAGTACTGCATTAAGTTCTCTTTCGCTGTCCACTCCTTACGCATCATGATGTTATCCATCCTTTCGAGATGGCGCGTAAAGTAATCTTCAAGCATAGCGGCGCCAAATACCTCTTTCGACGCGAAATAATGGTAAAACGAGCCTTTCGGCACTTCTGCCGCCTTTAAAATTTCATTAAGTCCGACGGCTGAAAAGCCTTTACATCCAATAACTTGTTGAGCAATGTCCAGGATGTGCTGACGGATATCTTGGGGGTTTCTATTCGTTTGCATAGATACAACTTATACCGAATTAGACCAGTCGTCTACAATTTAAAACAAAAATTTTCAGTCGGCAAAAAGATTAGGAAATTCCCTGCTAACACCACTTACCACCAATTTCTTACTGATTTATATCGTTATTCTAAAGTACATGTTACACCGGTAGCTTATCAATAGAATAATCCGCCATTAAAAATAGACTGTTTTGATTTTTTACTTTTAATAAGATAGCAATAAGCTTCCAATTGGTACTCTAAATGACAAAACGATATCGTGATACGATTTAGTTTTATGCTGAATGTGTTTTTAAATCAGACACAAAGAAGAAATACAAATAACCAATAATGCCACACTGAAAATAAACATATTAAGGTTCAATGACATTATATTTATAACAATTTAATTTTTTTATGCTATTTTAATCAAGGATGTAATAGTCCCTGTCGTGAATATAATATTAGCTCATTATCCAAATATCTGTTAATCAATAAGTCAATGAATCAGAAAACTTATTAGCAATAATAAAGACTTATCAAATTAGTGCATTTATTGCTACTCAAAATAAATACAATCTGTGACTAAGTTATACTCATTCGATATTATAACACATTAACATTTCATCAATATAATGATGAATTAATGTTCAAAAATAATAAAATCATTATTAACTCGCCATAGATTTAGCGGCCTATTTTTATTTGCCATTATAGTTGTTTTATATATTATCTATTAAAAACATAGACATATTTTATCATTTATATCTACGTTTTTAAGTACAAAAATATAATTAACCGGTTGTTATTTTATAATAAAACACAAAGAGCAAAAAAATTGACTTTTATCTGAGAGAAACGGTATCTTAAAAAACATCGAGGCAAAATAAAGCCTTTTATCTACACCATTTAATAGATAGTTTTTCTGATTTTAATATTTTAAAAGGATAAAAATTATTAAAAGCGATAATAAAATGGTGGTAACGATAAATAAAAACACCAAAATATAAAAAGATTGAAATTCAGGAAATATGAAGAAATGGAATTCTAATAAGAAGTAAAAACAAGCTATCAAATATAGCTAAGAAGGTTGGTTCCACCCCAAGTTATTTTATATAACCATAACAGGTTGAATTAAAATCTTGGAATTTATTAATTATACTTTTAAAATCAATCACAAGAGGTAATACTATGTCAGAGATCGAAGCAATTTCCTTAAAAGCACCAATCAGCGTTATTGTAAAAGTAACTAACAAATCACCATATAAACTTAAACTTATTCAGGATTCTATCCGTCTTGATCAAGGTGAGTGGACCACTCTTCCTCCTCAAGTAATTAATAGAAGCAATGACAACACTCCTGGAAAAGCGATTTGGAGAAGTGATTCAAACAGCCTGTTAGGTGGTGTTGCAGGGCGTTGTACCTATGTATTTGTAGATAGCAAAGGCGAAATCTATAGCATCTATATTACATGGAGCAATCCTTTGATTGGCAGCAGCAGCTACTCAATCTCAACCGATTATTTAGGTGATGATTTACACTTATCCTATACAGCGGATGGCGGTAACAATCCAATAGTAGAATATATGATTGTAAGCTAATATTTAACCATTAATATTAACAACCATTCCTGTGGTAAAATATTTAAATAAATATTTATGCAACAGGAATGGTTTATTTATTTCGAGAATTAATATCTTATCTACCTTAATCAAAGGTGAATGCTGATTATTTCTCTCATTTCTGTATCATACTCTCTTTCATTAAAGTGGATCGTATCTCCATATTTTTAATTCCCTTATCAGTTCAAGTTTTATTTTCTGGTTCCTTATTGACAGTATTACAATAATATCGATTTTTCATTATAAAATTGATTTTAATAGGTTTTTATCGATGGCGCCCGATAAGTATCAAAACGATCGAGTAAGATAGCAGGATCTTGTTCGATTATTGCCATATGACGATATTTTTCATGCAAAAATTGCTCATCCGCCATTTTATTAATCATGGCAATGAGCGGATCATAAAAGTTATTAATATTAAGAATACCGCAAGGTTTTGTATGTAACCCAATCTGACTCCAAGTAAATACCTCGCTAAACTCTTCCAACGTACCAAAGCCACCAGGCAAAGCAACAAAACCATCAGCTAATTCAATCATTTTGTTTTTGCGCTGATGCATAGTTTCAACAACGTATAATTCAGTCAGATTTTTATGTGATATTTCCCGAGCTTCCAATAATGTTGGAATAACACCAATCACTTTCCCGCCCTCTGCCAAAACCGTATTAGCAACAGTTCCCATAATACCTACACTGGCGCCACCATAAATAAGCGTAAGATTACGTTTAACCAATTCCTTTGCGAAGATAATGACATTTTCTTTATAGATTTCAGATACACCCAGACTTGAACCACAATAAACAGCAATACTTTTCATTATCTCAGCTCCTGTTGCTTTATCTCCACATGAAAATCAGGATTATACGTTAATATCACAATCATACAACTCACTTATAAAACTGATATCAAGCAAAACAAAATAAGAATGGCTTTTTCATATTCAATATATTAGCATTAATCATAACTTATGCTTAATTATTATGATATGAAATCAAACATCAATCAGATTGTAATAAATACCTTCATCACTTGTAATCCCTCAATTATCAACACATCAAAATAAAATATAGATTTATATCAGGATTATATTTCAATAATAAAATTTAATTTCACTATAACCATATAATATGGTTTAATAAATGAAAAATATTTCGCTAAAATTATATTCTCTAAACCTATTGAGTTATCTACGTTTCACTGCGAAGATTATCGGTCAGATCATTTGATTTTAATTGAGGTTTTGCCCGGATGTCTTCTTCCAAGCTCCAAAAGAGTGCTTTTCCATTAATACCTGTAATACTGTTACTGCTTGCCATGACATCAATTCAGAGTGGCGCTTCTCTTGCCAAAACGCTGTTTCCGGTCATCGGCGCACCGGGTGTTACCGCACTGCGCCTAGGTCTTGGAACTATCATTCTGTTTATTATTTTTAAACCCTGGCGTCTGCGTTTTAGCCGAAAATCCATCATGCCGCTGCTTACCTATGGTATTGCTCTTGGCGCGATGAATTATACATTCTATATGGCGCTGACAACTATTCCTTTAGGTATTGCCGTGGCCCTTGAGTTTACCGGCCCGCTGGCTGTAGCCATGTTCTCATCACGCCGACCAATAGATTTTCTCTGGGTGGCATTGGTTATCACCGGCTTAGCTTTCCTACTCCCCATTGGCAATAATAATATTGATAACTTAGATCCTATAGGGATCATTTATGCACTCAGCGCAGGTGTTTGCTGGGCGCTATATATTATTTTCGGCCAACGCGCCGGTGCAGGTCATGGAGCAGCAACAGTGTCTGTTGGTTCATTTATCGCTGCTATGATATTTTTCCCTGTCGGTTTGATACAAACAGGGCCAGAACTATTATTTGATGTGTCCATTCTCCCTCTGGCGCTGGCAATTGCGATTCTATCTACTGCATTCCCATATACACTGGAAATGATCGCTCTGACCCGTTTACCCGCACAGACATTTGGTACTCTGATGAGCCTTGAACCCGCACTGGGTGCGCTATCTGGTATTGTATTTTTGAACGAACATTTGACTATAACGCAATGGCTGGCACTATTCTGTATTATTTTTGCCTCCATCGGTTCTACGTCAACAATAAAAGGAAAACCTAAAATCACCGAAGTCGATTAATTATTTTCTTTAATCGAGATATACCCTATGAATTTCAAGATGCATCGCGACGGCAAGGGAGCGAATCCCCGGGAGCATAGATAACTATGTGACCGGGGTGAGTGAGCGTAGCCAACAAAGAGGCAACTTGAAAGATGACGGGTATAAAATGGAAGCCGGAGTCATAACGTTATTCTCCGGTTTTTTTATAAATGAACTCATTCATGATTAAATTATTCACACAAATTCATCTGATAAATTATTATATTTTTCAATATTATTGTAAGAATTCCATGATAAATATTTTCCTATAAAAATTAACTATTGATTTAATAGGAACAAGCTATATGATTTAAGACTAATATTGAGTTACATTCGTCTCAGTCAATAAAAAACTCATTATTAATACCAAGGGAAAACTATTATGGATACTGCAAGATTAATCAAAACAGGGATATCCACACTACTTTATACTCGCAATGATATCGATGATGATATTAAACAGGAAACCATTGAAATTCTGAACCACATGGTTATCCAATTTATTGATCTTTCGCTGCTTACCAAACAAGCACATTGGAACATGCGTGGCAGAAATTTCATTTCCATCCATGAAATGCTGGATACCTTTCGTACCACGATTACTGAACATACGGATATTTTTGCAGAAAGAGTCGTACAACTTGGTGGAACAGCTCTCGGTACCGTACAAGAAATTAATAAGCACACAATACTGAAAAGTTACCCAACAAATATCCATGACGTGCAGGACCATCTCAAAGCACTGGCTGACCGTTATGCTGTTGCCGCTAATGATATCCGCAAAGCGATGGATGAAGTTGAGGATGAAAACACCGCGGATATGTTAACCGCCGCCTCCCGTGATCTCGACAAATTCTTATGGTTTATTGAAGCAAGCGTTGAGCAATAAAATATAAAGAGCCGTCATATTAAGAGCTCTGAGACTTACAGGCCCCTGTTAACAACGGGGGCCTGTTTACATTAACCTTTCATTACCCAAGATTCCGACACAGCAAAACATCATAAAATGCCCGCCATACGGATAAATTTCGCCATATTCTTTAAAAATCAGCACAAATTGTCTATAATCCACACTTATTTTCAGAAATAACTTGAGGAAATAATAAAATGGATGGCGAAGTAAAAGATAGTAACGGCACCCTACTTAATGATGGCGATTCTGTACAGATCATTAAGGATCTAAAAGTAAAGGGTACATCAGCAACGCTAAAACGCGGCACTTTAATTAAAAATATCCGTTTAACTCATCGTGACGATGAAATCGAATGTAACGCAGATAAAATCAGAGGGTTAGTATTGAAAACCTGTTTCCTGAAAAAAGTAGGATAAATCGCCTTTTCTATCGATCTTATTTACCGGATTAGCGATAAAAAAAGGGGGGGAGAAGGCTGCTCAAGGGCAACCTTGTTAAGCGGTGAGCGAAGCGAACTAACAGCCCCCCTTTCTTTATGTCTATGCTTATAACTATCGTTAAAACAATCTAATATCTTTTAATTTTTCTCAACGGAGAACAAAACCGTGCGATCTGTATCACCTTGTTTTATCTTTATAAGAATATTACCTTTACTCCAATACTCACCGCCATTTTTCATAAATCCTATATTTTCAATATAGTTTATTAACTCTATTTTACGATTCGGATTAACATTTGAAAATACAACCTCGTTAATCATTGGTTTTGTCCCATCAGGTGAATCGTAATAAATAATATAGTCACTTGAAATAAATGGCATTCCTTTAATTTCATCAAAAGTGAACATATTATATTTAATAAAGTCATTTTTCGTATATGACAAATTAATATTTACAAATAAAACAGGGGTAATTAAAACCACCCCCAAACAAATAAATATAATAAATATTTTTTTTATAAATTTATTCAATTTCAATGCCAACATCTCTTTTTACACCTATGTTATATCCAGTTTTATCATTAATATGTATTAATACTTGACTTCCATCTATATCATTTATAGGTGATATAGTATTCAAAAATGCGGGTAAAGACGAATAATAAAACCTAAGCTATATTGACAAAATTGTAGCTTTAAAGCTACAGCGTATCACATTAATACGATTAAACATTATCTCACTCCCGACAATCGGGATTAGTATATAGAGTTCCTGAAAGAGATTCGTGACCCGATAGCGAAATCAAAAATTTCGTCGCGGGTTAACCGGATGGTCACAGGAAATTTTGGTGATCATAAACCATGCAGAGAAGGTGTCTGGGAGCTTCATATAGACCTGGCTATTGCATGCCTGAAAGATTACTTAAAGAGGTGATTATGGCCAAAGCACGTTTACATGATGATGCGATGGCGCAGCTTCTCCGCGAAGACCCTGAATTTGCGCAGTACTATCTGTATCAGGATTTTGTTGATATGGATGAAGAAGGCGGACAGGAAACGTTTCTATGGCATTGCGCCACGTAGTAGAGGCGCATGGAGGAATGGCTCAGATTGCTGACAAAAAGCGCAAGAATATAAAAAACAATATATAGAGCTAAATTAAGCTTGAGAAAAATATCAAAAAACTAACTATGCCTCTTGTTAAATGAAGTTCCTGTAAATAATTTATTTAAATTAATTTAAGTTATATCTTTGTCATATCAGCAAAAGACTTCTGCGTTTATTGATCTTTTTTATTGCAATTTATCTCATGATAATAAAACCTTTCTTAATTAAATATTACATGAGGCTTATTATGTCCGTTCCTGCATTTGGCTTAGGGACTTTTCGTCTAAAAGATGATGTTGTGATCACATCAGTAAAAAATGCTCTTGAATTGGGATATCGTGCGATTGATACAGCACAGATTTATGAGAATGAAGCAACGATAGGACAAGCCATAGAAGAAAGTGGTGTAGCCCGTGAAAATATCTATATCACGACAAAAATCTGGACAGAAAATTTGAGCAAGGAAAAATTAATACCAAGTCTTAAAGAGAGTATAGCCAAGCTGCGCACTGATTATGTTGACTTGACATTAATTCATTGGCCATCCCCAAATAACGTTGTCAGTGTTGATGAAACAATGAATGCGTTATTGGCCGCCAAAAATATGGGATTGACACATGAAATCGGCGTTTCAAACTTTACCATTGATCTCATGCAACAGGCTATCGACGCAGTAGGTGTTGAACACATCGCCACGAACCAAATTGAACTTTCTCCATATCTACAAAACTGTCACGTAACGGCTTGGGCGAAAGAGAACGGAATTCATATTACTTCCTATATGACCCTTGCTTATAGTAAAGCTCTTCAAGATGAGGTTATCGGACGCATAGCCACAAAACATCAGGCCACGCCTGCGCAGGTGATTTTGTCTTGGGCTATGGCATTAGGTTATAGCGTGATCCCCTCTTCAACCAAACACGAAAATTTACAAAGTAATCTGAGGGCTTCCATGCTTAGACTTGATGCAGACGACATAGCGGCTATCGCCACACTTGACCGTAACGAACGTCTGGTTAGTCCAGAAGGGCTTGCCCCTCAATGGGATAATTAATTACTCCTGCTTATTAATAAACTCAGTAATCTCTTAGCGTTGCAGGAGAATATTTGTTTATTTCAGCTCCTTCGGGAGCTGTTTACATATTTACTTAGATATAAAAACTCGAACATTTTTACATTTACAGCAAAAGTCTTTTGTACTAATAAGCCTTTTTAGAAAGAATTCGCGGAGCATAATATCTCCATATACACAAATTAAAATCAATGATTAATGAAGAGTGAGGAATATTATGCTTTTTGAACACTATTCTCTGAATGGTTTGTCGTTATCTAATCGTATTGTTATGCCGCCGATGACACGTTCACGGGCCGGAACAGACGGTATAGCGACTGATTTGATGGCGGAATATTATGCACAACGTGCCAGTGCAGGGCTAATTATCAGCGAAGGTACACAAATCAGCCAACAGGGACAAGGATATGCATGGACGCCAGGTATTTATAAGTCTGAGCAAGTAATAGGATGGAAAAAAGTAACAGATGCGGTACATATGGCAGGAGGCAAAATTTTTGCTCAATTATGGCATGTAGGACGTGTTTCACACACTATTCTACAACCTAATAATTCTGCGCCTGTTTCTCCTTCTGCCCTTCAAGCAAAAGGTGTAAAAGTTTTTCTGGATGTGGAAGGCCGTGGACCTGAACATGGTATCGGTGAAATGGTACAACACTCGCAGCCACGGGCGCTGACACTCGATGAAATTCCAGATATCGTAAATGATTATGTTCAAGCGGCAAATAATGCTATTGCCGCCGGTTTTGATGGCGTAGAGCTTCATGCAGCGAATGGTTATCTTATTAATCAGTTTATTGATTCTCAGACTAACCTACGAGATGACGAATATGGTGGAACTTTACAAAATCGCTTACGTTTCTTGAGAGAAGTCGCTACATCAGTGGCTACCGCAATAGGGAAAGATAAGCTAGGTGTTCGCCTGGCGCCACTCACAACCCTGATGGGTTCAGAAGATGATACTCCTGAAGCAACTTATCTGGCTGCCGCGAGTGTGCTGAATAATATCGGGGTAGCTTATATTCATATTGCCGAAGCTGACTGGGAAGACGCTCCCGTCATGCCTGTCGCCTTCAAAGAAGCTTTTCGCATACTTTATCACGGCACACTGATATATTCGGGAAAATACACTTTGGAACGCGCGGAAGAAGCACTAACTAAAGGCTGGGCGGATCTGATCGGATTTGGTCGCTCCTTTATTGCTAATCCAGATTTACCCTATCGTTTTGCCAATAGGCTAGAACTAAACCCGCCGATAAAAGAAAAATTTTTCGGTGGTAATGCGGAAGGTTATACCGATTATTTGGCTATAAGCTAATAGAAATCCCTCCCACTCTTTTAAAGAGTGGGAAAATTGTGATGAAATAGTTCATTCTTACTGTCAAGGCGTCTAATTTTCTATTTCAAAAGAGAATATGTTATAACTGAAACAAACTCATTTAGCAATTTTCGGAGGAATTACTCTTTCCCGCAAATAGGATAACTAATTCTTCCCACTTTTTAATAAACTCGTTAAATCCCTTTGGGAACTGTTTATATATTCACTCAGAAAATCGATAAATGCTCTAATTCGGGTACTTACAGCCTGATCACTGTAATATACCGCATTGAAAGGCATCCCGACGGGTAATCGTTTTTCAACCAGTAGTTCAATAAGTTCACCACTGACAATCTCCTGATCAATCATATAATCAGACAGACACGCGATACCATTACCCGTTACACATAATTGTTTAAGGGTTTCACCACTGTTGGAAGAAAGTCCCACTGTTATTTCATGTAGTTGTCCGTCCTGACAGGCTATCGGCCATGTATTAAGTGATACCGGTTCGGTAAAACCAAGACAAATATGATTTTTCAACTCATCGATACATTGCGGTATGCCATATTTTTTCAGATATTCAGGAGAGGCGACGATTTTTCGGTAGCTGGAAAAAAGTGGTCGAGCTCGAAGACTGGAGTCGGTTAAGTTGCCTGCACGAATGGCAATATCCACTTTTCGCTCAATCAGATTGATATAAGTTTCCGAAGAAATTAATGATAACGTTATTTCTGGGTAGCGTTCGCGAAAAGGTTTAATTAGTGGTATCAGTAAATGTAATACGACTGGTGTTGCAGCATCGATACGCAATAAACCACTTGGCGTATGTTTAGATTCCATAATTTCAGTTTCAGCGGCTGCCATTTCTTGTAGAACATGCTGAACTCGGCGGAAATAACGCTGACCTTCTTCGGTTAGACTAAGCTGACGAGTTGTGCGATTGAGCAAACTCACGCCTAATTTCTTTTCAAGTTTTTTTATAGAACGGCTCACAGCGGAATTTGCTAATTGCAGATGTTCCGCCGCACGACTAAAACTCCCGCTTTCCACGACTGACACGAAAATTGTCAACTCTTCTGAATTTGCTTTCATTATTGCCTTCCTTGTAAAAGAGTATTCATGTTCCCAATTTCCGCCTCTGAAAGAACTTCCGGCTGCTCAATGGGGAAAACGGGCAAAGCCTGCAATAATCTTGGGCCATACCTTTTACTCAGTAAGCGCCTGTCATAAATCACCACATCACCATAGCATTCATGACTACGGATAAGTCTTCCTACTTGCTGAATCAAGCTAAAAGAAGCACTTGGTAAACTCTGCACTTCAAAAGGATAACGTTTAAGTGATTTTAACCACTCGCTTTCAGTAATAATGACCGGATTATTCACCGGCGGAAATGAGATTTTTTGAATGTGAACTTGGGACAGATAATCCCCCTTTAAATCCAACCCTTCCGCAAAAGATTGCAATCCAATCAGCACACTACATTGCCCTTCATTAATACGCTGACAATGTGTTTCCACTAACCGATAACGTGGCTGATCACCCTGCACAAGCAACATCAGGCGTAAGTCTGTCACATAAGAGAGAAAGATATCCATCGCCCTCTGGCTGCTGAACAAAATCAACATACCTTTGTGTTGCTGCCTCAGCAATTGAACCCTGAAATAACACGCCATCTCTTGCAAATGAGCGGCTTCATTGTGAAGTGTCGGCTCCAATGACATTTTGGGAATAACCAGTTTGCCCTGCCGTATATGATCAAAAGGTGATGACAATGCGACAAAACGGTCGCCTGCTTTTTCAGTTAACCCGGTCAACTCCTGAATACGAGAAAAACTATTCAGAGAACGAAGCGTCGCCGATGTCACGACGACATGAGGAATACTGCGCCAAAGCAGTTGATTAAGCTGTTCGCTGACTCTGATGCCGGCACAATGGAAATAGAGATGTGACTGATTTCTTTCATCACGGCGTCTCAGCCATTTTGATATCGGCGCGCTAGATGACTCTTCCAACGCCGCCAAACGCCACAGCTTAGCCATATTTTCAAAATATCCAAGCGCGCGACTGGTATGCAAAATAGAGCGATGCAATCTGACAATATCCTGCTTAGCCGTCCGGTCAGTTAAATCATTCAGTATCGCTTCTGTCAATCCCCGTAAACCATCGGTCAATTTAAATAACTGCTGACAACAAAGCAGCAAATTATCCGGCAATTTACCCATCTCAAACAGATATTCATCGACTTCATTCTTTTCAGGTAAAAGCGCCTGAGTGATAGTGGCAAGCTCTCTAAAGCATTCCCGTAATTTTTCACAGTGTTCATTCAGACAACTAGCATTAGCTAAGCGCGGTGGCTTTGCCGGATGGAATTGCACCAGATATTGCTCAACATGGCGAACAAAAGTATCTAATTGACCATTAAGTTGAAACAGAGTGATTTCCCCCTCAACTTCCAGAGAATCCCTGGCGACATCTGGTATATGGTGTCCTTCGTCGAGGACCAATAGCAGATTTTTAGCATCAGGCAGTACCGATTCACTTTCCAAAGCCGCCATCACTAACGCATGGTTAGCCACCACCACATCGACATTTTCGATCTCACGGCGAGCAATAAAAAATGGGCAACGATGATAATAGTGACAGTTACGCCCCAGACAATTTGCTTTATCCGTACTCACTTTCCCCCACAAAGCATCAGACAAAGCCAGTGTATGGTGATCACGCAATCCATCCCAGGCAAAGGTTGTGTAATCACTACGCAACCGACGACACAATTCCCTCTCTTCACTATTAGCAAGCTCTGTTTTGTCTTCAACCAAAAACATAAGATCGAGCTGTTCGCTATCGGTTGCACAGATAGCTTCAAGATTGCGTGGACAAACATAACGACCACGACCAAAAGCACCGGTAAATTTCAGATCAGGAATAATTTTGCGCAACAGTGGCAGGTCTTTACTGTAAATCTGATCTTGTAAAGCGACATTCGCCGTACTGACAACCAATGGCTTACTTTCCGCTCTACTGATAGCAATGCCAGGTATCAGGTAAGAGAGGGTTTTACCAATGCCTGTTGGCGCCTCAATAACCAAATGACGACCTTCTTGATCCGCCAGCGTTTTTGCAACTTCGGCAATCATCTGTCGCTGCGGAGTACGAGAAATAAAACCATCAATATGTTGAGGTAATGCTTTATACCACTGGCTTATCTGATTTTTTGTTGAATTGGAAAGCGCCATTGAATTCTCTGCCATACAACCGGGGCGCTATTGTCCCACAGAGCAGAAATGAAATCAGCTTCATATCGAGGCGACAATCAACTCGTTTGTTAAATTGGCGAGCGCCTTGCCAGCTATTCAGAACGCTATATACTTTCTACTTTCTACAACACCTGAGAACAATAATGAAAAAGCTCCTTATCATTTTCATCGCTATCTTTGCATTTGGTTCAATTGGCGGCGTATTCTTAGCGGGCCTTAATATGTATACCCGCTCAACCACACCGATAGAATCACCAACCAATCAACAGCAAGAGACCGCCACAGCGCCGATACAACAATAATAACGGGCTGTGACACTTATTTTATCCTTGTATCTAATTCATCTTCGTGTCAAGTGAGGGACCCCATGAATAACGCATACTTTGTCACTCCACAATGGTTAAAAGATCATCTTGATGATGAGAATATTGTCATTCTTGATGCAACCGCCCCACCGCCGCCTCAACAAATTGATTGCCATAAACTTTGGCTGGATACCCATATTCCCGGCGCCCAATTTTTTGATTTAGATAAAGTTGCCAATCATCAAAGTGGATTGCCTCATATGCTGCCCGATCCGCAAACTTTTAGTCAGGCGGTTGGCGCAATGGGCATTAGTGAAAATCATCTCGTCGTGATTTATGACCAAGGCAACATGTTCTCCGCCCCTCGCGCGTGGTGGACATTTAAGATCTTTGGTAGCCGTAACGTCCGTATTCTCAATGGCGGTTTACAAGGTTGGCAACAGGCAGGATTGCCAACAGAATCAGGTGAAGTGAAACGCAATCCCCAAATCTTTAATGCCGATTTCGACGCCGACAAAGTGAAATCGCTGGAACATATTCTGGATTCTCTCAACGATCAACGGACCCAAATTGTCGATGCCAGAGCAGCGGACCGTTTTCAAGCTAAAGCGCCAGAACCACGCCCCGGCTTAAAAATGGGTCGTATTCCGGGTAGCAGAAATGTTCCGTGGACTATGTTAGTAGAAAATGGTCACTTTAAATCAGCAAGTGAAATAACAGATATTTTCCATCAGCAAGATGTCGATTTAACCAAATCTATTATCGCCAGTTGTGGATCGGGTATGACCGCTGCCGTTTTGGTGCTAGGTTTAGACATCATCGGTAAAAAAGATGTTTATTTATATGATGGCTCATGGACTGAATGGGGAGCGGAAAATAACACCCTACCACTTGAAAAATAATTAAATATCATAGGGCATATTCACTCTATGCCCTTTAATTAATAACACCCAATCAAATCATTTTCGTATCGTTATATTTCAAAACCCTACTTATTAATCTCATCTCTTACTCTCAATTAATATTATTTTTTATCAATCATAGTTACATTAAATAATGAAATAAATATATTTGTAAATTTAAATATTATTATTATCAACTTAAAATTCAACTCTATTTTTTATTTAAAAATAAGATTAAGATACTATTCCATATCAACATTTATATCATAAAAATGGAGAGTAAAAATGACTATTTCTCTTAAAGATCAAAGAATAAACCTCGCGCTCAGTTTTATCAGTGGTGCCGGAAGTATAATAACCGAAAAACCAGAGCCGACTATGGTTGCGGAAAACATTCAAACATCATTGGAAAAGAGCAAAGTAACCGCCAATAGATTCTCTATTATTTGGGGACCCGCTGTTTTTCGTGTTGATAATGGAAAAAACAGTAAAGATAATAAGGACGACCACGTTTTATTTATTGTAAAAAATCGCAAAATCCCCCATGATTATCGCATCGTTATCCGTGGATCATGGTCTGATATTAACTGGCAAGTTGAAAACTTTGCTGTACACGAAACCGTAAATTGGTCACTTTGGGATCAAAATATCCTTGAAGAATTTAAAGACGCTAAGATCTCTTATGGAACCCACATAGCATTAGACTATATTGTTAATCAAGTAAAAAGTAACAATATTCCTGGTCATGGAGAATCACTCATTGAAGCAATTAATAAAATTGCTGCGGAAAAAGGCATTCATAATATTACCATCACCGGCCACAGTTTAGGTGGTATTCTCGCCTCCACCCTTGGATTATATTTAAAACGCTTATACCTTAATAAAGGGAACAACAACATCCGTATTCATGTTTGCTCTTTTGCCAACCCAAATACCGGTAATGATGTTTTTTCCTCTTACATTAAATATGTTTTTAACCACACGTCAGCAACCAGCTATAAGAGCCATTTTCTAAGAGTCTATAATCAAAGAGATGTTATTTCCCTCATCTGGAACCTGGACGGATTAGAAAAGATTCCAACTATCTATGAACCATTAATTAAATTAGATGAGAAATTAATTGACAGGTTTAAAAAGATTGTTCTTCTTGTGAAAGACAAAGGTTACACCAAACTCACGCCAGATTTATCTTTTACGGCACCTATTTTAAAATTAGATCTCAATAAGTAAGTTGTTTTTCAACATATTAAAGCCTATGCCAACCAATATGGCATGAATTTAATAGAGGTTAATGACGGTACTCAGCCCCCTATTGATGATATTGTGATTATTAATAGTAACCTATCTCAAGATATCGTCGCTTATTTCTTACTTATACCTCTGCCTGATGGTAATATTAATGCAGAATAAATTGATTCTGCTTTATCTATATTTTATATAAATTTAATGGCGCCTTATTAAAAAGGCGCTATTAAACAACAATTATTCAAATATATCACCTCCATCTATAAATCACTAAAATACAACTAATTTATAATCATTACCAATTAAATTATTCACAAAGACAATCTCAAAGTTATTTATATATTACCACTGCCAAGTAATAAATATAATTCTAAAAAAATAGAAATAATATTCGCATGTAATTATTCAATATATAATTCCAATCGTCTACTTTTAATTTCAAAACAAATAATTTATATTTTTATCAAATAAAATAATATCAAAAAATCTATATTCTTATTTGACAGATTTAAAAGTTATTATTAACTTTAAGTTAAATTCCGTTTTTGTCTAAATGGAAGAAAAAAAGAATTAAATCTCGATATTTAAACCTACACCTCGCATTAATACTTATTACATGAAAAAATATGGAGTAAAAATGACTATTTCTCGTGAAGATCAAAAAATAAATCTCGCGCTCAGCCTCGTTATTAACTCTGGAGGTATAAAAACTAGCAAACCAGAACCGGGCATTGTTTCGGAAAATATCCACAGATCATTGGAAAACAGTAAAGCAACAGCAAATAAATTCACTATCATCTGGGGACCCGCAGTGTTCCGCGTTGATGACGTTGGTGGGAAAAAAAGCGTTATAGATAAAAAGGATGATCACGTTTTATTCATTGCACAAAATCGCCATGACCCAAATGACTATCGCGTGGTTATTCGGGGATCATGGTCCGATATTAACTGGCTCAATGAAGATATTATTGTCTGTAAGACTCAAGATTGGGCACGATGGGATTCAAGATCACCTGAAAATGCCAAGATAGCCTATGGCACTGACATGGCATTAGGCTATGTTCTTAATCAATTGAAAAGCAACAATCCTCCAGGTTATGGAGAATCACTCACTGATGCCATTGATAAAATTGCCCTGAAAGAAGGGATACAAAATATTACTATCACAGGACACAGTTTAGGAGGCGTACTATCTTCTACCATTGGTTTATATCTAAAGAGACGGTATCTTGATAAAAGAAGCAACAATATTCGAATTAATGTTTGTGCTTTTGCAGGCCCCACTGCTGGTAACGATGCTTTCGCATCCTACTCTGAATCTATTTTCAATGATATATCAGTAGCCGGTTACAAAAGTGATTTTCTGAGAATTCATAATAGTATAGATGTCGTTCCCTTAGCCTGGCATATAAAAGGTTTGGAGGAAGTTAAAGCTATCTATCCAGTGTTAACTGTAACAATTGATGCTCTTATTATTTCTGTCCTTGATAAGAATTACACGCAGATTTTCCCAGATTTACCTATTAATTCACAGATTCCAATATTACCAATAGCGTCATTTGACGATTTACTGGTTAATATTGGCAATCAACATATTCGTGCCTATACCAAAGAGTATGGCATGAGTTTCATCACCATTGATGATAGTTCAAATATACCGACTGATTACGATATTGTTGTGGTTAATGATAGCCTATCCGAAAGTATCATTGATCTCTTCAAATTTTTAACCAAGGATAGAGTCAGTATTACATAACTTCATCCCATCATTTAAAATATAAGTGGAGCCTTTATTAAAGGTTCCATTCATTGCAATAAATCACTTCCCATAATTAGCATTATACACAAAGTAACCTCACATAATCTTTTAAAGATGTAATGGTGTTTTCACGGAATTATTTGGCACATCATTTTTATCACCTATTTTTAATTTCGTAATAAATAATTTACATATTGCTAAATAAAATAGCATTAAAAAATCCTTTGCACATATTTGACAGATTTAAAATTCATTATTAACTTTAAAATTAACCATGCTTTATTTAAACGGAAGATTAAAAAATTTAAACCTTGATATTTTAACCTAAACATCAGATCACTTATCATATGGAAGAAATGAAAGGGGGTAAAAATGGCTATATCTCTTGAAGAACAAAAATTAAATCTCGCGTTAAGCCTTATTATTAATTCTGGGGAAATTTCCGGCAAACCAGACGAAATAAAAATCATTGAATCTGATATTAATAAATCACTTAAAAGCAGTAAGACAACAGCAGATAAATTCTCTATCGTTTGGGGACCGGCAATATTCAATATTAAGGAAAAATACCATAATAAACAATATGATCACGTTGTAATGATTGTGAAAAATAAAGATAATCCCAGTGATTATCGCCTTGCTATTCGAGGAACCTGGTCTAAGGTTAATGAGATTGACGAAGATCTCGATGTATTTAAAACTGTAGACTGGTCAAATTGGGACACAGATATCCCTCAAGAATTTAAAGGCGCTAAGATCTCCCACGGAACAGACTTAGCATTAAAGTCCCTTATTAATGGCAAGCCTATTAATGAGAATAACGCATCGCTAATCGGTGAAATTGATAAAATTACTCAAGAAGAAGGGAAAGATACTGAATATTACCGTCACGGGACACAGTTTGGGCGGTTTACTCGCTTCCACTATTGGTTTATATCTTAAAAGGCGCTACATCAACAACAACAATATACGTATCCACGTTTGCTCCTTTGCAGGCCCCACTG
This sequence comes from Photorhabdus hainanensis, assembly GCF_018448965.1. NCBI lineage: Bacteria > Pseudomonadati > Pseudomonadota > Gammaproteobacteria > Enterobacterales > Morganellaceae > Photorhabdus > Photorhabdus hainanensis. The sequence continues at coordinate 19,559 of NZ_RCWD01000012.1, read as the reverse complement.
CCGGTAATGATATTTTCGCCTCCTATTCTGACTCTTTTTTTAAAGGAACATTACACTCTAGCTTTTATGAAAGTCATTTTCTGAGAATTCATAATAACCATGATATCGTTCCCTTGGCATGGGCTATCGAAGATTTAGAGAAAATTAAGGCTATCTATCCACATATAGCCATCAAAGTACTTGTTGATGCAGTTATCTTTTTTGTCCTCGATAAAAATTACACCCAGATCTTTCCAGATTACTCTTTTACTACAAAGATTCCAGACTCCATTCATGGCTTATTTGATAAGATAGGTTATCAACATATCGATGCATATCCCGAAGGCTATGGCATGAGTTTCATTCGAATTGAGAATAGTCCAGAGATACCGACTAGTTACGATATCGTTGTGGTTAATGATAGCCTATTCGAAAGGATTATTAATCTCTTCAAGTCTCTAACCAAGGATAAAATCGATATTACATAACTTTATCTTATTATGTCTATATTTGATCTAAATGGAGCCTTTATTAAAGGCTTCATTAGTTGCAATAAATTATTTTTCCTACCTATCATTAATTACAGTAATTCATTATCACTCACTTTGTAGATACCAATATAAATTATTTTTCTCAGATAATATATAGCTACATTCTTCACGTTATCATTCCAAATAGTTAATATAATCTTACAAAATCATAGCATAATTTTTATCGTTTATTTTAAAGTTCATAATAGATAATTTATTTTGTTAAATAAAATAACTTTAAAAAATTATATACTCTCATTTAACAGATTTAAAGATTATTATTAACTTTTACTCTGTTATTTAGATAAAAACCCAAAATATTGATCATTGATGTTTAAGCTAACACATCAGATCAGCATTCATTATATTAAAAATTGGAAACAAAAATGACAATTTCTCTTGAAGATCAAAAAATAAATCTCGCGTTAGGCTTTATTATTAACTCGGGGAGTATAATAACGTATCAACCAGAACCGGCTATCGTTTCAGAAAATATTCAAAAATCATTAGCAAGTAGTAAAGCGACAGCCAATAGATTCTCTATTGTTTGGGGACCTGCTGTTTTTCGTGTCGGTAGTGTTGATGTTAATAAGAAAAAGAGTGCTACAGATAAAAAAGATGATCACGTTTTATTCGTTGTGAAAGATCTCAACAATCCAAACGATTATCGAATTGTTATTCGTGGATCATGGTCTGCTGTTAACTGGTTTGATGAGAATTTCAATGTAGGCACAACTGAAAACTGGTCAATTTGGGATTCAAAAGCCCCCAAAGATGCTAAAATTTCAAAAGGAACCCACATAACCTTAGACTATGTTGTCAACCAAATAAAGAGCAATAACCCACCTGGTTATGGAGAATCATTGATTGAAGCAATTGATAAAATTGCTCTGGAAGAAGGCGTACATAATATTACTCTTACAGGGCACAGTTTAGGCGGTGTAATGGCCTCTACGCTTGGTCTGTATTTAAAGAGACGTTATATTGATAAAGGAAATAATAATATTCGTATTCATGTTTCTTCCTTTGCTGCCCCAACTGCCGGTAACGATGTTTTTGCATCTTATAGTGAATCTGTTTTTAATGGAACATTACTCTCTAGCTATGAAAGCCATTTTCTCCGGGTCCACAATCGCAAAGATATTGTCACCCTCGCCTGGAGTGTAAAAGGATTAGAAGAAATTAAGGTTCTCTATCCAATATCAACTTTAATCGTTAACGGTTTTATCTCAGTCGTGAAAGATAAGAATTACACTCAACTTACGCCAGATTTAGCTTTTACTTCACCTGATTTAAAACCTTCTCAAGGTTTAATTGAAAAACTAGTATCTCGACACCTTGATGCTTATGCCAAAGAGTATGGCATGAGTTTTACTGTAGTTAATGATCGTTCTAATCCACCGACTGATTACGACATTGTTGTGATTAACGATGGTCAATCTCGCAATATTAGAAACTTCCTCTCATCTATCATTCAAGATGAAGATAATACCTGTTAATTTCATCGTATTGACTCTTTTTATAACTTAGCCAAAATGGAACCTTGATTAAAGGTTCCATTCTTTTCCCAACGTGCCCAGATCATTCATAGTAACCATTATCACATCAATTAAAATTTCTTTGACAAAAATATCACATAATGGTAATTAAATTCATTATCATCTAACAAGACAGGAGGAATCATTAATATTTCAATTAACACCTTTTGCTACTTTTTTATAAGACAGAACATTACAAAGGGAAACTAAAATGGAACAAAAAAAACTAGAAACCAAAAGATTAATATTACATCCTTTAGAAAGTAAGGATCATATACAAATTCAAAACATCTTTCCTCAATGGGAAATTGTTCGCTATCTTACAGCAAACACCCCGTGGCCCTACCCAGATAATGGCGCCCTGGAATATATAAATAAGATTGCGCTACCATCAATGGCAGAAGGAAATGCATGGTTTTGGACTATCAGAAAGAAGGATGAGCCATCCATAATAATAGGAATGATATCGCTATATGAGCAAGAAAATAATAATAGAGGTTTCTGGCTAGATCCACAATGGCATGGAAACGGATTTATGAGCGAAGCAGTCCAAGTAGTTACCGATTTCTGGTTTAATACCCTAAATCGCAACGTACTCAGAGCGCCTAAATCCAGTGACAATATTGCCTCAAAGAAAATATCAATTAAAAGTGGTATGCGGTTAATAAGACTAGAGAATAAAGATTTTGTTAGTGGAAGAATGCTCTCGGAAACATGGGAAATAACTCGCGATGAGTGGAATAAGAATAATTCTCAAAAAGAGTAACTGCCTTACATGTTTATGGACGTGCTTTTGCCTAAGCACTGCCCAAGTTCATTCTTCATAACAAAGAAGAGCAAAATAAAATAATAGCCCTAATGGAAACACGTTTTAAGTTGCTCTTAATCATCTGTTATACCAAAGAGATCACATGCGCTATATCAACAGACGTTTTTAACTTTCTTATCTCTTCAAACAGCGTTGTTGCCTCTTCATATTCTTTACGCAAATAACCAAGCCACTGTTTAATCCGGGCAACATGATATTGCCCGGTATCACCCTGCTTTTCCAACCGGATATATTTTTGCAATAGTTGAACAACGCCCTGCCAGCACATTTTTGGCTCGTTATATTTCACCACTCGGCTTAAATTAGGAACATGAAGCGCCCCTCGCCCAATCATGACAGCATCACAGCCTGTCACACTCAAGCAATCCTGCGCGCTTTGCCAATCCCAAATCTCACCATTAGCGATAACCGGAATGGCAAGACGTTGGCGAATTTCACCAATCGCTTGCCAGTTAATACGCTCCGCTTGATAACCATCCTCTTTCGTTCGCCCATGAACTGTAATTTCCGTCGCGCCCGCCTGTTGTACCGCATCAGCAATTTCGAATTGCCGATCACCATTATCCCAACCCAAGCGAACCTTAACCGTCACAGGCAAATGAGCAGGTACCGCTTCACGTATCGCTTTTGCCCCCTGATAAATCAGTTCAGGATCTTTTAGCAACGTTGCCCCGCCACCGCTGCCATTGACCGTTTTTGACGGGCAACCGCAATTTAAATCAACCCCATAGGACCCTAATTCAATCGCTCGTGCCGCATTTTCCGCCAGCCACTGTGGATATTGACCCAAGAGCTGAATCCGCACCAATGTGCCGGATGGCGTCCGGCTTTGGTTACGTAATTCAGGGCACAGCCGATAAAAAGATTTTACTGGCAATAGGCTATCGACAACTCGTAAAAACTCCGAAATGCACAAATCATACTCATTGATTTCACTCAGAAGTTCCCTGACCAAAGAGTCCAGCACACCTTCCATCGGCGCCAGTAAAACCCGCATCAATTAACCTCTGGCGTTAGACGATTTATGGGATGCATCATGATTGCGGCTACGTCGACGCGAAGGCGCCCCAGAACGGCGATGGCTATTTTTCTGCCGATTATCGCCACGTGCCTGACGGCCATTCTGAATAGGTTCGGCCTTGATGGTTGGATCTGGCTCATAGCCAGGAAGCGCCATACGAGGAATCTCTCGCTTTAGCAAACGTTCAATATCTTTCAATAATTTGTGCTCATCGACACAAACCAGAGAAAGGGCTTGTCCTGTTGCGTCCGCCCGCCCAGTACGACCAATACGGTGGACATAATCTTCGGCGACATTGGGCAATTCAAAATTCACTACATAAGGCAGTTGATCAATATCCAGACCACGAGCTGCAATATCTGTCGCAACTAATACCCTGATGCGCCCCTCTTTAAAATCAGCCAACGCACGGGTTCTCGCCCCCTGACTTTTGTTGCCATGAATAGCAGCAGCCGTTACGCCATCTTTATTTAACTGTTCCGCCAAACGGTTTGCGCCATGTTTGGTTCGGGTAAACACCAAAACTTGCTGCCAGTTACGGCTGCCGATCAAGAAAGAGAGCAGCTCGCCTTTACGCTTTTTATCAACAAAGTGAACAAACTGTTCAATCTGTTCAGAAGCGGAGTTACGACGTGCAACCTCAACACTAACAGGATCATGCAGTAATTTATTGGCTAAATTTTTGATATCGTCAGAGAAAGTTGCAGAAAACAGCAAATTTTGCCGTTTCGGCGGTAATTTATTCAGCACTCGGCGGATGTCATGAATAAATCCCATATCCAGCATACGGTCAGCTTCATCCAATACCAGAATCTCTACCCGCGATAAATCAACTGCATTCTGATGTTCAAGATCCAGTAAACGCCCCGGCGTGGCGACCAAAATATCCACACCACCACGCAATTTCATCATCTGAGGATTAATGCTAACACCGCCAAAAACAACCAGAGAGCGCAATCTGAGGTATTTACTGTAATCACGTACATTTTCGCCCACTTGAGCAGCCAATTCACGGGTTGGCGTCAGGATTAATGCTCTGACCGGTCGGCGCCCTTTCACCTGAATAGAAGAATCATTTAACCGTTGCAGCATGGGTAAGGTAAAACCTGCGGTTTTACCCGTGCCTGTTTGAGCACTCGCTAATAAATCTTTACCTGCTAATACGACAGGGATTGCCTGCTGTTGGATTGGCGTTGGCGCCGAATAACCTTGTTCTTCAATGGCACGCAAAATATCAGCACTTAAGCCAAGTGATTCAAAATTCATAAATAAGAAATGCTCCAGACTTCACCATTCCTGAACGCTATTCAGGGGCAGTTTTATGGGAAGAAAATCAGACGTGGTAAATACCACAAAGAAAAAAACACAAACTGCAATGCGCCATATCTGAATTATTATATCAGATATACTTTCTGATGGTGCAACTAAAACTACAGCTATTTACCCGGTAATTTTCATGATCCATAACATTTTTATGCAATTTACATTGATTTACTATAAGTATAGAGTTACCCCCATGATTGATATTTTGTTTAAGTCTTTTGATTATTTGCAACAGGATTCATGTCCATGTCAGTCAACAACACCCAAACCGCCAGAGGCGAACAAGCCAAACAACAGTTACTCGAAGCAGCCCTTGAAATTTTCGGTAAATCAGGACTGACCGGTGCAACGACCAGGGAAATCGCATTGCGCGCTCAACAGAACATTGCTGCCATAGCCTACTATTTTGGATCTAAAGAGGGGCTTTATCAGGCAGTCGCCCAGTATATTACTGATACAATCAAGAAGGAGTTCACTCATCTTTTTAAAGAGATTGATGATTTTTTCTCATCATCAACGACAGGCTCACCGGAAAATATATTGAGATTAATTCACGAAGGATTTCTTGGCGTTAATCGTCTGATGATTGAAAAAGAGAGTATCAATATCAGCCGAATAATGGCCAGAGAGCAACTCGCCCCAACGGATGCTTATACCTTAATCCATGAGCAGGCACTAATGCCTCTTCACAGTAGATTAAATAAACTGATTGCCCGCTATATCGGCGCCGATGAACATCAGCTTTCTACCATGCTGCATGCCCATGCGCTCATGGGAGAAATTCTCACTTTCAGAATGGCAAGGGAAACCTTATTACGTCAAACAGGCTGGAATAATATTGGGCCAGAAGAATATAAATTGATTGATCAGATCCTTATCCAGCATATTGATTTATTACTGAATGGACTGAAAAAACAGAATTCGAATAAATAAAATAACAGGGAATATCATGTACAACAAAAAAGTCACGCTGGCAATATTAGTGGTCGCCGTTGTTCTTGGCGCTATTTTAGGAAGTTACTATTATCAAGGTAAAAATGATAAAACTCTGACTCTCTATGGCAACGTAGATATACGTACTGTTAATCTGAGTTTCCGCGTTGGCGGCAAACTCGCCAGCCTACAAGTTGATGAAGGCGATACCATTGCAGCTAATCAAGCAATCGGCCAACTGGATAATGGGCCATTTATTAACGCCCTTAATAAAGCGAAAGCCACTCGTGATAGCGCTAAAGCCCGTTTAGCTATGATGGAAGAGGGTTATCGCACCGAAGAAATCGCCCAAGTCCGTTCAGAAGTTGCACAACGTGAGGCTGCCTGGCATTTCGCTGATAGTTTCTTCAAACGCCAACAAGGTTTGTGGCAAAGCAGAGTTATTTCAGCCAACGAATTAGATGATGCTAAAACTGACCGTAATCAAGCATTAGCGGCTTTACAAGCGGCAAAAGATAAACTGAACCAGTTCGAAACCGGTTATCGTAAAGAAGAAATTGCAGAAGCCAAAGGCCAGCTTGCTCAAGCCGAAGCGGCTGTTGCGCAGGCTGAATTGGACTTACAAGATACTCAACTGACTTCCCCCTCGCCGGGGACTATCCTAACCCGCGCCATTGAACCCGGCACCATGCTGGCAGCAGGCAATACGGTGTTTACACTTTCGCTGACTGACCCGGTTTGGGTTCGAGCTTATATCAGTGAAAGCCATCTTGGGCAGGCAACGCCCGGACGTGAAATTTTGCTCTATACCGACAGCCGTAAAGATAAACCTTATCACGGCAAAATTGGCTTTATTTCACCCACAGCCGAATTTACGCCAAAAAATGTAGAGACTCCTGATCTACGTACCGATCTAGTCTATCGATTGCGCATTATTGTCACCGACCCGGATGAAGCCCTGCGTCAAGGTATGCCTGTTACCCTGCATTTTTCTGATTCAGACAAATAAGGGACTGTCATGAGCAGCGCTGCATATACGATAAAGTTGGCAAAAGTCGAGAAAACTTTTCCTAACTTGAGTCATCCTGCGGTATCCAGCCTAACCGCTGAGATCTACGGTGGCTCTGTCACCGGCCTTGTCGGGCCGGATGGAGCGGGAAAAACTACGCTGATACGCATGTTAGCAGGCTTACTGAAACCCGATAGCGGTTCTATTGCAATCATGGGGCTTGATCCGATAAAAGATGGCGTACAAGTGCGTTTTGAATTGGGCTATATGCCGCAGAAATTTGGCCTGTATGAAGATCTCACTGTATTAGAAAATCTGAATCTGTATGCGGATCTGCGCGGCGTACTGGGTGATGAACGTAAGAAAACCTATGAGCAATTACTCACGTTTACCGATCTGACCCGTTTTACCGGGCGACTGGCGGGCAAGCTTTCAGGCGGTATGAAGCAAAAACTGGGGCTGGCCTGTACTCTGCTTGGCAAACCCAAAGTTCTGCTGCTGGATGAACCCGGCGTTGGCGTTGACCCAATCGCCCGCCGCGAACTTTGGCGCATGGTTCACGAGCTGGCAGATGATGGCATGCTCATCCTCTGGAGCACTTCTTATCTGGATGAAGCTGAACAGTGTCGTGATGTCCTATTACTTAATCAAGGAAAATTGCTCCACCACGGACAGCCGCAAAAACTGACTCAAAAGATGTACGGACGTTCTTTTTTACTTGATACCAAACAGGATTCCCGTAGAAAAACACTGCAACATGCCCTTACCTTGCCACAAGTAACAGATGGCGTGATTCAGGGAAAATATGTTCGTCTTATTCTCAAACCTGATGTCTCCCCGCAAGAATTGCTTAACCGGCTTGAACTCCCAGATGCTGAAATCATTAAAGCCGCCCCTCGCTTTGAAGATGCTTTTATCGATTTACTCGGTGGCGGCTCTACCCGTCGTTCAGAATTGGCAGAGATCATGCCGCGAATCGCAGCTAACCCGACAGAAACCGTGATTGAAGCACAGGATTTAACCAAGAAATTTGGCGATTTTGCTGCCACTGACCATGTTGATTTTCAGGTGAAACGCGGAGAAATCTTTGGTCTGCTTGGCCCGAACGGTGCCGGTAAATCCACCACATTCAAAATGATGTGCGGGCTTATGGTACCTACTAGCGGTAAGGCACTGGTATTGGGAATGGATCTTAAAACCAGCTCAGGAAAAGCTCGCCAACATTTGGGTTATATGGCGCAGAAATTTTCTCTGTACGGCAACCTGACCGTTGAACAGAACTTGAAATTCTTTTCCGGCATTTACGGTCTACAAGGACGCAAACAAAAAGAGAAAATTGACGGCATGATCGACGCTTTCAATCTCAAATCGGTTTTACATCAAACCACCGACCAATTGCCTCTGGGATATAAACAGCGCCTTGCCCTCTCCTGCTCATTGATGCATGAGCCAGACATTCTGTTTCTGGACGAGCCGACTTCTGGCGTTGATCCGCAGATACGACGCGAATTCTGGCTACATATCAACGGCATGGTAGATAAAGGCGTCACCGTTATGGTGACTACTCACTTTATGGATGAAGCTGAATATTGTGACCGAATAGGGCTGGTATTTCGCGGTAAATTGATTGCCGCCGGAACACCGGATGATTTGAAGCAATTGGTTGCTACCGATGAAAATCCTGACCCATCAATGGAACAGGCATTTATTGATCTGGTCATTAATTATGATGAGGAGCCACAATGAATAGCCCAAAGCAACATGCTCCACAGCAAGCTGTCCGCTTCTCTTGGTGGCGACTAAAAGCCCTTTGTGTAAAAGAGACAAAACAGATCTTGCGTGACCCCACCAGCGGATTAATTTCTATTGTCATTCCACTCATTCTGCTGTTTATCTTTGGCTATGGTATTAATCTCGACTCCAGCACCGTCCGTCTTGGTATTCTGGTAGAGCAACAAAGTAAAGATGCTCGTGAGTTGATACAAGCTTTTGCCGGTTCGCCCTATATTGAACCCAAAATCAGTGATAATCGTCAGCAATTAATTAATATGATGCAATCAGGAGAAATACGTGGACTGGTTGTCATTCCTGTTAATTTCGATACGCAACTTGCCCGCTCTGATGGTAAAGCACAAATTCAGGTCATTACTGACGGCAGCGAACCCAATACCGCAAGCTTTGTACAAAATTATGCCAAAGGCGTATGGCAGATTTGGCTACAACAAAGAGGGCAAGATCAGGGCAACGCAACTAATCCATTAATTGATATGCAGGTCCGTTATTGGTTCAATCCGGCGACAATTAGCCAGCATTTCATCATTCCCGGCGCAATCACCATTATCATCACCGTGGTTGGCGCCATCCTGACATCATTGGTGGTTGCTCGTGAATGGGAACGCGGTACAATGGAAGCCCTGCTTTCTACTCAAATTACCCGCACCGAATTACTGCTCTCTAAACTCTTGCCTTATCAAGTGCTTGGATCATTCTCCATGCTACTCTGCATGCTGGTGGCCGTATTCGTGCTAGATGTACCCTATCGAGGCTCGCTGTGGATATTGTCTGCGATCACTAGCCTCTATCTGGCTACTGCCCTTGGTATCGGGCTTTTGATCTCTACGGTGACACGCAACCAATTTAATGCAGCAATGATAGCGTTGAATGTCGCCTTTCTGCCTGCGATTATGCTTTCCGGCTTCATCTTTGAAATAAACAGCATGCCCGCCTTTATTCAGGTAACAACCTATTTCATCCCGGCTCGTTATTTTGTCAGTAGCTTGCATACGCTCTTTCTGGCGGGAAATATCAGCACGGTATTGATGATAAATCTATTATTACTGATCGCCTCCGCTATTGTGTTTATTGGCCTGACTGCATGGAAAACCCAGCGGCGTCTGGATTAAGAAGGAGTTAGCATGTTTTATCGTCTTTACACCCTGATTATTAAAGAATTGCAGTCTCTACTCAGAGATCCGCAAACACGGGCCATCTTGGTTATGCCGGTTATCTTCCAGATGATCTTATTTCCTCTATCAGCAACCCTTGATGTGACTAACGCGACTATTGCTATTTTTGATGAAGACAAAGGTAAAGCCTCTATTGAACTCACCCAACGGCTGGCAAAATCAAAGGCATTTCCTGACGTGCTATTGCTGAACCATTCACAAGAAATACAACCGGTCATCGATCACCAAAAAGCCTTATTATTGGTACGTTTCCCACAAGATTTCAGTGCTAAGATTGCCAGCCATGACCCGGTTTCCCTCCAGGTATTGCTGGACGGACGCAATTCTAACAGCGCTCAAATTGCAGCGGGCTATATCCAAGAAATTGTCCTTAACTATCAACAGGAACTGATCGGTAATCTGCCGAAAGCCAATAATAGCGAGTTGGTGATCCGCAACTGGTATAACCCTAACTTGGATTATAAATGGTTTGTCGTCCCCTCTTTGGTGGCGCTGATTACCACGGTTGGGATATTAACGGTCACCGCGCTGTCGATTGCGCGTGAAAGGGAACAGGGAACGCTGGACCAGTTACTGGTTTCACCTATGACCACCTGGCAGATTTTCATTGGCAAAGCAGTTCCTGCGGTGATTGTCGCTACCTTTCAGGCAACTTTAGTACTAGCGATTGGTATCTTCTGTTATCAAATCCCCTTTTCTGGTTCACTCACGCTGTTTTACTGCGCTATGCTGATATACAGTTTATCGCTGGTGGGATTTGGCCTGTTAATCTCTTCCCTATGCTACACTCAGCAACAGGCGTTTATTGGCGTATTTGTCTTTATCATGCCCGCCATCTTAATCTCCGGTTATATTTCTCCGGTGGAAAATATGCCCGGATGGTTACAAGAGATCACCTGGGCTAATCCTATCTGGCACTTTAACGACATCACCAAGCAAATTTATCTCAAAGATGCTGATTTCACTGTTATCTGGAGAAGTCTGTGGCCTCTTTTGGCCATTACCGCCACAACCGGTAATCTTGCTTATTGGTTATTTAGACGGAAAATCGCTTAACAAGAATGACCCTGCATTTTAGCTATGCTTAACGATGCAGGGCTTTTATCAGAAGCAAATCAGCGGTTAACGGCGATCGCCAAAAATACGCAATAACATCAAGAACATGTTGATAAAGTCTAGATACAGCGTCAGTGCGCCGACAATCGAGAATTTACGCAAATTCTCCTTGTCATTCACATCCAGATCTTCACCCATCTCTTTCAGCTTCTGAGTGTCATAAGCGGTTAAGCCCGCAAAGATAACGACGCCAATGTAGGTTACCGCCCACGTCAACGCTTCACTCTTTAACCATAAGTTAATCAGAGAAGCCAAAATGATGCCGATCAACCCCATAAATAAGAAGCTACCAAGGCCACTCAGGCTACGTTTGGTGGTATAGCCGTAAAAACTCAGCGCGCCAAACATCCCCGCCGTCACGACAAAAGTGCTCGCAACGGAGCCGATAGTATAGATAACGAAAATACTGGAAAGCGTCAGGCCGGTCAGAGCTGAATAGAGCATAAATAGCCCGGTGGCTAACGAAGCTCCCATACGGTTAATCATGCCAGAGAGGACGAAAACCAACCCAAACTGGGCAATAACCAATCCATAGAACAGTATTGAGTTTGAGAAAATATATACAACAAGATCCTGATTTTGTGACACATACCAAGCCACAAACGCAGTTAACAACAGGCCACAAGTCATCCAACCATAAACCTGGGCCATATAAGTTTGCAGGCCGGTTCCAGCTTGCTGGATTATCGAACCATTAGAGCGTGGATATCGATCCATGAAGCTTACCTTTTATAACAATATTCAAAAATCCAGGTTGTTCAGTATCAACAACCCACTCAAGTTTTATACATTATCATAGAATATAAACAAAACAATTAACTATTCAATAATTACTCATATAGAACTCTTTTTAATCAATCCATTTTCGAAGCGCTTCGCAAAATCTCGCAAATACTTTCATGACCAGCGTCTCACGGCTTCCTGATCGCTCTCACGGGATTCAACCCAACGTTCACCATCAGACAAAAACTCTTTTTTCCAGAAAGGCGCCTGTGTTTTCAAATAATCCATAATAAATTCAGCCGCTTCAAAAGCCATATGACGATGAACGCCGGTGACACCCACAAACACAATCTCATCACCCGGATACAGCGTTCCAATCCGATGGATAACACTGATTCGCTGCAACGGCCAGCGACTGCGTGCTTCGATGATAATACTCTGTAACGTTTTTTCCGTCATTCCCGGATAATGTTCCAATCTCAGCGCACCGACATTATCTCCCAAATTATGATTGCGAACTTTGCCGGTGAAAGTGACGATAGCGCCATCTTCATCACACTGCGCAAGCCATTGATATTCATCCCCTACATTGAAATTTTCCGGCCCAACGAAAATGCGGGTGTTTTTCATTGATCATTCCCCAGCATTGATCATCCCCCAGTCACTGGCGGGAAAAAAGCCACTTCATCACCATCCTGTAATGAGTGCCCGCCATGAACGAGAGATTGGTTTACCGCTGACAACAATTTTCCATCTTCCAACGCTAAAGCCCAACGCTCTCCCTTTGATATTAACGCCTTTCTCAACCCATCAACGGTTGTGTAACGATTATCGAGATCCAGTGAATCAGTACCTACCAGCTCACGTACTTGAGCAAAAAACAGTACTTTAATCATTATTCCGCCTTAAAATAGCCTAATTTTCCGCCTATCTTCTCCAGCAAACGAACTGGCCCAATGACCATATCTTTCTGTACCGCTTTACACATATCGTAAATTGTCAAAGCCGCGACCGACGCTGCTGTCAGCGCCTCCATTTCAACCCCGGTTCTCCCAGTCAGACGACAACAAGATTCAATTCTGACCCGGTTATATTCTGTCTGGGCTTCCAACTGGATTTCTACTTTAGTTAGCTGTAATGGATGACACAGCGGAATTAATTCCCATGTGCGCTTTGCCGCCTGGATACCCGCTATTCTCGCGGTGGCAAATACATCACCTTTGTGATGGCTGCCAGCAATAATCATTGCCAATGTTTCCGGCTTCATTTCAACAAACGCTTCTGCCCGGGCCTCGCGTGATGTTTCAGCTTTAGCGGAAACATCAACCATATGCGCTTCACCGGTAGAATTGATGTGGGTTAATTGAGACATTCTCAGCTCCTGAAAAAACAACAATATCCAGACGGTAAATTAACCGCCGATAACAGAAAGATTTGGGGTGATGCCGCTATCGCCTTGATGAAGAAAATGGGTTTCCCGTTTATGTCGCAATCCACCCTGAATACGCAATTTCAGATCATCGAGTTGCTCTTCACTTGCCAACAAGTCACGCAGTGGTATCCCCTGTTCACCAAACAGGCATAAATGAAGATTACCTATTGAAGAAACACGTAACCGATTACAACTTCGACAAAAATCTTTCTCATAAGGCATAATCAGACCAATTTCTCCTTGATAATCAGGATGGTTAAAAACCTGTGCAGGTCCATCACTGCGTGAACGTTGCAGCAACTGCCAACCATCAAGCAACAGACGTTCCCGGATAGTTTCTCCCGAAATGTGATATCGACGAAACATTTCGCCGCCGTCACCGGTTTCCATCAACTCGATGAATCTCAATTGAATTGGACGATCTTTTATCCAGTTCAAGAAAGCGGGCAGGCGGATATCATTCACATTTTTCATCAACACCACGTTGACTTTCACTTTATTAAAACCCGCCGCAAATGCTGCATCAATACCACCCATTACCTGAAAAAATTTGTCCTGTCCGGTAATCGCATGAAACTGGCGGGGATCAAGCGTGTCCATACTGACATTCACCGCGGTTAAACCCGCTTCTTTCCACTGAGCGACATCCCGTTCCATTCGATAACCGTTGGTAGTTACCGCCAGGGTTTTAATCAACTTATTCTCACGTATGACAGAAATAATATCGGTGAAATCACGGCGCATGGTCGGTTCGCCACCCGTCAAACGGATTTTCTCTGTACCCAGATCGGCAAACGCTCGACCAATAAGACGGATTTCGGATAATGTCAAAAAGGAGTGATGTCCACGGGGTTTATAACCCTCCGGCAAGCAATAAGTACACCGAAAATTACATACATCGGTAATGGATAACCGCAAATAGTAAAATTTACGGGCAAAAGCATCTATGAGTTGTTCCACAATAACACCTTTCCAAACACGGGAGACGCAGGCATTTCTGCCTCACATCCTGGTGACTCAATGGTCACGGCCAAAACATCATATCGCTGTGTAATAAGTGAGTTAGATGCAGAGGCTAGGAGTTAATTTCAACATCTATGATTTACATTCCCATTACAAATTCTAGCCCTTAACAAAGGAAAATGCGAATACCCACTTTCGTTATATAATTGAATATACAATGAATTAGCCAGTGGCAGAACAAATCGCAGGCAATTTCTATTGACGATTAATTAAAACATTGCTCCCAATCATAACGCTAGTTGGTTAATCGTGTTTTATAATAAATTACGCTAAAATTATTCGGTAAATATAAGCTCAGTCAGTAACAGGAATTCTATGCGAAACCGCACATTAGCCGATTTAGATCGGGTAGTTGCTTTAGGCGGAGGTCATGGCCTTGGGCGCGTTATGTCCTCTCTTTCATCATTAGGCTCTCGCCTAACAGGCATTGTCACCACGACAGACAATGGCGGCTCAACCGGCAGAATCCGGCGTTCAGAAGGCGGTATTGCCTGGGGTGATACCCGCAATTGTTTGAATCAACTTATTACCGAACCCAGTGTCGCGTCGGCAATGTTTGAATACCGTTTCGGTGGCAATGGAGAATTGGCCGGGCATAATCTGGGTAATCTGATGCTTAAGGCGTTGGATCATCTGAGCGTCAGGCCCCTTGAAGCGATTAATTTAATCCGCAGTTTGTTGAAAGTTAATGCTCATCTTATTCCAATGTCTGAGCAGCCCGTTGACCTGATGGCAATAGATGATCAAGGCAACACCATTTATGGCGAAGTTAATGTTGATCAGTTGCACTGTATTCCTCAGGAGTTGATGCTTTATCCCCCCGCGACGGCAACCAAAGAGGCATTGGATGCTATTACTCAGGCAGATCTGATTATCATCGGCCCCGGCAGCTTCTTTACCAGTTTGATGCCATTGCTGCTGCTTGAAGATCTCACCCAAGCCCTGCGCCGTAGCTGTGCCAATATGATTTATATCGGTAATCTTGGCAAAGAATTAAGTGCCGCCGCTGCTGAACTGACGCTGAAAGATAAGCTGGAAATAATGGAAAACAAAATTGGCAGCCGGATAATTGATGCGGTCATTGTTGGCCCTTGTACAGATATCAGCGACCTTAACGGCCGAATTATCACTCAGCAAATACTCGAAGCACAGGATGTTCCCTACCGCCACGACCGTGAATTACTGCATCAAGCGTTAGAGAATACCCTGCAAAACCTTGGGTGACTGTCGCGGCTCCTTTATGACGACATTTCTACAACAACTGATGCCTTCCATTCACACCGGGCGTCAGAAAAATTTACCCAAAATCGCGGTTTATTTTCAATGCCGGCCTTTTGCGACACCCTCGCATTGGGCTAGGATTTACCAGGCAATTGTTAAAAAAAGCCTTTTTTATCTATCGGTGTGGTTTTAAAAGCGGGTAAAAAGTCCGATGGCATTCGGACATTAGAAGAGAAAACATCAGGAAAAACAGGTTTTAAATTGATTAAACAAGGTGAAAAGATGACAGTGTTAATCCAATAACAACAATATATCTTATCAAAACATTTAACAGAAAAATTTAACAGTATTAACCACATTAAACCCATCTTCTTAAATAAAAGATTTTACCTGACTGCAACAAGTTTACGAAAAATCAGAGACTATAAAAATCAGAGATTATAATTGTAGAAAACCGAACGTTCTTTAGATTAACACCAGAAAAGCAAGAATGTTTAACAATATTAAAAATAATTAAAGAAATGGGAGGGAATCTTAATACCGTTAGCCGTTCTGCCACCCTCACTGGTTTTAAACCTAAAAAGTCAAATACAGAAAAAGGAGAAAACCTAAATATCAGTTTAATGAAAACAAGGAGGTTAAATACAATTCAGAAAATGTAAAAATCATTAAAATCACTACAATTAATCAATAAAAATCATTTAGCAAGCAGATTTCCAATTAAAAACAAACAGCCCATCAGGGTGAAAACTACTGCTCAAGCTTATCATGTTTTTAATATTGTTTTTTTACTTACATTTTCATTTTATCGGTGATTAATTAACTAAGGATTAAGACAATAAGCACCTCATTAATGCCAGCTTTTTAAAAGGTATAGCGTGACTAAAAACAGCCTGTTCCTTACTATGTTTAAACATTTATCAGCAATACTATTACATTTAGTCGAAATTCACTAACCATTAACCAAGAGCTGAAAAGCAATAATCACGTTAAATAACATTAATAGAATAGATTAACGCTCAAGTGTTTTCCCTCCATCATTTTACGAAGAAAGCAATAAAAAATGCGATAAAGAAGAGATAAAACGATTAACTTAACCGAATTTAAATGCTAGAAAAGAGTTATCCTAAAAAGCATTAATGGTGTCTTTATACTATCAAGCTATTGATTATTGATTTACAAAGAAAAGATAAAGGGTGATGATTTACAAAAAACGCAGAATTGCCAGTAAAGCAATACTAGTAATACAATGTGGGTAAAACCATGTCGATAAAACCATATCTATAAAACAATGTCAGTTAAAATAAATCGGATATGATTAATGTTAGTTTAAACGTAAAACCACGATATATCATAATGTTTAAATTTCGCAAAAAGCTAATATCCAAAAGATAAAAAAACGGTTAAAACCAGATACCGATTAAAATCATACGTTAAAAAAATAACCTTTAATCCCAGTTTAAAACCGTCCTTTCAATTAAAGACTTTAGTATTTTATAGTTATAACCGTACCCTTAATCGACAATCTCCGGTCGGGCAACCACAATTAACAAGGTGTCCCTCCAGCGCGACAGGTATTCCTTGTATATTGAATAAGTTAGAACCTTCCGCAATCGCGCCGGTTTGTTTACAGGCGGGACAAAACACCGAGTCACCCTTACAGGCAACCGATAGTTGTTGGTTTACCAAACCGGAACCATTTAAAACCTCGCCTCCGGTTGTTGTGATATCGCCTTTAAGGATAATTTTTTTACTTTCCACGACACTGCGCATTATTTACTCCGTTATATTTTCCGTTTCTCGTACTAAATGCCAGAGGGTTGTGCCCTTCTCTGCACCTTCAACATCGAAAGCCATCGCGCCCTGAGCAAAGAAGTACTGCCTGCCCGGCAGGCTATCGGTTCGCCAGATCCCGCTAACCAGTGCCGGATGGTCACTTCTCAAAGGGGTCACTTGCAACGGGCCACGGTCATAACGGGCATACCAGGCTTGTGTGGAAATATCATCAAAATGACCCTCTCCATAAAAATGCAGTGAATCACCTTCTCCCGGAACAAAACGTATCGGACGTATCAGTTGGTTAATGGCAAAATAACTCTCTGGGACACGGCCCGGCAGTGGCGTTAAGTCCGGGTATTCACCGGCCCGGATAATCAGGCCATCACGGTAAGAACTAATCACCACATCCCGGTAGGGACGCAGCACCTGACGTATCCAGAATTCCCCACCCAGTCGGTTTACAAATCGTTTGGACAGCAGGGTGATCCAGTTAATGCTTCGGATGGAGTGGGCATAATCGTCCAGCGTGGTGTGAACTGTGGAGTTGACTTGCAGGGCAGGGTAACGCAGGGCTAGTTGGTACTCCAGAGGAAAATAGTCATGATAATCTCAGGGTAAGACCAGACAGTAACCACAGTCTCCCCAGTCAGGTTCAAGTTGTTCACACAGAAAGTCCAGCCAGGTCATAAAACGATCCATGCCCTCTTGTTCTTTCAGATAATCCCAGGGCAATGCCAGACTGAGGTAAGAGCTACTGTCGTCACCATCACCCTCATCAGAATCCAGATAGCGCATCAGATAGCGAGGGGCTTCATAGAGATTTTTAGCATCACTGACGACCCAACTAGAAGGCTGATTCTTTTTCTGATTAAGAATGCCTTCTTCCACTTTGGCTATATTTTCCGGCGAATATTTTTTTAACCCTTCCAGTTCATGACGATGAAAACGCAGGTGAGTGCCAAACTCTTCGCGAAAGCGCCGGTAGCAGGCCAGAATGCGTTGCTTTTTCTCCTGAGTGTAGCCCTGTTTAAAAAACAGGGTAATCGAGAGACCCAGACGGGAAACAGTCAGTTCATCAGCATTGCTAAAAAGAAAAGAGGTCAGTTGTGATCTCAACTGGGTAAAATAATCTAAAGTATCCATATTCTCTCCGTTAATTATGAAGCGGTGGCGAATGTCACACTCGCCAATATTGCCAGGACGGCAGCTAACGCCGCGGCGCTCACTGCGGCGGCGGCAACTAAAATCTCCACCAGTGCAATCAGCGCCGCAGCGACAGCCAAGGTGACAAGGATAACAACGGCGACACCGGCAATAATCACCACCATTTCCAGCATGCCTTCACCCACCTCATCCTCGTTTTTAATTATCGCCGCGCGGTTATGCGCCACTTCTGTTTGCTGGTCATGGCCTATCTGCGTGGTTTTATCCCAGAGGATCTGCGTTTTCATATTCCGTTGAGCATGAATAAACACTTCTTCGCTGCCTCTTTCATCCTCAAAGCGCAGTTCATTAAATCCCTGTCCTCCACGAGTCCGGGTTTTAAAGGTGGTACGGGTTTTCTCCAGCGGTAAATCAAGCGGCGGACGGTTGAGGCCATTGTAGGTACACCCCGTCACAATCGGGCGGTCGATATCGCCGTTGAGATAGCTGACGATCACCTCCTGCCCGACGCGCGGTATCGCCATAAAACCGAAACCGTTGCCGTTCCAGCCCTGTGCCACCCGTACCCAGCAAGACGCGAGGTCGTCCGCTTTATCGTAACGGTTCCAGTGGAAATGAATCCGTATCGCGCCGTGTTCGTTCACATAAATCTCTTCGCTTCCCGGCCCGACCACTGTGGCGACTTCATCCCCGTCCGCCAGCGGTTTGTAGCGGTAAGGGGGCCGCCAGTCCTGTCGTCCGGGAATAAAGGCGACCTCGTTGGTCAGGGTGGTTCCTTCGCCGCCGTCGTTTGACGCGACAGGTTGCTGCCCATAATGCGTGACAGACAGCACCTGCCAGCGGTCGTTCATGGCCTCTATGGGATGGGATTGCAGGGTAAAAATTTTGCCCGGACGCAGCAGGATACAGTTGGTTTTGGCGGTACCGACTTTGCTGTAGTTTTGTAACTGTTCCAGCCTCAGTTGGGTAAACG
>NZ_RCWD01000011.1:0-128003 GCF_018448965.1 Photorhabdus hainanensis | reverse complement strand
ACTGCTTTATCTGGGGCTTCTCAATGCACAGGAAAAATGGACAATGCCAATACAGAGCTGGAATCTAACGCTGTCGCAACTCTATATTTACTTTGAAGGACGTTTGGATAATGTGATAACGTTGTAATCGCTCAATTAGCGTGACACAGAATTCTGAACGCCCTCAATATTTCAACAGATGGCGTCACCGCAGTCATATGTATTGCACCATGTACCATTCCCTCAATAGTTTCAAGCTGCACAGACACACCTGCATCTCTTAACTGCTGTGCATAAGATTCTCCTTCACTTCTTAACGGATCGTATTCGCAAAGCAAAATAGTTGCATCTGGCAGCCCTTCAAAATGCGTTAAATTAGAGGGCGAGATAAGTGGATTTGTTCTGTTGTTGTACTCATTGATGTATGACTGCCAAAAGAATGTCATCTTCTGTTTTGTCAATACATAACCTTCACCATATTTATCGTATGAATCCGTTTCCATTGATGCATCTAATGCTGGATAAAATAGTAGTTGATGACAAATAGCAGGCCCTTTTTGGTTTCGCGACATCAAACAAGCTGCAACGGCGAGATTACCACCTGCGCTATCACCACCGACCGCAATTTGTTGTGTATTGATGCCAAATTCTTCTGCATGATCAGTGATATAGCATAGAGTTGTATAGAAATCCGTTAGTGGTACCGGAAAAGGATTTTCGGGGGCAAGCCGATAGTCTACCGAGAAGATAACACAACCTGTTGATTCAGCCAGCTTACGGCAAGGGCGATCCCAAGCATCAAGACTTCCTACGCACCACCCACCGCCATGAGCATAAACCAGCGCGGATTTATCACTCATCTTTTCTTTTCCACTGGGTACATACATGCGAACAGGAATGGGGAAACCATCCTCTGCGGGGACAGTAAAGCTACTATTATATGTCGCATCGTTCCATTCACCCTGCTGTTGGATAAGAGCATGTTCGAGAACGATTCGAAGTTGTTCCAAGGAGGAATTTTCTCCTATTGCAATCTCAGGTGTAGAAGCAAGCCATTTTTCAACATTTTTATCAAGCGGCATAATAATGATTCCTCTGTAAAAAGGTGATTGCCAGTGGCAAAATTATTCGGGGCATTATTCAGTAACAAAATAGCAACTCTTTTGGAGTGTTTCTGTGACTAACATAATTCTGTCGGATATTAGCGCAAGCGTTAGTGAACTTAAAAAAAACCCTATGGCGACCGTTAACGCCGGGGCTGGATACCCTGTAGCAATCCTGAATCGTAACCAACCCGTGTTTTATTGTATTCCTGCGGAACTCTACGAACAGATACTTGATGCTTTGGACGATCAAGAGCTTATTCGACTGGTAAATGAGCGTAGAGAACAGGCATTAGTTGATGTAGATCTAGATAATTAACCTATTTTAAATGTCCTATGACACCTGAACTACCTCAATCTAGGGAGCATCGTCTCCCCGTTACTGGTTTGATAACAACAGATAAACCTTAACTAAAGAAAGATAATATGCCCGTTTCGCAGGCAATTGGCAGACTGACGAAATCATGATGAGAAAGGAGATTTCGAAATGCTCCAAAGATGCCTGCGAATTTTATGGTGTACTCATTCTAAGATAAGAGGTTTATTCATGATGTTAAAAAATATCAATCTGTTGAAGGTTGCACTTATCGTTGCCTTTGCAACAAATCAATCTCTTGCAGCAAATAATATTACATTTCTGAGCAATCCTTCACCGCAACATGTCAAGGATATCGGTAATTTTGTTGTGAAACGAACTGAAAAACCATTTTTTTCCGATGTTATATTATTCGCAGCCAACATTAATAGCAGCATCTCTAATATCCCTGTATTGTTTTACAACGATGAAATAAGTTCGATACTCAAGGAAAATATTTCCCTGGTGCGGAATTTGCAAAAAAAGGGCATTAGAGTTCAATTATCCTATCTGGGCAATCATCAAAATGCAGGTTGGTCATGTAATATGAGTAAAGCAACGGCAACGAAACTTGCCGATGAAATGGTAAATGATGTCGTTAAATACGGGCTGGATGGAATCAACATCGATGATGAATATTCAACATGCTCCGGTAATCGTCAATCCTTCTATTGGGTAGCGGATGCGATCAAAAGCCATCCAAAATTTGCCAACAAGGTACTGACCAAGGCCCTGTGGTCAGATTATATCTATTTCAAGGGACCGACCAACATAGCAAACTTACTGGATGCAGGTTACGAGATGACTTACACCAACGCCAGTGTCAATAAGCTGGCTCCGTACGTTAACTTCGGGATGAAAAAGGAAAATTTGTTATTGGGTGTCTCCCCCGAAAAAAATTCGGTATCCACAGTGCAGAATATTACCCGCTCGGTCATCAATAATGGGTATAGTGGGATGATGGTTTGGTCACCTAATACAATATTTACAATTGACCAAGCATCTCAATATTACACCCAAATCATCAAGGCAGAAGAGGGGATAAATGAAGAAGTTGTTTATGTCCCGGATACAGCAAAGACAATGCAAGTAAGCAACATTAATATGCATTAGTTCAATATGTGAAGCCACGTATAGAAAATTCAAAAACTTTCTATACGTGAAATTGTTCATTTAATTTGCTATTACAATGAAATTTACGAGAAAAATATAGAAATAATGAGTCATTACGTTGTTAATCCTTCGATTAATTAAGAGGGAACCAGTAATACGTACTGGTATCAATCATCCGAAAAAACCACAAAGTAAACATTGTGTGAAGCTATATGAGGTTATCTTATGAAAAGTGAGTTTAAAGAAGGATTTTGTACTCTCTGTAGATCAAGATGTGGCACTATCAACGAAGTTCGTAACGATACACTGATAAAAATTCAGCAGAACCCAAAACACCCGACCGGCAACGCCATGTGCATGAAGGGTAAAGCGGCCCCAGAACTGGCTCACAGCCCTAACCGGATTCTTTATCCTCTTCGTAGGACAAATCCCAAAGGGGACGCAGATCCAGGCTGGGAAAAAATCACCTGGGATGAAGCTTTGAAGTATGTTGCTGAGAAACTGGCTTTCTATAAGGCAGAATCTGGTGCGGAATCGGTTGCTTTCTCAATCACTTCACCAAGTGGAACACCTCTTAGTGACAGCCTTGAATGGATAGATCGCTTCGTTCGAAATTTCGGCAGCCCTAACGTCTGCAATGGTACAGAGGTGTGTAACTGGCATAAAGACGAGGCACATAAGTTTACCTTTGGGTGCAATATTCCTGTGGCTGATTACAGAAATGCCGAGTTGATTATTTTATGGGGGCATAATCCAACAAATACATGGCTTGCGCAAGCGGAAGCTATTGGGGCGGGAAGAAATGCAGGCGCCAAACTTATCGTTGTGGACCCCAGATATACGGCTCTTGCTAAAGAATCTGATAACTGGCTCAACATCAATCCTGGGACGGATGCCGCATTAGCCCTCGGGCTAATAAATATCATCATAAACCGAAGAGGATATGATCAGGCGTTTGTCGCATGGTGGACGAACGCCTCATTGTTAGTACGAAATGATAATGGTCTTTTCTTAAGAGAAAAAGATATAAACATTTCAGCCAGGAAAAACAGATATGTTGTCTGGAATAACATAACTCAGTCTCCGCTAATGTATGATATTCACGAAAATGTGCCATGTGATGAAAATGATAATTATGCTTTATTCGGCGAATTTTCAATTAATTCAGCGGAAGATGTAAATAAAAAAATACAATGTAAATCTGCATTCCAACTACTTATAGATGAGTGTCAACAATATACACCTAAATATGTAGAAAGAATCACAGGTATAACCAAAGAAAAACTCCTATATGCCGCAGATTTAATCATGTCTTCCAAACGAATTGCTTATCACTCCTGGACTGGTGTGGCTCAACATACCAATGCAACCCAGACTGAACGAGCAATTGCCGTACTGTACGCATTAATGGGGTGTTTTGACACGCAGGGAAGCAACAGAGTGTACAATAAACACCCGGTTAATCCTGTGAATGCCCGCGGGCTTATGCCGAAGGAACAGCAAGAAAAAGCCCTTGGCTTTAAGGAAAAACCGTTGGGGCCGCCACTAGATGGTTGGGTAACATCACAAGATCTGTATCAAGCAATCTTGCACAAGCGGCCTTACCCGATTAGAGCTATGATGGCATTTGGTACCAATATGTTGTCATCTCATGCTGACACCAAGATTGGGATCGAGGCGCTAAAACAGCTTGAGTTTCATGTTCATTGTGATCTCTTTGAAACGCCCACCGCACATTATGCTGACATCGTACTCCCCGTGAATACGCCTTGGGAAAGAGAAGGGCTACGTGTAGGATTTGAGATTTCAGCCGAGGCAGAGGAGCTAGTTCAGTTAAGACAAAGAATGATTTCACCTCGGGGAGAAAGCCGGTCAGATAATGAAATTGTCTTCGATTTGGCCTGTCGCTTAGGCATGAATGAGATATTTTTTAATGGCAGCGTTGAAGCGGGATGGAATTATATTCTTGAGCCTATTGGCTTGACCGTAGAGGCGTTAAGAAAAAAGCCGGCAGGAATTTCAATTCCATTAATTCAGCATGATCGAAAATACGCAAGCATCGATCCTGTAAAGAACACAGTTAAAGGTTTTGATACCGAAACAGGAATGGTTGAAATCTATTCTGAGAAATTGTTGCGACATGGTTATCCACCACTACCGATATACACTGAACCCAAAGAGAATTTAAACGCTGAGTCACATTTCCCTTATCGACTGACCTCGGTAAAAAATGGCTTCTATTGTCATAGCCAACAGAGAAGTTTAGCCAGTCTACGTAAAAAATCACCTTACCCGAAACTTGAGATAAACAGTCGATTAGCCGAAGAGAAAGGTATTAAAAATGAAGATTGGGTAGAGGTCATCACCCGCAACGGCAAGGCGCGTTTTAAAGCATCGTTAGATGATCATATTTCTTACGATACGATAATTGCCGAGTTTGGTTGGTGGCAAGCGTGTCCCGATTATGGGAAAGAGGGTTTTCCCGTCATAGGAAAAAACAGCAGTAACTATAATGCGCTCATTTCTGACGACTCTTGCGATCCTGTCAGCGGCGCTTCTCCGCTCCGTTCATTCCGCTGTGATATTAAACTCGCAGAAGATTTCAACCCGGAGAGAAGAGCGTGGCAGGATCGTAAAACGTTTCGTGTTGTAGAAACAAAACCCGAAGTTAAAGGTGTTAAAACGGTTATTCTTGAGTCAAAAGATGGAAGCATGTTGCCTGATTATGAACCCGGTCAGCACATCACCGTACAAGCTGCTATACCTGGTCAGAATGACCCTGTTATCAGGGCCTATTCCTTGACAGGAACGGCAACACTGGAGGGTAGAAAAACTTACAGTATCTCCGTACGGCATCAGAAAGGCATAACTTCTGACGGGGAAACTTTTGAAGGAGTCATGTCTTCATACATTAATAGGGCGTTGGTCGCAGGAGCCGAGGTGAATCTAACGCCTCCGGGAGGAAACTTTATTATTCCGCTTAATGCTAAGCAACCTGTTGTTATGTTGGCAGGAGGAATTGGTATTACGCCATTTATAAGTTATCTTGAATCTCTTCCAGCTAACGGTGAAAAACCTGAATTCTTATTGCTGTATGCTAATCAAAACAGCAATACACATGCCTTTTCTAAAAGGCTAAAAGAGCTTGAGTCAAAAATTAAACAGTTGAAGGTAATCAACTATTACAGTAATCCGCTGCCAGTGGATGTTGAGGGTATTAATTACCAACATCATGGATATATTACTGCGGATGCCGTTCCTGCAACACTGATTAAACAGCAAGCTCGTTTTTATATGTGTGGTCCGGCTCCTATGATGAAAACTTTCGAAGAAGGTTTACTCACTCGAGGCGTTCCGCCTTTTGATATCTATAAAGAAATATTCCGATCGCTAACTCCGGTAAAAATTAAAGATGGGAAGAGTTTTGCAGTTAAATTCGAAAAATCTGGCGTACTTCTTGAATGGTCTCCTGACAAAGGGACACTCCTTAATTTTAGCGAAAAAATGGGTATAAAGATGGCAAGTGGATGCCGGGTTGGACAGTGTGAAAGTTGTGCTGTGAAATTAAAAAGCGGAGAAGTGCAACACTTGAATGACTTAGAACCTTCAGAGCAAGGGATGTGCCTTACTTGTCAATGTATACCTATCACTGATATTTCCATTGATGCCTAAAAGAATACTAAAGTAACTTGCAGCAGCGTTCAGGGAGAAATGTACGATGGCGACATTTCTCCCTCACTCATTGTCAAGGTCACTGATGCCGTCAAAAGGATAGGGGAGTGAATGACGGAATCTTCCAAAGCGCTAATATAGAGTTTATATCTAGTGAAAATTAAGTCCATAAAATAATCCGCATATATTTAATTGAATTTATTGAAAATAAATTTAATTTTGAATTGAAAGAGATAAGGATTGTTAAATCTGGTATTGAATTCATATATTCCTTAAAGAGAGGGGGCGTTTTAAGAGATAATAAAAACAATGAATATCTGTTGGATATAACCAAGGAAGCCTTGGAATTTGAGAAGAAAGAACATCACATTCAGAGTTATAAGATTACAAATTCACATTCATAGTTATAATATTGTAATTTCAACATCATACAACAAATTCATTCATCTTATTATAACTTCTTATAGGGCGGCATATCCGCCCTATATTTTCTCTATTCTACTTTACAACTGTAAAATAGGTTAAAGATTAAAGATAAAGAACTTAAATATTTAATTACGTCCAACATTATTTGTGATCTAATAATATGCGTCATTATTGGAAAAAATAGGAGATTGAACTAAACTCAAATTTCATTCTTTTGGAAGGAGTTGTCCATGTCTAAAACCCACTATTCTGAATCATTAAACTTAAAATCTCACTGGATGCCATTCAGTGCCAACCGAAATTTCCAACGCGATCCACGCCTTATCGTTGCTGCCGAAGGGCAGTGGCTAAAAGACGATAAAGGACGCCAGATTTATGACAGTCTGTCCGGTCTTTGGACCTGTGGAGCGGGCCACACCCGGACAGAAATTCAAAAAGCTGTCGCAGCCCAATTGAGTACCCTCGATTACTCACCAGGCTTTCAGTTCGGTCATCCCTTATCGTTTCAACTGGCAGAAAAAATTGCCAATTTAACACCCGGTGATCTCAATCACGTCTTTTTCACCAGCTCAGGTTCTGAGACTTTAGACACCTCTGTCAAAATGGCGCAAGCCTACTGGCGTGTGAAAGGGCATCCCACGAAAACCAAACTGATTGGCCGTGCACGTGGTTATCATGGTGTCAATATTGCAGGTACCAGTTTGGGAGGTATTGGCGGCAACCGCAAAATGTTCGGACAGTTGATGGACGTAGATCACTTATCCCATACGCTACAGGCCAATATGGCATTTACGCCAGGTATGGCAGAAACCGGCGGCGTAGAGTTGGCCGATGAGATGCTCAAGTTGATCGAACTGCATGACGCCTCCAATATCGCGGCGGTCATTGTCGAGCCTGTGGCCGGTTCCGCCGGTGCGATTATTCCGCCCAAAGGATATCTACAACGTCTGCGTGAAATTTGTGATCAACATAATATTTTATTGATTTTTGATGAAGTTATTACTGGCTTCGGTCGTATGGGGCGCTGGACCGGTGCTGAATATTTTGGTGTGACGCCAGATATTCTTAACTTTGCCAAACAAATTACCAATGGCGCCATTCCTCTGGGGGGCGTAGTGGCAAGCAGTGAAATTTATGAGGCATTTATGTCTCAACCACTGCCGGAACACCTTGTGGAGTTTAATCATGGTTATACTTATTCGGCACACCCGGTAGCTTGTGCCGCAGGGTTGGCAACCTTGGATCTGCTGGATAAAGACCACCTTATCCAGCGCTCTGCTGAACTTGCCCCTCATTTCGAAATGGCCCTTCACTCTCTCACAAACTGCCCAAATGTGACTGACATCCGCAACTGTGGCTTGGTGGGAGCAATTGAATTGGCTGCCCGTGACGGTGATGCCGCTGTACGTCCTTTTGATGCCAGCATGATACTTTGGAAAGCGGGTTTTTACGTACGCTTTAGCGGTGATACGCTGCAATTCGGGCCTATGTTCAATGCTGAACGAGCTGATTTGGATCGTCTTTTTGACGCTGTTGGAGAAGTATTGCATTACATTAACTAAAGAGAGGGATGAACATAAAGGGTATCAATACGCCATTATAGAAAGTCTGTGTGACAAAACAAAAAAGTGGCTTTATAGCTGATACAGAATTTAACGCTCACTTGATCGGTGAGCGTTATTGATAGTGACAAAGAGAAATAAGAATCTTCAACTTCCAAACAACAATTAGAGATAATGAGAGAATAGTCATGGTCTCAAACAACGAAAACGTCGTTCTTAAAGAGCAAGATGTTTCCCTAATTGAAGCGGCAAAAGCGGCGATCATATCTCGATACAAACCAGATTGGCATGTTGTAGGTGCCGCACTGCGTCTGCGCTCTGGCGAAATTGTAACGGGTGTACATCTTGAGGCAAATGTTGGTCGTATCGCAGTTTGCGCAGAAGCCATTGCGATTGGGCGTGCTGTGACGGAATACGGCTCTGCCGACATCGACACAGTAGTGGCTGTTTATCACTCTCATGACGGAGCGATTAATATCGTGTCCCCATGTGGTATGTGCCGAGAACTGATTTCTGACTATGCGCCACAAGCAATGGTGCTTATCCAAGACGAAAAACTTAATTGCGTGAAGCGCCCAATCATGGACTTACTCCCTGCTAAATATCAGCGGAATATCACAATAAATTATGAATCTGAATAATATAATCACGTAATAGTGCAAAAGAGTATATCGACTGGTCAAAAACGAATCCTTTTCGTATTGGATCTTCGTGTTCTGAATCTTAAACCTTCGAGTTAATTTGGTATAACAAGGAGTAGTTATGAAAATATTAAACATTATAATTTTATCTATATCGACAGTGATAGCTTCTAACGCTTTAGCCAATGAGATTAGAGCAAGGGATTTAGGCATTCCTTTCTCTGGAGTAACCGGGAAATATAATGCGATTACAGATGTTAGTGGTGTAGAAGTTGGCTATTCAACCATAATAAAAGGCGATGGAGAGCTAGAGGTTGGCAAAGGCCCAATAAGAACAGGCGTAACAGCTATATTGCCAAAAGGAAAGAAATTTAGCCCGGTATTTTCTAGTACATTCTCTTTAAATGGAAATGGAGATATGACCGGCAATCAATGGGTCAAAGAAAGTGGTTTCCTGGAAACGCCAATATTAATAACCAATACTCATAGTGTTGGTGTTGTTAGAGATTCAACAATTAGCTGGATGTTTGATAATAATCTAACGTCGCCACTAAAAGATGATCTATTTTGGTTATTACCTGTGGTTGCAGAAACGTGGGATGGAATATTAAATGATATAAACGGTATGCATGTAAAGAAAGAACATGTGTATCATGCGTTGAATAGCGCTAAATCAGGATCGATAGAAGAGGGTAATGTCGGCGGCGGAACGGGAATGAACCTTTTTAAGTTTAAGGGAGGCACAGGAACTTCATCAAGAATTCTAGATAAAAAAGATGGCGGATATACTGTTGGCGTTCTTGTTCAAGGCAACTTTGGCGATAGGGACGATTTGATTATTGCTGGGATTCCAGTTGGTAAAGAAATACAGGATCTCAAGCCGATATATCATGGAAACAAGAAAGAAATAAAGGATGCCGGTTCTATAATCGCAGTGGTGGCCACAGATGCGCCATTAGCTCCTCACCAATTAGATAAAATAGCTAAACGAGTATCTCTTGGACTGGCAAAGGTAGGTGGGGTGGCCAGAAATACCAGCGGTGAGATATTTATTGCATTCTCAACCGCAAATAGTGATGCATTCTCTAGAAAAGATGTAAAAACAATAAAAATATTGTCAAATGACAAATTAGATCCTTTGTATGAAGCCACAATAAATGCGACAGAAGAAGCAATAATTAATGCTATGATCGCCGCCAAAAAAATGGTTGGGAGAAATGGCAATACTTCGTTTTCCATTCCTAAAGATAGAGTTAAAGAGATATTAAAAAAACATAATGTCTTAGCTCAAACTCAATCTGACACTTCAATTTAAAAAAACAAGTTACCGAGTTTGATTAAAGGTTTTAAATCTGAAATCGAAATCGGTAACTACCATCCTTCAACAACATGCTTCAACAATACGATGTAGTATTGGAAATCTCTAAATTCATCTGCGGTAATTGTTCAGAAGAACGGCCAATGGTAAAATTTCCTATCGCAGACTTTAACATTTATTTCAGGATTTTTCGCAATGCCGTGGACATTTTCACATCCAGCAGCCGTTTTTCCTTTGAAAAGTCTTCCGGGGGGAAGGTTATTGAATTTGCCGGCGCTAATTATGGGTAGTTTATCTCCCGATTTCTTCTACTCTGTTGGGTTATATGATATAGCAACCACTGCGCATCATTTAACCGGATGGTTTTATACCGCATTTCCTTTATGTCTATTGATATTTTTAATTGTACGTCTTTTGTCATATCCTTTATCCGTTCTTTTCCCAATACCTTTTACTCGTTATGAAAAACAGGGTTATAAGGACGGAGTTGTTTTTGTACTGTCGTTATTTCTAGGAGCTGTAACCCATATTGTCTGGGATGCATTCACACACGATAAAGGTTTTTTTGTCGAGCTAATTCCTCTATTACAATTCCGCATTTTTCATTCCATTACCAACGGGCAGGGGATAAGTATATATAAAATCCTACAGCATCTTAGTTCATTATTAGGACTATTTTACCTCACCATGAAGTACTGGCGATATCAGAAAAAATTGAACCCTATTATTCAAAGAGCGAACAAAAGAAAACTTTACCATTTAATTGTTATTGGGTTTATCTCAGATTTTTTAACATGCCCTGTAGCATTGTTTTTATCCTGGGAGGTATCAGGGATAAATATAAGCAGGTTTATTTTTAAGGAACTTACTCTGTCTGTATCGGTTTTTTCTATTATTTTGATATTTATTGCGTTATGGATAAGGTATTATTCTGTGAAGATTAAATCTGTTTAATCTTCATCGAAAGAGAAATATTATGTTTATATTATTTTTCATAACAAAAGAAAAAACCCCGTTATTTCTAACGAGGTTTATTTGTATTCTTAAAAAAAATTTAATTTATTCTACCTTCATAGTAAGCTTGGAAAGCATTATATCCAGTATGAAATTCGCAAGGTCCAATACGATGTTTAAAATGCCATGTTATCCATCCATATTTAGTACTCTCCGAAAATGAATTGGCAAAATTATCATAAGGATTAATAACATATCTATAATACTTACCGCCACCAATAGGTTGTGGTTCCGGAGAATTACAAGGTCCTGCCGATGCAGTCCCAACCCCTCCAATTAATGCTGTTGCCAATGCCCCAACTGTTAATAATTTCTTGAACATAAGATTCTCCTTAAATAGTTTCAGAATTTACATATTTAAACGTATTATTTACCAAAATCATATGTGATAATGCGTGATAAATATAAATCACCACATCGATGATGTTACAATTTTAAAATTCAAAAACTGCTCATATTTTTCATCCTAGGTGGAATTAGGTTGGAAACCTAAATTCCATTTACCATAATAGTAACAGAAATCAAAAAGGGCAAATCTAATATATAATGACAATTTATTTTCCTATAGTTTTCCATGAAACTATCTTTAATGTCAGTATATTTAACCCCTCTGGAATTTATGATCTTACTCACATATTTAATCTGGAAAGGTAACAATATAGTGGTACTTTAAATAAGGGAAAGTCGGCGCTGACAATTGAAATGGTTTATATTTTACTCACTCACGCCGAATGGATTTTCTGGTAATAATGTCAACTATCCTGACTCTGGATGTTATTAATGTGATTAACAGCAAACATTTTACTTCATTATTTTTCAGAATAATTATGGTAAAAAATTCTTTTTATAATTATTGCCTTCAAATGCTATATCTATTAACTATAATACTTCCTAATAAGTACTCTCATCGTAATTATGTGACTACCTAATAAAAACATTCATGATTCCAAAAAACATCATTTTTATTTTTCATAATAAATTCACTTTTTATATTTTCATGTAAAAAATGAATTTAATTTAAAGGTTAATCGTCAAACATAACCAAACATGAGCCTCAAAAAATACCAGTGTACTCATCCAGAAAAGTAGGAGAGGAGGGTGACAACATGGAGCATCTATCCTTCTGTAATACTGCGATGCTGTCCACTTTGGCGAGTCCGGCCTTTATATCCCTATTCCAATCTCTCCCGTATCCAAAATTTCGGTAACTAATACCGTCACTGCCAGCACCAAAGAAGAACGCACCATTTGTTTATATCGGTACTTTTGTAAATCAATCAATTGCTGATCAATTACATCCTCTGGCTGGTCAAAGCGCATCATCTCAGGCAAAACCCCCATACAGTGCAACATCCTGACAGGGCGGATGATTTCATCATCCGTAAATTCATAGCGCTGCTGTTCTTGCTGTAACGTTTCATTTAAAGCCAGAAAAAGTTCGATGTCTTCATAGATTTCACGGGAAATAGCGCCAAGCGCATAAACCAATTTAAGTCTGACCGCCAGTTCGCCCAACGGGCCATCTCCCTGGAGGAGCGGTTCAACAGCATATTTCACGGCATAATCATCTTTACGGAAAACTTTTAGCATCAACTGGTCAATAGCTCCCGTTATCAGGTGGATCACTTCCTGAATAAATGGCTTGACCTCAGTTCGCTTGTTGAGCCGTTCGAGGAGTTGGTTTTCTGTTTTTTGTCTATTTTCCATGATGATTTTTCACTTCACAACGAGGTTGTTCCCTGTAGCCATGAAGTGAATTTTAACAGTTTTATTAAATGTAGAAATTGATTACCGTGTTCACCGCATAAGTGCCCCTAAGCGCTGATATTCACTGCATATACGCTCAATAATAGGAAACTGAACATCCAGTCGGCAAATACGGAGAACTGCCTGTTTTATACCTTCCTCGTTAATTATCCTTCTCATTTCTACAGCCTGCGGATCAGAATCACTCCTGAAATGCAAAGCCGCAGCAATGCCTGTAATCAGGTTATCGTTCGCCAAATGATACGCCAGAGTCCCTAATAACGGCTTAATTAACCTGTCCTCCGGGCTGAGTTTACGTATCGGCTGACGCCCGACGCGTTCTACATCATCCTGTAAATAGGGGTTAGCAAAGCGATTCAGTATCTTTTCTATATATTGCTCATGGTTATCAGGGGAGAAACTGTAGCGCCTTATTAACACCCGACCACTTTCTTCCATTGCTCCTTTAACAATGGTACGAATCTGAGGATCATTGATTGCGGCACACATCGTCTTATGACCGAAGAGTTGTCCCAAATAAGCCGTGATGGCATGGCCAGTATTGAGGGTAAACAGTTTACGCTCCACAAACGCCATCAGGTTATCGGTCAGTTCCATGCCGTTGATAGCCGGGATTTCCCCTTTGAATTGTGTCTGGTCAACAATCCACTCACTGAATGTTTCAACGGTGACATCCAAAGGCTCATCGTTGGCGGCATCTGTTGGCGGCACAATTCTGTCTACGGCTGAATCAACAAAACCGATATGCCGTTGTACCCATTCATGATCTACCTGTGGAATAACTGCTAGTACATGCTGTTTCAACCGGCTGGTTCCGCGAACCATATTTTCACAGGCAATAATGTTCAGAGGTCGGTCATTGCCTGTTTCTTTGCGCAGCATGATGCCTTTTGCCAATGTTGTGGCGATCTTCTCCAATACCTGCGGGCCAACGGCGGTTGTCACCATGTCAGCCTGTACAATGTATTCCACTGTTTTCGGATCAGTGCTATTGATGGCATTTACTTGTCGCACGCTTTCAACGCGATGTTGTTCTTTGCCCACAATATGAACCTGATAGGACTGCTTATGTGCCAACTGGTCAACCAGCGGCTGATTAATATCAGCAAATGTCATATCTGAATTAGCATCAGCCAGAAGTTTACCGATAAAGCCTCGACCAATATTACCGGCGCCAAAATGAATCACTTTCATGATAAACCTCTCTGCTCAAGCCGCACTTTCCCTGATAAGATTTCCAGCACTTCCTGAACATTCTGCGTTTTGCTCAGGCGCTCAATCACGCCGTCTTCATCAAGCATGCGGGTAATGTGGGCAATGACTTCAATATGCTTATTGCTACGAGCCGCAATACCTATCACCAGACAAGCGATTTCATCAGGCTCTTCACCAAATTGAACACCGGCCGGATACTGGCAAATCACGATGCCTGTTTTAAGCACCCGGTCTTTCGCGTCAATCGTGCCGTGAGGAACGGCAATAGATTCCCCCAGATAGGTAGACGTTAGCTTTTCTCTTGCCAGCATCGCATCCACATAGTCCGGTTCGACATAACCACCTTCCACCATCTTGTTGCCAGCAAAACGGATCGCTTCTTCTTTGGTCTGTGCGGTCAGATTAAGGTAAATATGGCTCTCATTCAGTGTAAATAGCAGCTCCTCTTGGTTTTCTGGGTCATAATATTCATCATTGGCAGCAGCGATAGGCTGGCGCGCAATCCTGCCATCGTTTGCCGCATTCGGATGCTTTTCTGCTATCAGGCGGGTAACAAGGTCGCTGTATACCTGACTGTTCAGAAAATGGGTCAGTGAGATATGAATGGCGCCCGGCGCAAAGATTTTTGCCCTGTCTGTCAAATCTCGGTGCGTCACCACGATATCCACATCATCTTTCAGATCGTTTATCGCCATGTTGGTAACAGAAATGTCAGCCAATTCCGCATCATGCATTTTTTTCGCTAGTAAGCCCGCGCCCATAGCA
Source organism: Photorhabdus hainanensis (assembly GCF_018448965.1). Taxonomy (NCBI): domain Bacteria; kingdom Pseudomonadati; phylum Pseudomonadota; class Gammaproteobacteria; order Enterobacterales; family Morganellaceae; genus Photorhabdus; species Photorhabdus hainanensis. Next base: position 113,073 of record NZ_RCWD01000011.1, on the reverse strand, counting down.
CTTGACCCCATACCTGCATCACAGGCAACCACAATTTTTTTCACGTGGGATAAATTTTTATTATGGCGGTCTGTCAGAGCGGCTTTCCTCTGTTTATTCGCCAAGTTAGGTGTTTTCATCTCACGTACACGCTGAGTGGCATGGCTCAAAGCGTCTTCATCACCGATACGGGTTCTCTTCAACAAAATGGCTGATACCAGAAATGAGACCAATGTTGCACTACACACTGAAAGAACTACACCAATAAGAGAAGATTTCGGCGTCATCAGCAGTACAGCAAAGATAGAGCCAGGAGATGTCGGAGAAATCAGTCCAGCATGGAATATCCCCATGACGAAAACTCCTGTCATGCCGCCAAGGATCAAGGCAATCAGCAAACGAGGGTTCATTAATACATACGGGAAGTAGATTTCATGAATACCACCAAGGAAATGAATGATGGCCGCACCGGAAGCAGTATGCTGGGCATTACCTCTGCCAAAGAACATGTAAGCCAGCAAAACACCTAACCCCGGCCCTGGATTTGCTTCAATCAGGAAGAAGATAGAGGCTCCCGTTTCAGTTGCCTGATGAATCCCTAGGGGAGAGAAAATACCGTGGTTGATTGCGTTGTTGAGGAACAGGATTTTTGCCGGTTCGACAACGATGGACGTCAGCGGCAGTAGATTATATGTGACTATCACATTCACGCCGGCAGCCAGAACTTTTGATATTTCAGCGATTAGAGGACCAATTGCCAGATAGGCAAGTATTGCAAGGAACATCCCGATAATGCCTGATGAAAAGTTATTCAGCAGCATTTCAAAACCGCTTTTAACTTTACCTTCCACCCGGCGGTCAAAATGACGGATAGCAAAACCTCCTAATGGGCCTGCGATCATAGCTCCCATAAACATAGGAATCTCCGCGCCGGCGATGACCCCAATGGTTGTGATAGCGCCAACGGTCCCACCGCGCTCGCCACCGACCAGGCGGCCTCCTGTATAGCCTATTAGCAAGGGGAGTAGATAGGTGATCATAGGGCCGACAAGTCGCGCCAGCGTTTCATTAGGGAACCAGCCAGTCGGGATGAATAGGGCGGAGATAAGCCCCCACGCAATAAAAGCACTTAGGTTGGGCATGACCATGTTACTGAGAAAGCGCCCAAAATTCTGTACCTTTAATTTGATATTTGATGTTACCATGACAAAACCTCGTGGTACGAGAAGATAAGGTTTGGTAGACGTTATCGCCAAATAACGCCTGTTGATTGTTGAACACCTTCACTTTATCACGCCTTTTTTCAGATGCGTACCGCGAGTTTTTTTGTGATTAATATCACCAAGTTCCTCTTCTTCGCCCCTTATTTATATCTCTCAGATCACATTTTACTCATGCAGAAAAATTAAATCGCTTAAATATTAAGCGATGAACAAAAATAACGTGAACTAAGTCACATTTTATTTAATAGGCATTTTTCTTAAATAGAGAATTAGATCACAAAATATCTTTATCCAAGACCAAAAGGAGAGGAGGGCAATGGTATTCAGTAAGTTGCGGCAGGTTACAAAAAGTAAGTAACACCTTCATAGTGAACCCAGTTCTGCACATGATAAATCAATGCCTGCGCTCTACCAGGATTTACTCTCCCGGCAACGCCAGGAAAACGTTGCAGGATGTGATCATGGAAGGCAATAACTTCTTGAGCACTCACCCAAATCATCGGTCAGTCAACGCTGCTACTGTATGACCATGACGTTGCATCATGGCATCAAACTCAGCATCCAGCTTTGCATTCTGATACACCTCGAATTCCGCTTTACTGATCACTACGGCAGCGCTGCCGTCCCGACGGGTGATTTCAACAGGTTCACCATTGACTGCGGTATCCAGCACCACAGAAATATTGGCTCTGGCCTGAGTTGAGGTATAGGTTTGCATGGTTATCTCCTTAGGTAGAAGTAGGTGTACACATGCAATGTACATATAAAAAACCTATCGTAATTATCGTAACACTAGAACAGGAAAGGGTGTCAAAAATCACCTAGTTCTATGTGAAGTTGTTTATCATCTAATATTATTTAACATAATATACATTATACGCACCAGTGTGCAGATAAGACCAATCTGGCGGGAATGTTGACACTGACCGCCAACTGGCTAATATCAGCAGTTATACATTTAAGTCCTTCGCTGCCATTACAAAAATATCATCCATGCTGTTTTTACTGACGGGGGAATTCAGGCCAGCCAACACCATTTCACGAACATTCTGAATACGCTGCTCGCGAGCCTCCATCAGGCGCAAAGCATCGCGGACAACTTCGGATGTGTTGCCATAACGACCAGATTGGATCATATCACCAACGAACCCGTTGAAGTGCTCACCAAGGGTAACACTAGTTACTCGTGCCATAAAATTCGTCTCTTCGTTTGATTGATTAAGGAGGCACGCCTGAATGGGGTCATACTTCCCTATCCACTTATTTGTTATCTGTGCCAACAGTTCTCAGGTTGTTAAAGGTCGTCTCAAGTGCACTCTCTGCGTGCCTGAGAGTGATTTTCACTCAATGGGTTTAGAAAGAGGGATATCTTTTTGTCCCGCGTAGAAGACCACGAGAGTAGCGCCCTCTTTGCCTGTGTAACCGCGATGAGTGCTGTCAACCATCTCCGGTACCACCTCTCCCGCCTTTATAAGACGTTTTTCGCCACTGGATTTTTTCTCTGCCGTTAACACCCCGTCCAGCACGTAAGCCACATTAGGTATCGGGTGCTCATGCCAGGCAAGACTGGTATTTGGAGCAATAGTAATTTTAAGAACTGAAAGCTGAGGAGTGCCTTTAGGGTATCCCTGATAATATACGCCATCCCAAGACTTTTCAGTCTCAAGCAATTTTTCAACTTTAATACCATCAGTATTGCCGCTATGCGCTTGAGTGAAAAACGGAGCAATGAGGAAAGCAAAAGATGTAAAAGCTGATAAAGTTCGAATAGATAGCCGCATATGGGATCCTTGTGCATAGTGCATAAATTGGGTAGGTAAGCTGTGGCGAACCATACCCCACCTTAGAATTTTTTTAAAGTACAACTCTCTCCACCGAAAACATCATTACATCACAATGTCTGTTGAAACACTTAAGATTTACTTGACCAGTACAAAGGATACGAGTATATATTTTTCATAAAATTTTTTTATATATCTGTATTTTCAGCCTCATATTCATTTATCTAGATGGATACCCTAGCTTTATTAAAAAGTTAATTTTCTATATGAAGGGAGGAAGGATGAGCAGTGTTATCAGAGAAATAAGTGACGCTAATATTGCATATGCAGAAACTTTTGGCGATAAAAAAAACCTTGGTTTGCCTGCTGTCAGACGATTTGCCATATTGACGTGTATGGATGCCAGGTTAGATCCAGCAAAATTTGCAGGTTTATCTGAAGGTGACGCTCATATTATTCGTAATGCAGGCGGAAGAGCCAGTGATGACGCCATTCGTTCACTTATCATTTCCTATAAACTTTTTGGCACAAAAGAGTGGTTTGTCATTCACCATACTAATTGTGGGATGGAGCTTTTTACAGACAATATCATGGGCGATCTACTAGAAAGCAGCCTGGAAAGCGCGATAATGACGGAAGAGGGATTTAAAGATGTCGGCAACGGTACAGGATCGTCTGAGGGGAAATATATCAAATGGCTTACCATTAGCAATCAAGTTGATAGCGTAGTTGAAGATATTCATCGTATTCGTACCCACCCTCTTGTCCCCGCAAATATCTCCATCTATGGGTACATATATGATGTGAGGTCAGGAAAATTAATTGAGGTTCCTGAAGCAACAAGCATTGCAGAAGGTGCTTGATTTATGATGGAAAAGGCTATTGAAACCCAAAATCCAATAAGACTGACAAAAGCCTAAGAATACAAAAAATTAGCTCACTGTTTTTAACAACTCAGTGAGCTTTAATAGAACCATCTGTCAGTTCCAGAGCCAACCTTAAACATTAATCCCCTGCTCTGCCCTTTATCCGTCAGCACTAATCTTCATCCTCGGTTGGTAAAATAGCATTGGGTAAAGCACTAAAAGTTCCCCAATAAAAGGCAATTAAAGAGATCACTGCCACTGCAACGATATCCCAGGGTGCCGGAATAATACCTTTACCGCCAAATGTGCCTAAATAAGATAGAATGATCATGGCACTGTAAAAACCGATCAGCCACAAGGAGGAAGTTATCTGTTGGCGCAGGCTCACTTTGCCTATAAGAACTTTATTTTTAAATAACAAGTAGATAAAAAACAAGACAATTTGTAATCCGAGCAACCAAGAAACGGTTTTCCAACCAGACCAGTAAACAATGAAAGCCGAAATAATAAAAGAAAGCGGGCCAATGATCGCAAACCATTTAACATAAAAAGGACGTTTTATCTGTTTAGCATTACGGCGTAAGGCCGAAGCGGTTACTGGCGCTAATGCGTAGCTCAGAATTAACGCCGCAGAAACGACACTGATAAGTTTTTCCCATGAAGGAAAAGGCAACGTCCAGAAAACAGAAAGAATAAATGTCAACCAGAGCGCCGGACGCGGTATCCCCGATTTTTCATCGACATGGGTAAACACATTAAATAACGTCCCACTTTTTGCCCAACCATAAACTACGCGGGGAGTGGCATTCATATAAATATTCCCGGTACCGCTTGGAGAGATCACCGCATCACATACCACCAAAAAAGCGAGCCACCCCACACCGAGGATTAAGGCTATATCACGAAACGGCAGTGAAAAATATTGTCCAATGTTATTCCAGCCACCAAGAAGTAAATCAGAGGGTATCCCGCCAAGGAAAGCTAACTGTAATAAAACATAAATAACCGTAGACAGTGAAATAGACAGAATGAGGGCAATAGGAATTGTTTTTTGGGGGTTTTCCACTTCACCAGCGACAGAAATAATGGGCGTTAAGCCAAGATAAGCAAAGATAATCCCACCCGCTGAAACCGCAGCTTCAACACCCGATATCCCAAAAGGAGAAAATCCGTGAACTTGCAGATTACTCGGGTTGAAATAATTAAACAGGACAATAATGACAAGCAGCGGAACGATAAACTTGAAAATACTAATAATATTGTTAGATTTCGCAAAGGTTTTCACGCTGTTGTAATTAAGATAAAAGAAAAACGCTAATAAAATAAATTGAACCAGCCAGCCGGTCAGAGTCGGATCACCAGAACCAGGCTGACTGAGAAATGGAAACCACGCCGCCGCATATTGTCGAGCCGCGACGACTTCGATGGCGATTAAGCTGGAAAATGCAATTAAGGTGATGGAACCCATTAAATACCCCATGAGTTCACCATGAGAAAACACCGGGTAACGGATAATGCCGCCTGATTTCGGCAGCGCCGCCCCCAGTTCGCAATAAACAATGCCGAGTAAGAGCACGGCGATACCGCCAATCACCCAAGAAAAAATTCCTGCTGGTCCCGCAATAACAGACACATGACTGGCCGCAAATAACCAGCCAGAGCCAAAAATAGCCCCTAATCCAATAAAGGTTAAATCCGTGAGTGTTAACTGTTTCTTAAATTTACCCTGCCCTGAACCGGATTTTGGCAGCGAAGAAGCTTCGTATAGCGCCATAATTATTCGCCCTTTTCTGTTTCTTATTTGATATACGTCAACGTGGAGTAACTGCGCGTTTTACAATACTTCCCGGCTCATCACCCCATTGATTAATCGAGAAATATTTAACGGATTATGGTCTTGCAGCGCAGGCGGAAGTAAAGATTTGGGATAGTTTTGGAAACATACCGGGCGCAGAAAACGCCAGATGGCCAGTGTGCCAACGGAAGTCCCTCTCACATCAGAAGTCGCTGGATAAGGCCCGCCATGAACCACGGCATCACATACTTCAACGCCTGTCGGATAGCCGTTGACAACCACCCTGCCCGCGATGCTCTGTAATCGTCGACTAAGTTCATGTGCATTTGCTAATTCATCGTGCTCACCAATCAAGGTAGCGGTAAGCTGCCCCTGCAAACAGTCAATTGCGTGTAAAAGCTGATATTGGCTTTCGACTTCAATCACAATAGCAACCGGACCAAAAACCTCCTCTTGTAACAGGGCTTTTTTATTCAACAACAAAGCAATATCTGCGCGATACAGCATTGCACTTGCCTGATTTTCATGATGTTCGCCAATGGCTAACCGTGTCATTAAGGGTTCATCGTCCAGTTGATGAATACCTTTTTGATAGTTGATCAACGTGCCTTGGTTTAGCATTGACTGTGCCGGACGAAGCGTGATTTCCTGCGTCAAGTGAGTAATAAATTGATCAAATTCTGGTGAACGAATACCTAAGATTATTCCTGGCTTGGTACAAAACTGACCGCTACCTAATGTGAATGAATTCACCAACTCTTGGGCGATCTGCTTTCCCCGCTGTGCTAAGGCGTTTAGCAGCACAATGACCGGGTTAATACTCGACATTTCAGCAAAAACCGGAATAGGTTGTGGTCGCTGCGCAGCCATATCGAACAGCGCACGTCCACCAGCGAGTGAACCGGTAAAACCAACGGCCTGAATAATGGGATGTTTGACTAGATCTGCCCCCACGCTATTGCCATAAATCATATTGAATACACCTGCGGGCATTTGTGTGGCGATAATAGCGCGTTCAATGGCTTCTGCGATGATTTCGGCGGTAGCCATATGGCCGCTATGCGCTTTGAAAACAACGGTACAACCCGCAGCTAATGCTGACGCCGTGTCACCACCAGCGGTTGAAAAAGCCAAAGGGAAATTACTGGCGCCGAAAACCGCAACAGGGCCTAGAGGAATATGGCACTGGCGAATATCAACTCTGGGAAGCGGTTTTCTCTCAGGTTGCGCAGTATCAATACGGGCAGCATGAATATCACCACGGCGTAACAGCGTGGCAAACAGCCTCATTTGTCCGCTCGTTCTCGACCGTTCGCCTTGAAGTCGGGCGGGAGGCAAAGCCGTTTCTTCTGATATAAGAGCAATGAAATCATCACCGAGAGCATCAATTTCATCGGCAATTCTAGCTAAAAAAACAGAACGTTCTTCTAACGATGTTTGGCTATAACGTGTAAATGCATCGGCTGCCGCTTGAGCGGCGAGATCGACCTCATGTCGTGTAGCTTGATAAAACGCATAACCGATTGGTGAGTTATCCACCGCTCGCCGGCTGTGCAAACAGCGTTCTCCCTCTGCTTGCCTGCGACCACCAATAAACTGCATACCTGAATGTGTTACCAACATAGCGATTCCTCCCAGGGTATCAGAAAACGGTTACAGCCCAATTCAGAGACCTACATCGGGCAGTGAAGGACGATTAGCGAGGGCTTTTTCTACAATGGCGCGTACTTCTGCCAATGTCTCCCCTTCGAGTGGTAAACGCGGCGGGCGGGTAATGGCGCTACCACGACCAACCATTTCTTCACACAACTTGATGCATTGCACCAAATCAGAGCGAAAATCCAAATGCAACAGCGGCATAAACCAGCGATATAATTCCCGAGCTTCTTCATAACGTTTCTGTTTAGCCAGACGAAATAAAGTCTCTCCTTCCCGAGGAAAAGCATTCGACATACCTGAAATCCAACCTTCCGCACCGACTGCGACTGACTCCAAAACGACGTCATCCAAACCGGCAAAAAGAATAAAGCGATCGCCTGTTTCATTGGGAATATCACTAAAAGGACGGGTATTGCCTGATGAATCTTTAAATGCAACGATATTTTCGCAATCGACCAGAGACATCAGCATTTTCGGCGTAATATCATTTTTATACAGCAGAGGGTTGTTATATAGCATGACGGGTAAATCGGTAGAGGCAGCAATTGTACGGAAATACGCCCTGTTTTCTTTCGGTGTTGGGGTATAAACCAGAGGTGGCATGATCATCACCCCATTAGCCCCTGCCTGACGGCATTCAGAGACCATTTTGCAAGCATTATCGGTTGTCAATTCTGCGATACCCGAAAGAACGGGAACTTGCCCACCAGCGACATCTACTGCAAGTTCAACAATAGCACGCTTCTCCTGCATAGACAGAGAGGTGTTTTCCCCTACAGAACCATTGACGACTAAACCGGAAACCCCATCTTTAATCAGGTTCGTCATTACCTTCTGTGTGGCGTCCAAATTAATGGAAAAATCGGGGTTAAATTGTGTCGTCACTGCCGGAAAAACACCATGCCAACTAACCTTTCTTTTGCTCATAGCCTTATCCTTTGATTGTCACGGATTTATTTACTTGATATTTAAAACGTAAATTGTTTTTATTTTGTTAATAAAATGTGGATCATTGGTTTTGATGGAATGATGACTATTTCGCATCAGAGAAGCTTGTCACTTTTCGCAGTGAACAATGACGAAATCAGCATAATAGGAATGGCAAACTTTAAAGCTGAGAGACTTTGATGGAGTCGATAATTCCTAAAGAATAGAAGTATTAGTAAAACAGCAAATTACTCCAGCCCTATTGACTGACGAAAATCACTGGGAGTAAGCCCAGTTGACGCCTTAAATTGCCGAGTAAAGGCACTGTGATCCGTATAACCACATTGCAAGGCAACATCTGTGATAGGTAATGCTGTAGCCAACAATTCCGACGCTTTTTCAATTCTAATTTTGTGGATCATTTGCCGAGGCGTCAGGTGAAAGATGCGTTTACAGTAACGTTCCAATTGAGCAACCGAGAGACGTGTTAAATGAGTTAGCTCTTCGAGGCGAATTGTTCGATTAAAATTTTCACGAATATAATCATCAACGATAGCCAACCTTTGGTACACAGGGTGATTTTCCTTAACTTCCATCAAATCATGAGAAATTCCTGCCATACCAATAACTTGATTATGTTGATTATACAATGGCAATTTATACGTCATGCACCAACCCGCTTTGCGTCCATGATAGAAGTGAAGCTCCAGTTGGTTTTGGATAATTATCCCCTGATGTAACACACGCAAATCCTGTTCGGTATAACAACTGCCCATTTGGGCAGGAAAGATTTCGGAAGAGGTTTTACCGAGTAGCGAAGAGATCGACTTAAATCCGCAGCGTGTGGCTAGCGTAAGGTTCGCAATGAGATAACGCGCTTTGATATCTTTGATAAAGAAAACTACGCTGGGGATCGCATTTAACAACGGTGTAATTAAGGCAACCGCATTGAGAATATCTTGCAGGTTATTGGGTTTGTGATTAACTAATCCACTACAAAGCGCCGATAAAAACTCAACATTACAAGCATCATGACCATTTGTGCCAATGCCGTTTTTTTCATTGTTCTGGTATATATTCATCATCGATATCTCCAGTCTATGACCATTAAAATGGGATTTTTGACTCATGTTTAGTTATTTACCTTGATTAAAAAGATAAATATCAGATTCAAAGTATTAGCAATATTCAAAAGAACTATTTTATATTCATGTGATAATTGTCATTGTCACAGAAAGTCATTCCAACCACTCTTATTTACCTATTTGATTTTATAGATTAATTTATAAATTTCTCGGGTAAAAACAAAAACAACACTCATCAGGTTTATTTATAATTTTTCATTTTATTACCTTTACTCTATTGAAATGTCTCTATGATATTCAGTGACTTTTTCATTGTGCTGATTTCAGCATATTGCAGTATGAAATTCATCAAGCGACAAATGAAATAGTACGCCACCATTGATTAAAAATACGTTAATCGGGTGGCTTTATGGCGGATAAACATGAGTATCAGATTGTTCGTGTCATTGATTCACACACGGGTGGAGAACCTACCCGCACGGTAATCGAAGGATTTCCATCTCTTGGCAAAGGAAGCGTTGCCAAACAGCGTCAACGCTTTGAAGCCGAATTTGATCACTGGCGCAAGGCTCTCATTCTTGAACCAAAAGGGAATGATATGTTGGTAGGCGCGCTTTTATGTCCGTCTACTGTACCTGACGCCGATATGGGGGTGATCTTCTTTAATAACGCAGGATATTTAGGCATGTGCGGCCACGGCACTATGGGCCTTATCGCTTCGCTCTATCATCTGGGCTGGTTGAACCCTAGCAAATATAAAATTGAGACCCCTGTTGGGATTGTAGAGGCAGTGCTCCATAAGGATGGAACAGTGTCTGTTTATAATGTTCCCTCTTATCGTTATCAGCAAAATGTCACCGTGAACGTGCCTGGCGTGGGTGATGTTAATGGAGATATTGCCTGGGGCGGAAATTGGTTTTTTCTGATCGGTCAGCACAACATGTCTCTAACCCCCCACCATATCGATGAACTCACGCAATACAGTTGGGCCGTTAGGCAGGCACTGGAACAAGCGGGGATAACCGGTGAAAACGGTGAATGTATCGACCATATTGAATTGTTCGCTCCTGATAACGATACAGATAGTCGTAATTTTGTGTTATGTCCGGGGAAAGCCTATGACCGTTCACCGTGCGGCACTGGAACAAGTGCTAAATTAGCCTGCCTGGCGGCGGATGGAAAATTGCAGCCGGGTGAGATTTGGCGCCAATCCAGCATTATCGGAAGTGTTTTTGAAGCCCAATATCAGTGGGTTGGTCAGAAAATCGCCCCAGTGATCCGGGGAACAGCGCATGTTTACGGTGATAACAAGTTAATCATTGCCAAGAGCGATCCTTTTGTCTGGGGAATCAATGTATGACCCCCTCCCAAATATCAGATGTCATTATCGTTGGTGCTGGCATCGTTGGAGCCGCGTGTGCTTATCAGTTGGTACAGGATGGTTTGAGAGTCGCTGTAATTGATGATGGTGGTAAAGGGGCAACACAGGCAGGGATGGGGCATCTTGTGTGTATGGATGATAATCCTGCGGAACTGGCGCTGAGTAGTTACTCATTAGATATATGGCGAACATTCACCTCACATATGCCAGAAAATTGTGCATGGCGTAGATGCGGCACACTTTGGCTGGCGGATGCAGAGGACGAAATGGAACTGGCTGAGGAAAAAAGCGTACGCCTTGCCTCCTATGGAATTGAGAATACGCCAATGACAGCGACACAAATTCATCAAGTGGAACCGATGGTGAGAAGTGGGATTGCTGGTGGTTTGTGTGTTCCTGAGGATGGAATTGTCTATGCACCGAATGTCGTACATTGGTTTCTTGCTAGCTGTAATGAAAAGATTTGGTCTATTAAAGGACAGGTGCATACCTTAGAGCCTCAAACCGTTGTGCTACGTGATGGAAAGAAATATTGTGCGCCGAGGATATTGCTAGCAAATGGGCTGTGGAGTACACATCTGTTACCTGAATTACCGATTGTTCCTAAAAAAGGGCAATTGGCGATTACAGATCGTTACCCCACCAGCATCACCCATCAACTGGTGGAATTAGGGTATAGCGCCAGTACACATACCTCGGATGATACGTCAATCGCTTTCAACGTTCAGGCCCGCCCTACCGGTCAGCTTTTAATTGGCTCTTCACGTCAGTTCCATAACGAACAACACACTATTGATCTCGCCCTACTCCGTTCTATGCTCCAGCGCACACTTCATTTTTTACCTCAGCTTGGTCAGATGAATATTTTACGTTGTTGGTCCGGCTTTCGTGCCGCGACTCCAGATGGCTTGCCGCTATTGGGACAACATCCTGATTACGAATGGCTATGGCTAGCTGTAGGCCATGAGGGATTAGGTGTTACCACCGCACCGGGCAGCGCCAAAATCATCTCTGCATTGATGCTGAATAAAAAAACGGAGATTGATCCACTGCCTTACCAACCTACCCGTTTTACTGCCATGACTCGTCAGAGGTTGCCATGACACTCAAAAAAACACCATTCACTGCTCTGTTTATTGATGGCGAACTGATCACGGTTCCTGCGGGGATTACTGTTGCGGCGGCGCTAGCTTATACCGGTGATGAACATTGTCGTATATCTGTGTCACATCAACTGAGAGTGCCTTTTTGTGGTATGGGGATCTGCCAAGAATGCCGCTTGATGATTAATGGTCGCCGTCATGTAGCATGTCAGACAGTTTGTGAGATGGGTATGAAAGTCGAGAGGATCTGAACATGGCAACATCATCTTCTTCTACGGTATTGCGCTGTGATGTACTGGTTGTTGGCGCAGGGCCGGCGGGATTGGCTACCGCACAAGCTGCGATACAAGGACAACAATCCGTTATCCTGATTGATGACAATCCCAGAGCAGGCGGACAAATTTGGCGTCAAGGGCCGTTTCATACATTACCACCGATGGCGAAACATTATTTATCGGTACTATCAGAAGATGCATTAATCTATTTATCGGATTGTAAAGTGGTCGCAATAGACAGCCAATGTGTGATTGTTGAAATGGCAGGTAGACACCGAATGGTTCATTACCAACGCATCATACTTTGTACCGGCGCCAAAGAAAAATTACTTCCCTTCCCCGGATGGACATTACCGGGTGTCACCGGTGCAGGCGGATTACAGGCGCTGATAAAAAGTGGTCTCCCTATGACAGGTGAGCGTGTTGTTATTGCCGGCAGCGGTCCCCTGTTACTTTCGGTTGCGGAGACAGTAAAAAAAGCGGGAGGGAACGTGGTTGGTATCATTGAACAAGCGCCTTTACACCGCCTATTTTCGTTTAGCTTGCGACTACTACTCTGGCCAGACAAGTTGTATCAAGCCATTTCTCTCATACCACTTAAAAATTATTACCAAAACAGTATGGTGTTAGGAGTAGAAACCTCGGTAGAAGGCAGATTGACAGGAGTGTATATCAGCAATAAAGGGCAAAAACGGAAATTATCCTGTACGCGTTTAGCATGCGGTTTTGGTTTAAGACCAAATACAGAATTGGCGCAATTGCTTGGTTGCTTGCTGGATGAACAAGGAAACATTCAAGTAGATGCGTGGCGACAGACGACTATACCTGGTGTATATGCAGCGGGAGAATGTACAGGTATCGGCGGCAGTGAACTGGCACTTTGTGAAGGATTTATCGCCGGGTTTGCAGCGAGTGGTAAATACGCACTGGCTGAAAAATGGCGGCGGAAACGAATAAAATGGCAACATTTTGCCACAGCGGTAGCACAAACGTTTAAATTAAACAAAGAGATCACACAAGCGCTTCCCCTCGATACCTTGATCTGTCGTTGTGAAGATGTGAGTTTAAACGAACTCGAACCATTTCAGGATTGGAACAGTGCAAAAATGGCGACGCGGTGCGGCATGGGAGCTTGTCAGGGAAAAATCTGTTCTGCCATTCTCCACGATATCAAACATTGGGCAATACCATCCCCTCGCATTCCACTATCGCCAGTTAGTCTTGAAACGCTGGCAGCCGAGATATCCCTTCAAGAAGGAGACACTGCAAGAGACAGGGAAGACAATTCCCACTAAAAATCACAGCTTGTTTGGTCTCCTTTGCTATGATTCACATCGAAAATCATTAAAACCCTTAATGAGTTATTTTAGAGATTTAAGGTGTGAACATTTATGCATAAGACAAATGGAACCATTTTGGATGTACCGGGAGTTAAGGTTGGGCATGCTGAAGATGAGTTGCAACAAACTGGTTGTAGCATCATTATTTTTGACAACGGAGCTGTTTGTGGCGTTGATGTCAGAGGCTCTGCCCCGGGAACAAGGGAAACCGAGCTTTTAGATCCCATTAATACTGTTCAGAAAGCCAACGCGGTAGTGCTAAGTGGAGGTAGTGCTTTTGGATTAGACTCCGCCTCTGGCGTAATGCGCTATCTTGAAGAAAGGAAAAAAGGTTTTGATGTTGGTGTCACTGTCGTACCTATCGTTCCTGCCGCAATAATTTTTGATCTAAACTTTGGCGATCCGGCTGTTCGCCCTGACGCTAAAATGGGCTATCTTGCCGCGCAAAACGCTTCTGTAACCCCTTTTCCATCGGGAAATACTGGCGCAGGCGCCGGGGCCACTATAGGTAAAATGGCCGGTTTTGACAAAGCCATGAAAGGCGGCCTTGGCACCGCATCGGTTAAATTACCTGGGGGGCTGACAATTGGCGCAATGGTTGTTGTGAATGCTGTCGGGGAAATCAGAGACCCTAAAAATGGTAAAACCATTGCCGGTGCATGTGATAAAAACGGTCATCTTATCGATCTCATGCCCTACATTATAAAAAATAATAAAGATAATAATTTCATTCAGGGAGTAAATACGACTATTGGCATAATTTGTTGTAACGCCAACATGAACAAAAGCCAGATGAAAAAAGTCGCCCAGATGGCTCATGATGGTTTGGCGAGAACGATATACCCTGTTCATACCATGAGTGACGGAGATACTATTTTTGCAGCGGCAACAGGTGGTGTGGACTCATCGGTAAATACGGTTGGTATTCTCGCGGCTGAGGTCATGGCTGCTGCGGTTCTAGATGCCGTAAAATCAGCTAAATCAAAATTTGGTGTTAGAGGTTATGCCGATTTAGCAGATTAAAAAACACGGGGTTATGGTTACATTAGAAATTAACCTGGCTCCAGTGACGCGCCGAACGCCACCGGCGCTAATGGAAGCGAACGATACCTCAATCAGTAAATTGACGTTATTATCACCAAATTGGACTAATTCATAAACTACTGCTATAAAAATTAGTGTGGCTTGATATAACTTTTTTTTATTATAAACGGTTGAGGTATAAGATATGAAATATGCAATGTTGACATTAAGGCGAGATCTAGAGTCGCTAAGTTACAAAAAAAAGGTCAATCCATTCTTGTGGGAACAAGATAAAGATGTTGTTCATGAAAATCTTTCCAATCAGTTTCCTAACAACCAAAGGCGTAAAAATTATCTTAATGATCTAACCGAGTATTGCTGGTTAGTTTATCGTAAAGCCCTTTCAGCAAGTGGACCGATGCTAATTGGTCGAGTTAGCGATGTTCAGCAGGATAGATTGCTTAAGCCACTCGGACTCGGCCGAGAAAAAAGTGAGAATTCATGGAACCCAAACGCCCAGGGGAATATTTTAATGGTAGATAAATGGACCGATGTGATAAATGATTGTTGGGTACTTGGTGGTATCCATAGACACGCAGATTTTCATCTAATGTCGGCCGAAGCCCCGTCTAATTTATGGAATCATGAACAGGGCTACCATATCGTCACCGCGAGAGAGATATTAGGTCTTCTCAATTTTGGGTATAAACGTGAAAAACATGGGAAGCAAGTGATTTATAGATGTAAACATCCTTCTTCTGCCGATAGAGCAAGCCTTCTCCCCTATAGGATCTTAATGAAAAAAGCGATGGGCCAAGGACCTTCTTCAATTACAAAGCTTATTTCTGAACAAGTGACCGGCTTTAACGAGGAAATTAGAACATTCGATTATTCCAACTTAAACCCCCTTAAAAATAACATTGAAGCACGATGAAATTCATAATCTATAACGTCTTATCACCCTTTTCGCGAATGAGTTAAAAGGGTGATTACGATCTATGAATTATTCTGAATCACTTTTAACCTACATAAGGTAATTTCTTCTAATCCCCCCAAAGGTTATCCCCACAGACCTCCTCATACAGAACTTGATGTTGATAAAATCAGCTCAACGCAAAGGATGACATATGCTAACATCCTCCACGATCCGGCCTTACCTACATGAATAATCCAATCAAAAGGTTAACATTATGTCAGATATTCGCCTGTATATGCTGCAAACCGGAACCATCAAATGTAAAGTTCACTACATCAAGATGAATCAAGGCAACGGAGCCGATTATGAAATTCCGATTCCATTTTTCTTACTCACTCATCCTAACGGTCATACGCTAATTGACGGCGGCAATGCAGTTGAAGCCGCAACTGACCCCAAAGGCTACTGGGGAAATATCACTAAAGCCTACTGGCCGGTGATGCGTGAAGATGAAGGTTGTGTCGCTCAAGTTAAAAAATTGGGTATCGATCCCGCAGATATCCGCTATGTGGTGCAATCCCATCTTCATCTCGATCACACCGGCGCAATAGGACGCTTCCCTAACGCGACACATATCGTACAGCGGCGTGAATATGAATACGCCTACACACCTGACTGGTTTTCCGCTGGCGGCTATATCCGCAAGGATTTTGACCGGCCAGGTCTGAAATGGGAATTTCTCGATGGGGAACGCAATGACATGTTTGATGTTTATGGAGATGGCACGTTAAAAACAGTATTTACACCGGGGCATTCACCAGGACATCAATCACTACTAGTCACCCTGCCGAACAGTGGCAGCTTGCTGCTGACGATTGATGCCGCTTATACCCTCGATCACTGGGAAGAACGTGCATTGCCGGGGTTTCTCACCTCTACCACTGAAACCGTACGTTCGGTGCAAAAACTACGGCATCTAGCCAAACGCACGAATGCAATTGTGGTAACAGGGCACGATCCAGATGCCTGGCCAACATTCCGTAAGGCGCCGGAATATTACGATTAACTCGAATTCATCAATACAAAATATAGCCAGAAACTAGAAAGCGGGCGTTTCTGGCTTGGTACTCATTTTACGAAAGTTTAATTTACCATCCGAGAATAACCGCTATTCCTCCCCTTACCCTCTCATTAGCCAATCATTGACAAAAGACCGGGCATTTTCAGATTTAAACCCAATTGAAGATATGCCGGTTGGCTTCCACAAAAGCTCGATAACACGCACTTTCTGGTTATAATCAAGGGTATTAAACAGTTGACTTAACTGTTCATCTAAAAGTAAATCTTGATATTGAAGAAAACATTCATCATTGAATTGATCGCAACATCCAGCAAAAAGCTTACTGCTGTTTTCACGATTTAACCCACAACATCTCACATGCTTAAAGCCAGATTTATAATAAAAATCGCATATCTCATCATATCTATATGCGTTGACGACAGGATTCAAAAACGCATCCACATTAACAGCAATCTGATCAACACTATCGTCTAAATGATTAGCTGTACTATCGCCATATTGATTCCGACTTAAGTTTTCGCATAGTTTATTCATTAAATCAGTATGTAAAAAATATTCTTCTACATGAATTTGTTTTGCAAAAATCTGTAAAAGTTCTCGCTGCCTTAATCGTTCATATTCTCCTATGGCATTGTATAGCCAAATAAGCGCGATACCCTCTTCATTTAATGAACGTGAAGCTGCTAAAAAACCCGCTTGTGGACACTCCATATGATGAATAACACCGGTAGAAACAACAACATCAAATTGATTATCTCGTGTTAGCTTCTCAATCGTATTATTTTCTAACGTGACGTTATCCAATCGATGGTAAGATATCAGCTTATCGGCTACCTCTAATGCTTTATCCGTCATATCAACGCCCACAAATTGGGTATCGGGATACATACTTGCCAGCCCTACCAAACGATGCCCCGTTCCACACCCTAAATCGAGCACATACTTTCCCGTTAAATAACCCGGCTTAAATATAAGCCCTACAACCATAGCCATATCATAAATAAGATTATCCCCAACGGCAGAACTAGGATATGGATATCGGTTATACATGGCTTTGACATCCTGATCACTCATATCTATTTCTCCGAACAAAATGATAAATCAGTGGTACTAGCTCATGATGATCAATAATCATTAGTATAATGGTCACCCCCATCAAATTCATGGCAACGAGTAATCAAAACATATCACAATGAAAAAAATATCTTAAACTCAATTAGAATGAAAATAATTTCATATTAATCATAAAATTCTCATAAAAATAATACATCTACTATTTTATTAATAATCACTTTGAATAGTTGAAGTTCGTAACAATAAAAACAAGATTAATATTAATCATTCTACATGTTGTATTTATATGCAAAAAAAATTCCAAACAAAATTCACACTCACATCACGATTTAATATTAATTTTATGAAAAAAAAGAAACTGTAAACACAAAACCACAAACTCACTTCTGTAACTTAATCATTTAATTAAAAATTTTTAGAAAAAAACAATATAGATTTTTTATCAACTATTTTTATGAAAAAAACAGATTACCTTGCTCTATTTCTAGATAAGGTATATTTTTATTTTAAATATTACAACAAAAATCATGGCTATGATTAGACAATATCAGATAGATATAGTCTCACCTGATCTAGCCAGAATCTATCGTACCTACAACTGGAGAAAATATTATGCACGTTGGTATAAATGGATGATTTTATAGTTTGGGTTTACGTAGCAGCAAAAAATAGTTTTCCCAACAATATCACCGATCTTTCCTCTGAAGCCCTCTGCGATCTGGTCTTATCCCGTATGGTTTCATGGGACTCAAATTTGCATACTTTAATTAAGCATAGTGATATCGAAAACGTATCTCCGATACATTTACGCAGCATGCCTCATCTTCCACCCTGGAAATCCAGCACTGTCACACTACTTGGTGATGCTATTCATAACATGACGCCAACGACAGGCTCAGGAGCGAACACAGCGCTGCGAGACGCTCTTTTACTCACACAGAAGCTTGCCAGTGTAGCGTCCGGTCAAGAAGAGTTAATCAAGGCAATTTCAGATTATGAGCAACAAATGCGCGCATATGCTAATGAGATCGTTGGAATTTCACTGCGCAGCGCTCAGAACGCTGTAATACATTTTTCAATACCGCCATTAAAACAACGGCATTTGAGCATAAGAAGAAATACATCTCAAGGTTATCAGCACCGACGTTAATATTCCGAGTAAATTGTCATACCTGAGCTAATTCCATATCATTACGCTAGATATACTGATTACAACAATAAGAACGAGGTGAAGATAAAAAAGAACTAAAAAGGAACCGCCACCAGTATATATTATACTGGTGGCTTAGTTTAATTAATTACGCAATTTTTACCCAAGGATAAGTATCAGATGTTCCTCCGCCATCCGGCACGGTACCTCTATTCCACCATTTAGCTTCCCAATTTTGATTGTTCCAACTCACTCTATCGCCAGCCTGATATGCCTTATTTGCATCCCAGACAGGGTAATCGCTCCCTGTATCTGGATTAACGGGATCAACCGGTTCAACATTAATACCTTTGAAATAGAATGGCGCCATCTCTATTTTCTTCGTGATTAACTCACAACCAAGACCTTCTCTGGCCGCATTGACCAATAAACCACGATCTTGATCCGCGGTCCATGTAAATATTCCCCCCAGATTCTTTTCTAACACATATTGTGCTTTAGCTTTGACGGAGCGAGGAGTATCAAGAGAAATAAACAACTTGCTCTCCTTATTATAGAGATAATCAGCATCTGCTATTTCATCGGTATACAAGTCAAAATTATTTCTCCCTCTTTTTTCTTCCAAATCTAAATAATTATATATCGTGTCGTACCATTCTGTTGTCCCTGATTCAAATGAACCGGTTGTTGTAATCTTCGGATCTTTTTTCGGAACATAGCCTGGATCATAACTGCCGGATAATGGAGAATAACTATCAATAACCGTATTTCTGCCATTTCGCGAATAGCCGGTGTAGCCAATATTGATTGCAGATGCAGGCACACCAAGGCTCAATAAATATTCAACCGCCTTTTCCACACTATTCTCACCGCTAGGATAATCACGGAGATTCGTGTGATGTAACAATCTTTCAGCCCACGGAGTACCAAAGAAATCATAAGTCATAACATTAATACCATATAGTCCAACTTGCAGTAATTCAGGTATTTTTGATTTTTCCATTTTCTCTGGCACCGCCGAACAAGCGATACTTATTTTTATATCTGAACGCCCCGCTTCTTTAAAAGCAGCAGTTAAGTCTTTAATTAAACTAACATAATAATCGCCATCATCTGGCGCATACATGTTACCTTCATTTCCAGCAACGCCAGGATACTCCCAATCAATATCAATTTCGGTAAACATAGGGAAACGCTGAAATATATCAACTAGACTCGAACAGAAATAGGATTTTAGTGTTTCGTCTCTGACCATATTATAAAAACCATTACTCATGGTCCAACCACCAACACTAAATGACATAATAAGATCATGGCCTTGAGCTTTTGCAGCTTGTTGAACTTTAGCCAATCCACCTAATACGCCCATACTTTTAGATTGATCAAAATCCCTTGGCATTTGGATATCTTGCCAACCAGAATAAGTACAATTCTGATAAGATTGGCAATCTCCCCAGGCATCTGTGAATGTTACTTCTCCATTATTGGTGCGGGCAAATAATGGCGCTTGCTCTTTAATTTGCTGCTCTTTTTCACCCTCATCACCTAATATTCCACAGAAACCAATAACTAGTTTATCATAAGCAAAAGGATTATCTAAAAGGTGCTGTAAATCTATTCCTCTACCTCGACGAATAGGATCTTGATTTCCTTGTAATCTACCGTCATATTGCGACCAATCTGTATAATAACCAAAAACTTTAGGTTTATTTCGTGTGTCATATTTATTGTAGACTGGTAATGCGGTTCTTCCCGATGTGTAACTGAAATTTATTGTTTCAGTTGATGGATTGAAATTATCTATCTTATAAGACTGTTCACTAAGAGAATCTGTCTGGATTATTTTTGACATAAATCACCTCGACTAGATATCAATTTATTTTTCGATGAACACTCCAATTACTTTACTTACGTGGTAACATAATTACATTCTAGTTTGTATTCTTAGGAAAACAAATAATTGCTATTTGTTTTATCGTTAATGGTCAACTCAAATTTATGTCAATGGAATTTATATTAACGAGCATTTATTATCAGATATCAAAAACAAATAATTGCAAATTGTAAATATATTAATTGTCATTATTACAATTATCTAACTCAATTAAATTTGTAAATTAATTTTTACGAACCATCTATTTTAATTTTATTTTAAATTGACTTTTTCTTATATTTTATATTTATACTGATTTGTATCCTTAGGGGTGTTTGTTTCTTTGAAATATTATTACCATACTTATATATGGAGATTAAAATGAAAGCTAAAGATGTTCAGCCAACCATTATTATTAATAAAAATGGCCTTATCTCTTTGGAAGATATCTATGACATTGCGATAAAACAAAAAAAAGTAGAGATATCAGCGGAGATCACTGAGCTTTTGACGCATGGTCGTGAAAAATTGGAGGAAAAATTAAATTCAGGAGAAGTTATATATGGCATCAATACAGGGTTTGGGGGGAATGCCAATTTAGTTGTGCCATTTGAGAAGATCTCTGAGCATCAGAAAAATCTGCTCACTTTTCTTTCTGCTGGTACCGGGGACTATATGTCCAAACCTTGTATTAAAGCGTCACAATTTACTATGTTGCTTTCTGTTTGCAAAGGTTGGTCTGCAACCAGAGCAATTGTCGCTCAAGCAATTGTTGATCATATTAATCATGACATTGTTCCTCTGGTTCCTCGCTATGGCTCAGTGGGCGCAAGCGGTGATTTAATTCCTTTATCTTATATTGCACGCGCATTATGTGGTATCGGCAAAGTTTATTATATGGGCGCAGAAATTGATGCTGCGGAAGCAATTAAACGCGCAGGTTTGACGCCATTGTCGTTAGAAGCAAAAGAAGGGCTTGCTCTGATTAACGGTACACGAGTAATGTCAGGTATCAGTGCAATTACCGTCATTAAACTGGAAAAACTATTTAAAGCCTCAATTTCGGCTATCGCCCTTGCTGTCGAGGCATTACTTGCATCTCATGAACATTATGATGCCCGAATTCAACAAGTCAAAAATCACCCGGGTCAAAAAGCGGTGGCAAGTACATTGCGTAATTTATTGGCAGGTTCAACTCAGGTTAATTTATTAACTGGGATTAAAGAACAAGCCAATAAAGCTTGTCGTCATCAAGAAGTTACCCGGCTAAATGATACCTTACAGGAAGTTTATTCAATTCGTTGCGTACCACAGATATTAGGTATAGTGCCAGAATCTTTAGCTACCGCACGGAAAATATTGGAACGGGAAGTTATCTCAGCTAATGATAACCCATTGATAGATCCAGAAAATGGCGATGTTCTACACGGTGGGAATTTTATGGGACAATATGTCGCCCGGACAATGGATGCATTAAAACTGGACATTGCTTTAATTGCCAATCATCTTCATGCCATTGTGGCGCTTATGATGGATAACCGCTTCTCACGTGGATTACCTAATTCACTTAGTCCGACGCCAGGCATGTATCAAGGTTTTAAAGGCGTCCAACTTTCTCAAACCGCTTTAGTTGCTGCAATTCGCCATGATTGTGCCGCATCAGGCATTCATACCCTCGCCACAGAACAATACAATCAAGATATTGTTAGTTTGGGTCTGCATGCCGCTCAAGATGTTTTAGAGATGGAGCAGAAATTACGCAATATTGTTGCAATGACAATTCTGGTGGTTTGTCAGGCCATTCATCTACGTGGCAATATTAGTGAAATTGCGCCTGAAACCGCTAAATTTTACCATGCAGTACGCGAAATCAGCTCTCCTTTAATCACTGATCGAGCATTGGATGAAGATATAACCCGCATTGCGGATGCAATTATTAATGATCAACTTCCTCTGCCAGAAATCATGCTGGAAGAATAAAAAGAAAATCATTGAAATTTTTTCAATCATCTCTTGACTAAAAATACAGAACCCCATTTACTGCGGGAGAAACAGTACGAGTAAACAAGGGGTTTTGTATGATCGTTTTTGTGACGGGAGCAACTTCAGGTTTTGGTGAATCAATTGCCAGAAGATTTATTCAAAACGGTTCTAAAGTTATTGCGACTGGACGCCGTAAAGAACGGTTAGAAAAATTAAAAGCTGAACTAGGTGATAACTTTTACTTTGTTCAACTTGATGTCACTGATCGGACAGCTATCAACCAGGTCGTAGAACAATTACCAGAATCACTCCGTGATATCGATATTTTAGTCAATAATGCAGGTTTGGCGCTTGGATTAGAACCGGCTCATCTGGCTAACTTGGATGACTGGGAAATAATGATTGATACCAATGTCAAAGGGCTTGTCAATATGACCCATGCTCTGCTGCCCGGAATGGTGGAAAGAAATCATGGGCATATTATTAATATCGGTTCTACCGCTGCGAGTTGGCCATATTCCGGTGGAAATGTTTACGGCGCAACTAAAGCCTTCGTCAAACAGTTTAGTTTAAGCTTACGAGCCGATTTACAGGGAAAAAATATCCGTGTTACTGATATAGAACCCGGTTTAGTGGGTGGAACTGAGTTTTCTTTAATCCGTTTTAAAGGCGACAATGATAAAGTAAATAAAACCTACGATGGCACTCAGGCATTAACCGCTGAAGATGTCGCCGAGGCTGTTTTTTGGGTCGCCAATTTACCTGCCCATGTCAACATTAATACACTAGAAATGATGCCGGTTTGCCAATCATTTGCCGGACTTAGTGTGCACCGAAATGAATAATCACATTCTTCTTGATAATTTGTTGAACATCTTGCTGCTATCTTATAATTTATCTATCTGATAGTTTCTTATTGTGCCATCTAAATTGGCTCCATCTCTTTCAAGAGTTCCAAGAGGATAAAAGATGAATATTTGTAATTCTTTGATATTAAAAGCTATGCCAGCTATCGCTCTGGCAATACCCTTGTTATGGCAAACGCCGGCATTGGCGGCAACTTGTACTGCCGGAAGTACCTGTGTCACCGTGAATGGCAGCGGAGATTCTGTGCTCGATAAAGAAGCCGCCCGTCAAAGCAAAGAACAATGGGATGAAACCAAAAATCTTCGCACTAAGGTTAATAAACGTGCCGAGAAAGAGTTCGACAAGTTCGATAAAGCCATTGATGCTCGTGATGCATGTATGAAAAGTACCAATATCAATGCTTATTGGGAACCCAATACCGAACGTTGTTTAGACAGCAATACAGGTATGCCTATCAGACCGTAATTAAAGGTGATGATAATGAAGATGAAAAAAGCACTTTTATGCAGTGCATTACTCTTTACCCTACCCCCATTTGCCCTTGCTGCACAAGCTTCATGCGAAAGCGTGAAAGAACAAATTGCGCAGAAGATTATCAATAATGGTGTGCCGGAATCTGGCTTTAAGTTGGAAATTGTTGCTAATGACCACGTTGAACAAGCCGGAAGTAAAATCGTTGGGCATTGTGAAAATAATGCCAAAAAGATTGTCTATACCCGGCAAGGAAGCCAATCTCAACCTCATCCGACCGCTAAATAGACCCACGTCATCTTTCTGAAGGAAAACACATAAAGTTCAGAGAAAATATTACACCAATATTTTACCATTGATGAGTAGAGGTCGAGGCTACATGCTTCGGCCTTCATATTATCTCTCTGTGAACGGCATATTAGTGGTGTTTTCCGTGGCAAGTTATACCTGTATGATAACCTCAATATAGTTTCATATGTAAACCATTAGTTTTTTTAAAACTGACAATTTAGATAATCAACTCTAATATTATAACGTTTTGAAATATAAATATTTTCCGAACAATTTATGTGAGTTAAATAGCTTATTTTCTCAAATAATCATATTGAAAATTCAAAATAGGAAACGTTATGAGTGATTTTATCGCCAAGAAAATTTTCTCTGTCATGGTATTTTTCACAGCATTAGCGATATCAGGATGTAGCGCTGTCGCAGGAAATCAAACAGAAATTGAGAGTTTTAATGGTAACAGCAGCGAGCAATATGTAAAAATTTATTTGCATAATAATACATCACATTTATTAGTGGCGGAAAAAACAGACTTACTTTGGGGAAGCTGGATTGAAGAACCATCGTCATCAATACCCGCATATAGTCGTGATTCATTTACCTCAAAAGGTAAAATTTTTAGTGGCACTGAGGGAGAAGTTATTTATCGTTTATCCAATGGTGAGGGTAAGTTAAATGTTCGCTGGAGTCTTTCATATTGGGGCGATCAGAACCACAATATCTATCTCTCCGAAGTACCCGCTAATTATAAACTTGAGAAAACAGTTAAAAGTTCATCTTCTTCGGGCATAAAGATTGATATTTATCTCACTGAACAAAATATAGATAGCAATTATAAAATTGCCGTGATGTCAGATCCTCAGCCGTGGCGTTTAGATCCTGAAAGAGGTGATCCCAACGCCGACAAAGAACCGTGGGAAGAATTAAATAAAAAAGTAGCAAACAGTATCAATAGTATTTATGAAAGCAATCATCTTGCTTTTGGCATCGTTAATGGTGATCTTACCGAGTTTGGACGTGCTAGTACCAGAAGAAGTCTTGATAAGATATATACATCAAAAATCAAATTCCCACTATTTATGGGATTAGGAAATCATGATTATGCAAATAATGTTGATGATTGTACTTCACCAGAAAATCTTGATTTCAGTCGTAATGCCTGCGCCAGATCCGCAGTATTTGATATGGCAGAGAGAATAAGTGATTATAGTAAAGAACTGAATAATTTCTCCTATGATTATGACCATGAAGCATGGAAAGGAAGTTTATCTTATTCATGGGATTTTGGTGATATTCATTACGTTCAATTGCAAAATTATCCTACCTATAGCGTCAATTTGACCCACTATATCAGCCCAACTGTTTATATTACAAAATCCCTTGATTGGTTGGAAAGTGATCTTAAATCTGCTCAAACAAGAGGAAAGGCTGTGGTTTTAAATTTTCATGATGGGTATGACCATTTTATTACCAACAGCAGTTATGCTGAAAAAGAAAAATTTAAGTCACTGATTAAAAAATACAACGTTATGGCTGTTTTCGTCGGGCATTCACATGTTCTTAAAGAATACAACGCCCCCATATTTGGAAATGCAATAGTCTATGACAGCGGAGCACTATTTAAAGGTGATTTCTTTATCATTAATGTTAACAAAAAATGCATGCAAATATCTGCATATAATGGAATAGATGGTATTCCCAAGTTTGTTAAAAAAATGACAAGTGTTTGTGGTAAATAGAGATTAAGCCTATTATATCGGGTTGAGATCTTGGATCGATGATAAACCTCACTTTTTCTCAAGTGAGGTTTTCTTATTGATTGCTTATATACCCAATGGATTTCAAGATGCAGTTTTTAGCACCTGAAAATGGTCGTTAATTCCAGACATCAGCGAGTCCGCTATATCAGGTAGCGTTGTGGTAAAAAATTTGAATACTTTGTCTCGAAATTCATGTTTATCAGCGAAATAACGGTTATTTCGAACAGGTTCATTCATAACCTTCCATAATCGTTCTATCGGGTTTAAATTTGGGCTATATGAAGGAAGGTAATGTCACTCAATGTTGCTAACATAAGCCTACTCCTCCACAAGACGAGCTTTGTTGTCACCCGCACCATCCACAATAAGATGAATTTTTTAATATTTGCCATTTATTAACCATCCTGAATTCGATGATAGGAATATTTTTGATATTACGTCACAAATATCACCCGCTAAAACACCATTATCTCAAGAGGAGATACAAGCTCATATTGCTGCCGGCAATAAAAGAAGAAATAAAAAAAGCAAATAATCTTATTATTAGGGAGTAGCATAGGATGCTCCCCTGATAACATTGCTGATAAAAGATCACAGGAAACAATGTACTTGATTAGAAAACCGAACTCTTTAATAAATTTACCCGCTCTTAATTAATAAAACCGACAAAGAAAAAAATAACTTGCATAAAATAACTTATTTTGGTAGCTATAATTGAGAATACTAATGTCAACAATGAGGGCAAACTGAATGACTAAATTCATCCTTACGCTGTCTATTATCCTTGGTCTTACAGGGTGTGTTTCGCAGAAACAACCACTTTCTCTTGATTACATCGCAGGTAATGAAACATTTCATTTATCCAAACCTTGTATAGAACAAGCTCTTCCTGTAGGAGAAGTCGGTGATGATTTAGCTGTGAATGCTAATAACATTTTTATTAAGGTTAAAAAAGGACTGAATTGTAGTGACCGGTTCAAACTTTTTTTAGCAAGAAACTTAGGGAAAGAGTTGTTTATTTACTTTGACGGTAAGCCAGTCATAAAAACCAGACTTGTTTCTATGATTCATCCAGAAGAAGGCTTCCATCAAGCAATAGAATCGAAATCATTGTCAGATGGAATTCTTAGATCCTTGAATTAATGAAAAGCCTATGGTTGCTACTCTTGTGTTTCATTTATCCATCAAAAAAAGCAAACCATAGGCTCAACTTTAAGCGTTGTAAATGATCCTAATGACTTGACCTATAGAGTAACTTTTAAACCTAATACGATCCGTACCAGCACCATTATTATCCGTAATTTGATGTGATCCAGGTCCCGTTGTACTTATTCGTTTCACTCCAGTCGATACGGGATATTCAATTTCAACACCAAAAGCTGATGGGGCCGATGAGTCGGTATCAAAACTTATGGTATATACTGAAATTCCTGAATGCATCCGAAGATCAACCCACGGTCCCCATGTTAATGGCGGTGCCCAACCTTGCCTTATCGTCATAACAACCTCCTTCCCAATCAGACCATAATTACGAATGGTATTTATAAGATAGACTGTCACAGCATATATGCACATTTTTTTATGTATTTTTTCAGTATATATCACATCCTTGTGTGATTTATATAAGTGAATTCAAAAATTATCGCTTTTATCAGAAAAAAACCAAGATCACGGTTTATAAAAAACACAAAATAATTAGACAGAAAATTAACTAAATTCTAATTAATATAAAATTATAACTCATTATAGTAATATTTTATGTAGATTAATGAGTTATTAAATGATATATATCCAAAATGGAGGAAGGTAATGATCTCCATTTCGGATAAAATCAAGCATCTTCAATGATTACGGGTATATTTATGTATATTGGCTCTCTATACCAACTTCACTCTCACTTCCCCCAACTTGTTTAAATATAGTGGCGACATCCAAGTAGCAGGATAAATCTTTCTCTTCGGGGCGTAAAATATAAGGAATTTCACCTAATTGTGGCGCATTAATGTGACGGCGTAACCTATCCATCACTTTCGTATAGTGCGATAAACCAGGATTAATTCTGTTAGCTACCCATCCTACTAATTGCAACCCATCATTTATTATTGCCTGAGCGGTTAAAATTGAGTGATTTACACAGCCAGGCTGAATACCAACAACTAAAATGACCGGGATTTTTTCCCGAATCACCCAATCAAAATAAAAAGTTTCATCATCCAGTAATACACGCCAGCCACCGTTACCTTCAATAATAACGCGATCTGATTTATTACTAAGATTATTCAATCCTTTTTTCATCTGTTCGAAATCAACCTGATTTCCTTCACAATACCTGCTTTTCCAGATAACTGGGTTAATTTCTTCATATTTAAGCGGAACGGGAGAAGAGTTTTGTAGAATTATGCCATCTCGATTACGCATACCTTCTTCTGTCTCATACCCTTCTGTGGCTATAGGTTTATACCCTACCGCCGTTGCTCCATCGCGATTAAAAACTTGTAATAATGCACGGGTAACAACCGTTTTACCTATGTTGGTATCTGTCCCCGTAACAAATAGGCGCGTTAACATAAATTCTGTTTTCCATAATGACAGATAGAATCCGGTTAATGAGCGCTTAAGTCTAGAGGATGCAACGATAAGGGAGATTGCGTTAGCTCAATGTTTTGTTTAATTGCTGCAAAAAAATCTATATAAAAGTTAATATTACAACCAGAGAACCACTATCAAACATATTATCCTTTCATTAAATTGATCAATAATGAACCATCATATAAAGCCTTTTTAACTGATGCTACCGCAGATAATGTGCCTGAATTATTGAATTTTGTCGCAACTAACTCAATCTGTTTGCTATAAGCAGGTAAAGAGTATCGTTGAATACATTCATTAATCACCGGATACAAAACTTGCTGTGAAGCATTAAGGGGAGAACCTATCAAAATTTTTTCTGGGTTAAATAAATTAACCATAATTGCGATAATATGACCAATTTTCACCCCGATATCACGAAGAATATCCATTGCCAAAGTATCGCCGTTATTAGCCGCCTGACAGAATGATTCAATAGTCAGTGGCTCACCGTTCAGTAAAGAATCTGGCGCCACTGTCAACCGCTGTTTTGCTCTGGATAAAATGTGGCTGATACCCGCAACTGTTTCCAAACACCCCAAATTCCCACAATAGCAGCGTTTACCATCAGGTTCAGCCTGAATATGTCCTATCTCCATTACACCACGGTTGCCAGCATGTAATGTTTGCCCCTCAATAATCACGCCAATGCCAACATGTTCATCAATGACCATTTGGATAATATTCTGGCAATTTTTTGCCGCGCCATATAATGATTCAGCTATCGTCCAGGCGATTGTTTCATGTTGAAGAAATACCGGTAATCCCGTACGACGATGCAGATATTCGCCTATTGGTAATTCCTGAATCTGGTAATAAGGGAAACTGTGGATTAAACCCTTGGTCGGATCAACAATGGCATTTATAGTCATGCTAATTGCCGTCAAACGCTCAAGACGAGATTGATAGCGGCCGAAAAATGCATCAATCTCATCAATAATACTATCTAAAAAGGATTTTTCCTTGTTGACCGGTAATGGCAATACATCTTCAACAATTAACTTGCTGCTTAAATCGCGCAGTCCCAATATTAAACTTCCCAAGTTAATGCTGACACACAGGAAATGCCAACTTTCAGAATCAAGCTTCAATCCAGTCGCCGGACGCCCTCTGAATCCTAAATCCAGAAATTCCGTTTCCATGACTAAGTGCGCATCGACCAATTCACGGACAATCTTAGTAATACTGGCTGGAGCAAGTTGAGCTTTTTTGGATAGCTCAATACGGGAAATTGGACCATATTGATCAATTAACCGATAAACAGTACCAATATTAATCTGTTTTATCTGATCAATATGCCCCGGTTGTCCATCCATTATTTATCCTTTTACGCTCTAATTAATTCACGTTTCAAAATAATTGTTGGCTGATTATGTCGAGGTTTTAGGCAAAAAGTATGATTCTTTCAGTAAATATGTGATATTCAGCACGAAATTTGGCTGATTTCTACTTATTTTTTCCATTTAATATATTGGATATGAGTAGGTTTATCAGCCTGTCTGCCGCAGCCGATATTGGTCGATTTTTGTGATTCACCAACCAGACCTCAGAGCAAGAGTGGTTATCAACTATTGGAATATACTGGACACCATCCACTTTCATACGGGTAAAAGATTCAGTCACAACACTGATGCCTAATCCTGCGGCAACCAGCCCAAGTATGGTCATTGCTTCGCCTGCTTCCTGTGAAATCATTGGTGTCACACCTGCTTGAGCAAGTAATGTGATGATTTCATCATATAAAGCAGTCCCTACTTCGCGCTCAAAAAGCACCATCGGATAACCTGCCAGCATTTCGAGCTTTATTCCCTGCGGAGCATATTGCAACAAAGGATGTCCATCATAAACAGCAAGCATAAAAGGTTCTCGAAATAATAGCCGATACTCAAGATTATCCGGCAATTGAGTATTACGCATGATGCCAACATCGATCCGTCCAGTCAGTAATGGCGCAATCTGTTGTTTAGTATTCATCTGATGCATATGAATAGCGACTTCCGGGTAGCGCTCCCGAAATTGCCGTAAACTCAGAGTAACTTTATGCATAAAAGGCGTCGTAGAAGTGAAACCGATAGACATTTCACCTAATTCTCCTTTTTGCATTCTTGCTGCTTTAGTCGCGGCAGCATCAACCTGAGCCAGGATCTGATAAGCTTCTTTTAGAAACATGTTACCTGCCGGCGTCAAGCTCACATTCCGGTTATTACGTTCTAACAACCGCGCATTTATACTATTTTCAAGTGATTGAATTTGTTGGCTTAACGGAGGCTGTGAAATATTAAGCCGTTCTGCCGCGCGACCAAAATG
Organism: Photorhabdus hainanensis; assembly: GCF_018448965.1. NCBI lineage: Bacteria > Pseudomonadati > Pseudomonadota > Gammaproteobacteria > Enterobacterales > Morganellaceae > Photorhabdus > Photorhabdus hainanensis. The sequence continues at coordinate 82,238 of NZ_RCWD01000011.1, read as the reverse complement.
TAATTCCTCCGCCACTGCAATAAAGTAGCGTAAATGCCGTAATTCGATGGACATAATCACCTTTGAGATCTAATACATATTATTATTAATGATTAATATATTAGACAAAATATTTTGCAATTCATATGCTTGATCTTCATAAAAATACCAGCTAGCTAATGAGTTAAGTAAGGAAATTATGTGAGCGCCAGCCCCAGTAGTAATACCAACCTTAGTCGTAATAATAGTAGTATCAGTGAAAATCCGACTCCTGATAATCATCTTGTCCAACATGTTCAAAATAAGAAAAGTTATATCCAGAAAGACGATCCTCTATATGTTAAAGTTACATTGTCACTCTTTACCGTAGGGTTAGCTGCATTTGCCCTACTCTATTTCGTTCAACCAATCTTACCCATGTTGTCGGATGATTTTGGCGTTTCTCCCGCTACCAGTAGTTTATCTTTATCCCTTTCAACTGGCATGCTGGCATTAGGCTTATTAATCACAGGCCCTCTGTCTGATGCCATTGGCCGTAAAAATGTGATGGTAACAGCGCTATTTGCCGCTGCGCTTTTCACTTTACTCAGTGCATATATAACCAGTTGGCATGGAATTCTGATTGTACGCGCTCTGGTTGGTTTATCTCTCAGTGGCGTAGCCGCCGTTGCAATGACTTATCTTAGTGAGGAAATCCACCCTAATTTTGTTGCTTTATCAATGGGACTTTATGTTAGTGGTAATTCTATTGGCGGCATGAGTGGACGATTAATATCAGGTGTTATCACTGATTATTTCTCATGGCGGGCTTCTGTTATCGTACTAGGTTTATTGGCATTAATTGCGGCGATGATGTTTTGGCGTATGTTACCTGAATCGCGCCATTTTAGACCAAGCTCTCTCAAGCCCAAATCTTTATTAGTCAATTTAAGATTACATTTTCGTGATAAAGGATTGCCATTACTGTTTTTTGAAGCCTTTTTACTCATGGGCGGCTTTGTTACCCTATTTAATTACATAAGTTATCGTTTATTAGATTCACCCTATCACTTTAATCAATCAATTGTCGGTATGTTATCTATTGTTTATTTGGCAGGGACATACGGCGCCTCTAAAGTTGGCGCATTAACCCATCAATATGGGCTTGGAAAAGTGCTGATCGCGACGATAAGTATGATGCTAATCGGTACGCTTATTACCTTATTCTCATCTGTGGTGACGATTATCATTGGCATGATAGTCCTTACTTTCGGTTTCTTTGCCGCACATGCTGTTGCCAGCAGTTGGGTCGGACGTCGGGCGCGACGGGCCAAAGCACAAGCATCTTCCCTTTATCTGTTTTGTTATTATTTTGGTTCAAGTGTGGTTGGTACTTTTGGCGGTATATTTTGGCTCCAATCAGGTTGGAATGGCGTTGTTTTATTTATTGCTATTCTTCTCTTTTTGGCCCTACTTTTAGGATTTAAACTCGCCAAACTTCCAGAAGCAAGATAATAGAAAGAGAGAATGAGCCGCGCTCACTCACCCCGGTCACATAGTTACCTATGCTCCCGGGGATTCCCTCCCTTGCCGTCGCGATGCATCTTGAAATCCATTGGGTATATAATCAAACCATTCACTAATTAATAATGACTTCAAAATCTGTAGAAATTAAATTTGCTAAAAAATTTGAACTCACTTTATTTTTTACAAAAAAAGATAGATTTGGAAAGATGGAACCTTTACCACTATAACTCAATTCACCCTGTTTTATAATATAGCAACAGGGTTCAATTAGATTTATACTGTACTCTCCGGCGCCTGTATCATCGGAATATATGCCAAAATTATCAAAACCGTTCTCAACGTATTCCCCATTATTGAAAAACCAATCTTGAGTTGGCTTCTCCCTAGACATTTCCGCGGTAAAATTTCGTGGAGTGAAAAACTGTGCTTTAAACGTAAATGCAAGATAAAGATTTGAAATATTTGGATAACAAAATAAGTTGCGAAATTCTGAGATATTCTGGCCATTCAACCATATAAATCCTGGAGTACCAATGCGAAAATTCAAATTCTCCGCCTTCCACTTCTCTATCTTTCTATCGGGTGCCAATGGGAATTTCATCACGATACCATTTGGAGCATATTTGTTTACATAAATATTAGTCATCATTGTGCCTCATCTTTTAATTGATTTACTTGGCTCAATCGCCCCAACCTTGTTTATTATCTCTTTTTCACAGTATAATGCCATAATCTGATTACCGCTAATATTCCACGATCAAAATCACTTCATATTCATCACATTGCTAAGAAAATAACAAGATGATTAAGGAGATAGTAAAATACCGAAATTTATTTAGGATAAGTCAAAAGTACTCACCTACTGAAAAATTATTATTAGCACTGATATCAATATTAAAATAATATACAGGAAGATTATTCCCATGTGGGAATAAACAGGAAATCGAGAAACGAGAATACACCGGATGAATACCTTAAAAACTTTTTCGGATTTTAACTCGATATCTCTGTCTACATTGAGAGAAAATTTACAACAATTTTTACTAACGTGTTGCATGTAACTTTTTTTTGGTTATATTATAGACATCGTTACATGTCACGAGGGTGAAGTATGAATAAGGTCGCAGATCGTGTCAGAAAACACAGACAACAGCTCAGGATGTCAGGATTAAGGCCCGTTCAAATATGGGTGCCTGATACACGCCTTCCTCATTTTAAAGAGGAGTGTCGACGTCAAAGCCGTCTGGCTATGGCAACCCAAGACAAAGAAACGGATACACTATTAGAAAACGCGATAAATGAACTAGCTGATTCAGGAGACTGGGAGTGAAGCGGGGAGACTTGATAACAGTTGCTCTACAAGGGGCTTACGGCAAGCCCTGCGCTGGTTATCCAATCTGACAACTTTGATGAACATCCCAGTGTTACTATTTTGCCCGTGACCTCAACATTAATTGACGCACCGCTTTTCCGAGTGATGATCGAGCCTCTTCCTGAAACAAATCTTGAAAAACCGTCACAGGTCATGATTGATAAAACCATGACTCTCCCGAAAGAAAAAGCTGGCTCAGTATTTGGTAAACTCGATTACGCGACGATGCAGCAAGTGGATCGCTGTTTAGCTTTGTTTTTAGGTATCGCAAAATAAAAAAATCATCATCATATAACTTCTTGCAAAATAGTTTTAAATTCAATTTTCGACTTCTCATAAAAGGCGACATCCATGTCGCCCCAAGCCACTGACATCTAGTTTTACTGAATGAGTGAGCCGTGAAAGTTTATTTACAGAACAAATAATTAATAACATAACTTTATCCACTGCAATGATTCTTTATATTTAATTAGTTAAGAGCAACAGACAAATAATACTTTATTTATGATTAACAAGTCGCTATCGGCCGTAAAACAATTTCAGCCGGGCAACTACCTGCTGGATGCTGAAGAATAAAAACAATCGCGTCAGTGACGGATGAAAGCGGGATAGTTCCTACACCATTTGGTAATACCGCGCCTAACACTTCAAACTGACCCGGTGAAATTGCACATACTCGTACACCTTGTTTCCATAGTTCTTGCTGTAACGCTACAGTAAATCCAATAACTGCCCATTTTGATGCTGCATAGCAACTAGCCCCTGGCAAGCTGGCTTTTCCAGCCAAGGAGCTAATATTAATAATGGAGGGCTGCGCGCTTGATAATAGATGTGGCAAGGCGAGATATGTCATATGAATTAAAGCAGTGACATTAGTCGTAATAACCTGATCAATTTCTTCCGGTATTAGATCCATCAGATTGCCAAAATGGAAAGCACCGGCATTATTGATTAATATATCTAATCCCCCCAACTTTGCACAGGTGAAATCTATTAGCTGCTGGCGGAAATTATCATGACATATATCCCCAGAAAATGAGTATATTTCGCAATTATCCTGATATTGTTGAGACAATTCTTTAAGTCGATTCTCACATCTTCCAGTTACCACCATTCGGGAACCATTGCCTACAAGTATTTCAGTGATTGCGTGACCAAGCAGGCCGCTGGCGCCGGTAAGTAATACTCGTTTACCACGCAACATTTACCCTCCCTAATAGCGGACCTCCATCCGGTGGTATTATTCGCCAATTAGAAATCCGCTTAACTTTATATTGCTACCAAATAGCTACAGAATTATTTATTACTCGTTTTTTGATGATTCGGTACAAGAGCGACAACCAAAGCCAAGCACCCTTCCCGCTTCACTACCAGATAAGGTGCGCGGTACGGCTCCAGCCAGACTAACCGGTTGAGAAAAAGTCGCCAACCGGAGAGAATTTTCCATTTGGCCTGTTTCAATCTTGCCCAATTTAGTGTTTTTCATATGATTTACCTCTTTTTTATATTAGATAGTAAAGTGTGCGTCTGGTATGACGCGGTACTATTAACGCTCGCTAGGCCAGCGCTAACATACATTGCTGAGCTTGCACACGGACATAACTACTGGGATCACTCATGGCAAGGCGATAAACCTGATCACGATATTGTGTATCGGTAGAAAAACTCAGCATGGAAACAAAAGCGATGGAACGTAGTTCTTCTCGGGTATGGCTGCTGGCAATGGTATGCAGTAGCTCTCTGCTACGTTCATTGCCTTCTTTCATCAAAACAGAAAACAAAGCCTTATGTGCCCGGAACCGTTCAAACCGCCCGTTCTTAATACGTGCAACCTGAAAGTCAGCATTATTTTCTCTATCCAGATCAAATTCATATTGGCGCTGTCCATTCCCTCTGGGTTGAATGATGATATTGATAGAGACGGATAAATTTGGCGGTGGAAATTGAATATGCATATCTTTACTGCGAAAGAAAAATATGACTTTGCCTGGGGATAACACCTGTTCGCCAAAGTAATTCATAGCGACTTCTTCACCCTCAACGCCATCAACACTGTCATAGTCATACTCATAAAGACGTGTAGTATAGCCATCACCAAAAAAGTTAGTGGTCAAAAAATCAAAATTATGGTCATGAGGTTCTAGCCAGGAAAATGGGGCTGGTGCGGACTGAGGCCCAGGCGGCAACCACAGAACCATACGAACAGCAAATCTCCGGTCGCTGTATAGAATAAATGTCGGTGGTTGAACATCATTCCCTGACTGAAATTGGTTAGGGAATACTAATTGGTTACAGATGATGTCCAATATTTCTTGCTTGTTAGCCGCGAAATCTACCAACCATTGACTGGCTATCTCTATCTCTTCCCGTTGGTAATGACCACAGGAAACATTGTCCACCATACTGCTGGTCTTCAAAAGCTGAACCAGCTCAGGCAATGCCAATGGCTTACCTGGCTTAGGCGTGAATTCAAGAGTCATGAATTTTCTCCCGCAAAGTTTCCAACACTGCCTGAATCGCGTTACGGACATAGTTGCTGTTATCATCCAACGCGCTATCAATCAACGGTTGTGAGGCCCGATGACGAAGAATAGCAGCCCATGCCATCGCCCTGGCTTCTTCCGACTGGTGAGTTTTAGCAATATGGATCAACAGTTTTTGTGTACGTGGATTCCCCTGATATGCCATCAATGAGAAAATCGAACGCTGAGAAATTACCCGTTGCAAGCTATTGAATATTGGTTTGCCAACAATACGCCCTTCCGATTCCGATAGTTCAAAAATCGTTTGTCGAACCGAAGGAATACTTTTAGGAATAATGAGATTCAAAGATGCTGACAACGAAACAGGTTCGTGCTGAATGTGCACATCTTTATTGGCGTAATAATAAATAATATCCCCTTCTTCCAGAAACATATCCCCTGCGTAGCTGAAAAGTGTTTCCCCACTGTCACTCTGCTCGATCTGAGAATAGTCAAAACCATACAGAGAGGTACGGTATCCAGGCCCAAAGAAACCAACACTCATCAGGTCAAATGCATGATCATGGGCATAACGATAGGAAAAAGGGATACTCCGAGCTTGAAATCCCGCAGGTATCCAGACCATCAGACGCAATGTAAAAACTGGACAAGTGTACAAAACATAACTTTGTGATTGTCCGTTATTGGAATATTGGAAAGTTTCAGGAGTCACTAAGGCGTTACTTATATGTTGCAATACCTCATGGCGATTAAGCGCTAAAGCCTTAAGATGGGTTGCCGTATTTAACATATCATCTTGGCTATAACAGGATGCTCTCAAACTCTCGAGCACGCCGGAATCGGTCAAATATTCAATTAAGGCCGTCAAAGTGATTTGAAAGCCAGGTTCGACCACCAATTTTATCGCCATGGCTAGTCCTCCCTTACAACGTCAAATCCATTGAGCCGTAAACTATTTTTTGCCGTTTCACGCATCATCGTATCGGTATCTTCATGGGCTATTTGATGTAACAATTCCAGACATGCGGCACTATCAATCTGTGCCAAGCTTTCAACCGCCTCCCAGCGAACAAAATTGGCGTAATCAGATGTTGCAAGTTTCTCCAGTACAGCACTTGCACCATGATATTTCATTGCTCCTAAGAGCCGAACATATAGTTGAATACGTGACGCACTTAAATTAGTGCAAATGGTTTCGACGGGTTGTAAGCTCATTCGATCGTAAATCCAACTAATCCACCCTTTAGCATCTGAATGTGCAATGAGTAAAAAAAAGCCATTACGATTCTCATAACCGAAATCAAGAATATCCTCGTAAGCTTTAAAGCTATATAGCTGGTTTGGTTCGAAAGTAAAAACGCCTAATGAGGTCAATGCTTCTGGTTGTATAAATGGATCATTATGATTAATTTTGCATTTATAATAAGGAACTTGTATTGCCTCTTGTGATGGATTGATGATAAAAGTATCGAATTCATTGACGTACAGTCTTTCATTATTCGTTTTACCAATAAAGCGAACAAGTAAATTAAAATTTTTCTGCCGATGAATATAAATACTATCTTCGGAGAGAAGCTCGTATTTATCAGTAATTTCTTTCTTTTCTAATAGATCATTCAATATATCGATAATATTATCACGTGATAACTTACCCAAAACCTCTCCAACCGACCAGAAATCTCCACCATTATCCGCCATCTTCTTAGTAATGATTTTTTCCAATTGGTCCAACTTGGAAATTTCTTCCGCTTCCTGCTCATCAAAATGTAACCGTTTACTCTGACCAGCTTTAGGTAATCCCTGTTTTTCATATAGAGAGGTAAAATAACTATCACGTGAAGCACGTAGCCAGTCTGATAGAGAAATATTTTTTTCTTCCGCTTCAATGATAAGATTATCAATACCTTTTTTAGCGATTGATTGGGCAATACCTTTATTAATCAGCATATTTTCCAAACGATCTTCTGTCTCTCTATTCACTACAATCCCCATTCCAACTGAGTATTGTGGCGTATTCCCAATATGATAATGATGTGGTGGAAGAATAAATATATCACCGGCTTCTATTATCCAGTTATCGGCATAGGGCCGTAGTTTATCCATATTAAACCGATATTTAATCCCTTCTATTTTTTCAAAAATGTCCTTATTAAACAAAGACATTTCTTTAGCATTAGGTCCACAATGGAAATGCACTACCGAGCTATAAGGATCATCAAGATGAACACCAAATGGCGTGTATCCATAGTTACCAATAAACAGACAAGTTCCTATGAAAGTATTTCTTTCCCCAAGAATTTTTCGCAAAGGAGCGAAAATAGAAGAAACTGATTGAAAAATGTAATCAGACCAATGTTCAGTATCATTGACAATAACACAGAACCGTTCACCTCCAGTAGCTCGTGATATCCAACTCTCAAATGTCTCATTTTCATTAGGCTCAGTATAAAGAATAGGATCAATGTGCTCCGCACTCAATCTTCCCTCTATATATACCCGGATTAAAGACTCCTGAGAAACCATCATTTCTTTTTTCAATATGTTAAATAGTGAAAATAAAGCATCATCAGAAAACAACTCAGGATTAAAAGCTTCTTTTATTAACTTAGCTGACATAATCACAGGTTTATTAACTGGATCATAAACTTGTTCATCTTCTCTTATCTTATGCATCTGATAATGCTCACAAACCTCATTAAATTTTTTAACGTACTTAATATAAGCGTTCATATGTGATCCCGACCTTTGATGATAGCGAAGAGAGAGATAGGTAGGTAGATAAAAAAATAATAGGTCATGATGATAGAATAGCAAGGAGCCATTATATAAGCGTTTATTAATTTGAACAGGTCAAGATACGCCTTGTAGCACGTTAATTAAAACCGGAACTGGATAAAAAAACAAACTCAAGAATATGATCTAGAAATAATTTATTTTAATTTCATAATGAGATAATAATTTATTAAAAATAAAATTATAAGGCAGTTTCGCATAGTAAGTGCAATAAAATTAAATAATCAGAGGCATTATATCGACATATAAATGTGAATTTAATCACATATTTTATAATTAATACTTATAACCCTTGACAACATTTCACTCCACTTTTTACCTCAAAGAAACCAAAAAGGCGACACAACGTCGCCCAATAGTTATTTTTCGTGGGACTTAACAATCAGCCCGCAGAATCTTTATATGGTCAAACGGCCTCGCAACACATTACGGGTTTCAACAGACGATTGACTAAATAAATTTCCGGTACTATTTCGAAATGCTTGATTCACTTCAACTGCCCGAATGGATGGATGAACGTTTACTGCTTCCGGCTCCAATTGCGTAAAACGAGATAAAGTATAGGCTTCGCTTCCTTCCGAAGCGCCTGCCGATGAACTGAGTTCCCAAGTATGATGATTCACTGCATAAGCAGTACGTGCAAGGTTGATTAGCCCCGAGGTTGTTGACACAGCGCCAAAACCCACAGAGACCCATCCCAAGATATTCGCCGCATGCGCATTACTATCCGCAACAGCGGAAGCTGCTATTCCGGTAGAGAGCGCCACGGCATTCGCACTCAATGACACCGTGGATAAAGCAATATCCCAGCGTCTGCTAGAACGACTGGCAATTTCACCAAATTCAATCGGTACTGACCCGATAACACCCGTGCTGACCGCTTGAGAACCACTCCGTGCCGATTTTACCAGCGAAGAGGTAAAGGTTATTGCGCTGATGCCAAAGCTTAAAATCCCAAACCCCGCACTAATCCAATTTAATATTCCGGCTGTCTTCGGATCTTTTTCCGATAATGCGGCTGACGCAATCCCTATCGAATCAGCCGCCAATCCAATGACAGTCGCAGTAACTGCAAGTGTACTGGTAGAAGCAATCGCCCCCAAAGCGCCCCCTGCGGCAATTAAACCTGCGCTAATCGCCGCGCCAGCTCCCAGTGACACAATGCCCACAATGATACCAATCGCCCCTAGCACAATGCCTAATATCCCGCCGGCACTAAGATGACCGTTCAGATCAATCCGGTTTATGGGATCGCCTTGGCAATAAGTGTAGGGATTAACCCCTCCCCGGCCAAAAGGACTCCAGCTATCCGGGCTATGAAACCTCATGAGAACCGGATTGAAAACACGATATCCGTTACCTAAGAAATACCATCCTGTTACCGGATCGATCTGCGCGCCATTCAAACCCGGTAATGAAGAAATTAAACTCCTAAAGCCATAAGGGGTGTAGGATAAAGCCATCAACTCGTTTTCGTTTTGGCTGGCTACAACCGTACTATTATGGTCAGTACCATATTGATAGTAGACCGACTGGCCGTTCTTGGTACTCTGATGACCAAGCCGTTGCTTATCGCTGTTCAACCAGGTAATAGTTTCATCACCCAATTGAACATTCGTCACTTTACCTGAAGCATAATACTGACGATTAGTCGTACCATTCGCTAAAACTTGTGCGGTTAATTTGTTCAACGCATCATATTGATATTGGCATACCAGATTACCCTTACTATCTTTAACCTGTACCAAGCGATTATTCTGATCGTAAATAAGCGTCTGCCCTTTTTCGTCGCGCGTCAGATTACCGTTGGCATCATAACTTAACTCTATTTGCTGTTTGTCGCTGGTAATACGAATAAGTTGAGTTGGATCAGTTTGACTGAAATGATAGTCCACTGTTTCCTTACCATCTCGATATGTATTATCAATCCGTTTAATATTTCCCCATTGGTCATAATGATAAATCTGTTGATTTAACACACGCCCGGTATGATCAACCGGAGATTGCTCCCCTTCGCATTGGTACTGGCTTAAGCGTTGATTACTATCATATTGATAACGTTCATTTTTCATAACCACCCCATCGACGGAGGTGATGCGTTGACTAATTTGATTATTCTTTGTGTAGCTTAAAGTCATTACTTGTATTGAGAAGTCGCTAATTAGCGAGCGTTTTATTTCTCGATCAAAAACATCGTATTCGATTTTTGTAACTAATTGGGATAATGATGTTGCGTCTTTTGTCGTCGTTGTTATCAACCGTCCAACATTGTCATATTCAAATGTAGCGTATTGTGAACCCTGCTCTGTTTTAACTAATCTCCCTTGCCCGTCATAACTATAAACATGATCATGAGCAAAACTATCTTTATGACGCTGAATCAAGCCGGACATCGTATAACGGTAATCGCCCGATGAAACGGGTTTATTATCCCGAGAAAACGATTCGTGCTGTAATACACCCGATGGGAAATAACTGTAATTACTCTGGGATACTCCCTCTGACGCAGATAATAGCGCCCCCGTTTTCGGGTGATAACGAAAGTTTTGTTGGCTCGTCTCTGTGGTAAATTTGGACATCACACTGCCGAGAGAGTAAAGATAATCAATGTTTTGTTTATTATGCGCAGGAGTGACAGACTGAATAGGTTTATCACCTTGAGGACCATATAAATATTCGGTTTTACGGCCACCCACCGTATCGCTGGTGACTCGCCCAAGACCATCATAAACTAATGAACCTAATTGTGTTCCATTCACGTTCAGTGCAGAAATTAATTCTTCATGGCTAAAGCTTGCATAAGCGGATTCTAATATTGTTCTGTCTGGCAACGTTTTTTTCACTATACGATCAAATACATCGTACTCAATTTGGGTAACGGAACCTTCTGCATCTGTTTCAGTCACCGTACGACCAAATCCATCATAACGATAAGTACGAGTGCTATATATCGCACCATCAGGATACACAACTTTGATTGAAGCAGGTTGCTCAAAGCTATTTTGCTGAATATTTAACATCCCCAACCCTTTGACCCCTTGAATAATTGTCCTCGTAATAGGGTCATGGATTTCCAGTTCTATCCGACCATCGCTGTATTCAGTGCTGTAACGATTTCCCCAACCATCATATTGATAGGTTTTCGTTGTCACCAAAGGAGTCGTCAGACGAGTCAAAGGATTAGCAGATAAATCCCATAACCAATCATTTGAAATTTCTTTAATCAATTGCCCCAAAACATCATATTGTCTGGCAAGCACTTTGCGATATGTGCCTTGATAAATTCCCGATGTTCCCCAAGTACTATCATCATCTTGTTCTTCAATAGAACAAATACGCCCCAGTCCATCGTAATGGGTTTTACGCCTGACACCTTGGGAATCAATTTCTATCATCACCGGCCAAAAATCATTTTCGTCCCCACCGGGATATTGATAAACATAATTACGTTTAATTTCTTTTGTCGTGCCAGGGTCAATAATTTGACCTGTCATTCGGCCCAAAAGATCATAAGACTGATCTGTAATCACACGGTTCACATCAACTTTACGAAGCTGCCGATGTGTATAAATAGAGGTCACATTTTTCGATTCCATATGCGCGCCATCAAACCCCGTCACTGTAGAGTTTGTGGTAATCTCACTGTCTGAATATTCATATTTAAATGTTGTGACCGTTTGTTGGTTATTCATTACCGACGCTATTTTCGCTAACGATCCATGAGATTTGTTTGTCGGTGAATTAACATAGCTAAAGGTTCTCACTATTTTATTATCTGTGGTTTCTGAAGCTTTGCTGACATATTCCTTTATATAAGCGCCGGTAAACGTAGGCAATTTTTGATATGTGTAATTAGTCACTCTATTCGCGACACTTTGAGCGGCATCAGGCGATCCTTTTTGCGTAGCTGATTTTAAAAATCGGGAAAAACCTAATGGATCGGCAGGACAATTATTACCTTCACCATTCACCGGATAATAAACGTATTCTTTCTGTATCCCACTGGTTTCAGTAATAAGTAGCGTATTTCCCCAATCATCGCTTTTAATATTAACCGTCTCTTCTCGTGAAGTATTGGTCTGTAAGTCTGTATAACGCGTTAATACCCGAGATGGTTGTTGTAAATTTTCTGGTTGCTCGGAGAAACTTTTTGACGGATCTTCATTATAAGTAATTTCTGTTGTAATTCTCTTATTATCTTGTGTTCTCGCTTCTTTGGTCATTAAATGGAATTTATTAAACACTCTTTCTGTTACTGAAATGATATTTTGACCATCTAAAACCCGTTCAATGGATGAATAAGTATATTTCCCTGTGACCAGATACAAATTATCCTGGCTAGAATCAAAGCTTGTCCGACCAGAAGAATAGCCTAAGAAATTATGCACTGAACTATATTCATAGGATTTGCTGATCGCGGGTTGCCCATTACCCGGTTGAATAATCAATGCAGCAGCATAAGGAATAGACTCCGAGTCCGTTACTTTATGCCCATTCTCTTTATAACTCACCAGTTCAACATAACCTGTTGGTGTACGAAAAGCACTAATAACCGGAAATATTCCTTTTAATGTCTGATAGGTCATCTTAAATCTGGCGGAATCAATAGGACCAGAAGCATCATAAGGTACCGTCACTGTAATAAGGTAATCATTACGATAATCGAATGAAATTTTGGCTGAGATATTATTATCATCAGGGTATTCGACTGATGTACAATTATTTCCAGAGTAATTGAGTTTAAGATAAGTTTTACCCGTCACACGGTATTTTATTTCGGATAATGCAAATCTTGAATTATAAATTAAATCAAATGCTTCACCATCAGGAAATTCAAGCGCCACCGTTTTTGCAATGTCACTCGATCCAATTCGTTTCAGTGTTTCTATAATGCCATTTTTGTTATAAACATAGAAGGTATTGCTATCGAGTTTATATACGCGCAAATCTTTTAACTTTTTATCTTTAAAGCTAATATCATTATTATTAGGCGGCAATGGTTTACACTTAAATTGCTCTCCATTTGCTCGGCTAAATGTGAGTGTTTTTACATCCAATGTTGTTAATGAAAACCGCCAGCCAATCCCAAACCCATTATTTAACGTTGTTAATGGCGAGAATGATAGATTAAATACCTGTTCAACATTGCCGACATTATTTGGTCTTAACGTGATAATATTGATATTTGCGCTATACTGACCCGTTCTGGGATCGACACCGGTATCAATATAAGATCCAAAATTAAAAGCATTGGAATATATATCGTTAACTTTCATTTTAAATTTCCTGTTTGGTTAGCTAAAATTATAGCCAAATTAAATATCCATTTAGCTATTCATTTATGTACAATAACAGATATCCCTATATTTCTATTTCAATAATAGAATATCTTAATTGCCGGTAAACGCATATGCGATTACCGGCATAGACAAAGGTTCTTTACTAAGGAAAATCAACTTATTCTTGCTATGCTTAGCGCACGTCCAATATTAACCGAGGATATTCTGAATTTATGCTGACAACCGTAGTTATCAATGATTGTGACATCATGATATCCATCATAATAACCACTCGTCCATGAACATCCTGTCACATGGAGTACTTCAGCAGCAAGCTGCGTGTCTGGAATAGTTACGGTATAAGAATGGTCCATAACACACCCGCCCCCCATATTATCACGCGCATTTACATATGAGGTTCCTCGCTTAAATACCCTTCCTCTTGTCAAAAATCTATCATCTGACGGATCTTTACCAAGGTTATATATGTTATTAACTGTTCTGTCATTTCCTTCCAAAATTCTCAAGTGATGCGGCAATGTCCAAGTATAAAGATTAATTGTCTGATGATGGGTATCCGACTTTGTAGGATGTTCTGTTTTATCAAATAATGTATTTATTCTCTCATCTAAATCAACTCTATTTATTGCATAAGGAGCGATAGCTTCTAAGTAAATATTACTGTCAAAGACTTCATCTCCAACTGACATATTTGTTGTCAGTGTACGGTTCCCCGTCGTATCTTCAAATGTCATTTTTGCTATCAACTGTTTTGTGCCTGTTCTATCGCTACTCACATAGCGATAGAAAACTTCAGGAACACTCCTAACCGCTGCTTGATAACCTTCGTTTGTACAACAATCTCCTGCATGATGTGCTTCCGGCTGCTCAACGAAAATATTAGCACTATAGGTACCTTTTAATAACCCTAGATCGTATCGGTTCCGCTCACTGGTCGTTGTCCACCCCAGAGGCATTTTTAATTGATCATATATCAGACTATCACTAAATTCTGCTACTTGAATCGATCTCTTTTCAGAATCGCTAAGCGCTAATTTTTCCCAATTACCATTTCTATATTCCTGCTTAAGTACAGAAATCTTAACCATGCATTGATGACGCCCATTAGCATAAAAACGATTGTCAGTTTTTTCGATGGTAAATGCTGTCACCTTCTTTTCCATAGGACCCTCCAATATTATGAATTAAGCGGTAATAGATAGAATATCAAGTTCAAAGCCATAATATGGCCCTTGCAATTCAGAAATAATTCTGACGCGATAGCGTTTTGATAATTCGTCTTCAAATTCCTTCAAGGCGTTCAGGATAAATTCGCTGTATTTTCCTTGTGCAAAAAAGATAAATTGTGTAGTTGAAGGATTAATAGAAACATATTTACCAAGAGCATGGCGTAACGTCTTAATAAATAGTGAGCCATCTTCGTTTAATTCGAATAGCTTTTTATCTGTCGTCGTTCTATCCATAAAATTTCCTTCACCTAAAAGATAAATATTTATCTCACGATGATCACGGCGCAGTAAAAACTGTTTATTTATATCCAAATCGAATATTCTGGGTTCAACCGTTTTATCAAGTAAATGATCTGGAATAACAAATTCAATCAAGAAACGACGTCCATTCACAATAATAGGCAAATGTTCTCGATCAACTGAAAAACAGCATAGGTTTCCAACCCACGAAGAACCTTCTGTCTCTGTATAGGCTGAATATAAAGCAGCAATTTTACCTTTTTCTAGAATGTTCATTATAACCTCTAAATGTTAATAGTAAAAATAGGGTTAGAGTAAAAGACCACCTCTCAACGAGGTGGTTTATACCCGTCATCTTTCAAGTTGTCTCTTTGTTGGCTGCACTCACTCACCCCGGTCACATAGTTCTCTATGCTCCCGGGGATTCGCTCCCTTGCCGCCGCGATGCATCTTGAAATCTATAGGGTATAATGATGAAAATTAAAATCTCAGTTTATAAATTAGACTCTATATAATTCGTAAGTTCATTTAATGTTAAAATAGAATGATTTGAAAAAAGCTCAGCTTTAATACTAATACCATACATCTCCAATACAAAAACCTGAATTTCCACATAGTCAAGGCTATCAAATTTAAGCGAAACAAAAGAAGATTCTGGTGTTATTTCATCCTCTTCGATATCCTTCATCACTAATATTCTATTCTTTATCTTATTAAAAATATCATTTTGTGTTGGCATTTCGCTTTCCTTTTATTTCATTTTAGAGACAATTGAAATCTTTGACACAAAAACAGGTTCTTTATCATATAAACATCGATAATGAAAAATACGAATATAGTCTTTAGGGCCATTCTTAATTATTAACGGTGGATTTAATTCAATACAGATATCCGGTGCAGATGATAATAGTGTACTATTAACAACCATTTTCTTTATTCTAATCCCTTGCCCAGTATGCAAAGTATAAGATTGATTTAGGTAATCCTGTAACTGATTAAAATGGTAGTGCTCAAAATTAAGAAATCTTGTCGAATTAATGACAAGATGAAAAGCAAGCCCATCCAGGAACCAGCCAACAGAAGTAACACTTGGGAAATAGCATCTAAAGGCAGCATACTTTTCACAAATTTCTTCCCCTGTTATTGTCAACCTTTGACAGTTATCCTGAACGATCCAATCTTCAATTGACTCCACTGTATTTTCTACGCTGGTATTGCCGAACAACGTGCTTTCTTTGTCAGGGTTTTCCAATTTAAACGTTTTATTTTTAGTATCAATTCTCAATTGATGTGGTAATGCGGTATAAACATGTTGACGAAAAGACACATCAATGTTCAATATTCCAGTGGTAAAAGCTGAAGTTAATTGAGAGAACTGTTGCCGCACATATAGCAGGCTCAACATCCCCTGAACTGGATGCTGCCGCATATTGTGTAAAGACTGGCTTTTCGCCGGATAATGGATAGGATTAAAATCCCCAGAGAAATTCGACCAATGTTCAATATCTTCTATTTCAAAAATCAACATATCAGTTACCCTACCTTAGAGATAACCAACGCAGCGTTATGCCCCCCAAAACCTGAACTAATATTGAGCGCTATTTCTGGTTGAGCGGTATAGCAATGTTGATTAGGCAAATAATTAAGGTCACAATCTGGATCGGCCCGATGCAAATTCAATGTCGCCGGTAAGCAATTTTCAGTTAATGCCTTTACACATACAATAGTTTCGAAGCTGCCGGCCGCGGCAATAAGGTGACCGGTATAAGATTTTGTACTTGATATGGAGACCTGATAAGCATGCTGCCCCAGCGCCGCTTTAATTGACTGGGTTTCATAAAGATCATTTAACGGTGTAGAAGTGCCATGAGCATTAATATAGTCAATATCTTCCGGCGAAATCTGTGCCTGTTCAATGGCTTTGGTTATCGCTAATATTTTAGGTTCAATATCTTCTATTGGCCGAGTTAAATTAGTGGCATCTGAATATTGAGCGTAACCTTTAATTTCCGCCAGAATCGTCACACCACGCTCGACGGCCGAATCATAATCTTCCAGACAAACCACCGCCGCTCCTTCGGCCAATACAAACCCTGAGCGATCAAGGCTAAATGGACAACATGCGAGATTTGGGTCCGTTTGCTCTTTTGATAATGCATTCAGTACATCAATACTCCAAATATTACATTCCCGAGTAAGTGATTCAGAGGCTCCGGCAATCATACATTTCGCACGTCCTGAGCGAATAATTTCAAAGGCATCACCTATTGCCATTGTGCCCGTTGCGCAGGCGGCCGCCATAGTATTCTGATAACCACGCAATCCATACATAATCGAACATGCCGCCGTCATGGCGCTTGGCATGGTGATAAGATTACTCATAGGATGAGCTAATTTAACTTTCTTATATTGATAGGCATAATCTCCAGCATTATCGATAGCTCCCCAACCACTGCCAAGGATGACTCCACATTCGTATTTATCATAATATTCAACAGGTGATATGTTCACACCAAATGCTTGCGTAAAAGCTTGATAAGTCGCCTTCAACGCTGCTTTTCCGCAATCTGAAAGCGTATGAGTCAACTTTTTTGGTAATAACTGATAACGGGATGGGTTTGGCGCAAGGAAGGAAAAGAAACGTGAATTAATGAATGAATCGGGAAATTCAATTCTGTGAAATCGATGTTGTTTTTCAATAATACTTTGCCAACATGATTCAACATCTTCACCAATCGGTGTTACCGCTCCCATACCTGTAATAACCACTCTTTGAGCTTTCTGCATATTGGTTACCATTCATACATGGATTGAAAATGTCAATTTTCCTAGTTATAAAAGTAGGCTAATGAAGATATATCACCATAATCATAAATAAGTATTTTCAATATTTCTGCTTATTTTAATCGCCATTTGTGAATTATGTAAAACTAATTGATAGATTATTTTACCCATGTAATAAAACCAATGATAAATATCCACGAGCAAATATATTGTTATTTTAATACCATTATACTATCAATCAGCCTATAAAATAATTTTTCACATCACATTCGTCTGTAATATCATGATAAATTCTGAGGATTTATTTACCATTAACTCATTATTCTGTTTAATAAAGCATATCATTGTATAAAAAAATAAAAATAATAACTTTAATTATTGCGCAATTTTTTATTTCATAGCATATGAATTCAATTATTATATTAATAATACATAATCGCAATTAGATTAAAATAAAATAATAAATGTCTCATATTATTCTCGTGAATGAATACATCAACAATGAATACATTAATATTGTCCTATCGCATATTCTCACGGCTAATTGACAGCATACAATGAGGTACATTTTTCAATCATTTTCTGTATCAAAACATATACCCTACCCCGTTGTCTGTAATATACTGACATAACTGGATAGATACACAGCATTGCGTGTCTTCGCTGTCCAGTTAATGTAATAAAACCGGAGGCGACATATGGCTGAAACAGGCAAGAATACAGGAGTGTTCAGTGGTAACAAAATCAGAGGCAAGCCCTGACTCAGTGACAAAGCAGCAGTTAGACACCCTCACCATCGATAAAATTACGCAAAGTATCATTATCATCTCAGTCGGCACAATTTTTTACCGACTACAAGAGGGTGAACACGGAGGCAGCGGCGTATTCTTTAACCGCGATGGAGGGCATACCCGGTACGGGTTAATGAACGGCACAGTTGGTAATTTATATCTTGCCAACTCGCCAAGAACATCGATGAAGGAGGTGTTTCAACGTCTGCCAGCCATTACTGACCGGGAACTGGATGGGTACCATATGGCGACATTAGTGACAGAGAAAGAGTTACGTATTGTAGACATTACCCGGCTTGCGCCGAAAATGCACATCACCGCCCATCAGCTAACCGGCACAGACTACCGGATCACGCAGCAACTCGCGGCGAAGCTATCGCCGTACGCGGATGGACTTGCCTACATGTCCAACGTTACGCTTGAGCCATGCATCGTGCTCTGGCATGACGATCCTTCGGGTAAAGGCATGATACGCACCGAGGAACTCAAGGTGCTTAGGGAATTTGAGTATGAAGGAGAAATTGCCGAAGATATCCTGGTGAACGACCTGGATATCCCCGTAATATGACAAAAGGGGGAGCCGGTATGTGCCCGTTCCCTCTCTTTTTACTATGCTTCTATATTTCTATGCGGCATCTTGAGTGCCAAACAACTTGGCTAAACGGATTATCTGTTGAAGCTTATCATCCGAAACACCCTCTCTCAGCAAAGCAATAACCGTGAACTCTTGACCTTCTGGTAAACGGTGATCCAGTACATTACGTTTCTGCACGAAAAATCCGTACTGCATCACACCGCTAACGTGATTAAGATGAAACAAGATCTCCGTCACCCCCCTGAGCACACCTTTTTCGCCTTTACTTTCATCATCGGTGAACTGAAAAGCCGGATAAATAAACTCACCATCGTATTCCAAGGCCAGTAATTTACCGGTGTCCTTTTTCTTTTTAACTGTTACTTTACTGACACCTAGCAAACTCGCTACCTCGGCAGAATTTAACACACCACCGTTTTCACGCACGTTGTCAAAAAAGCGCGCACGGCTACGCACACGATTGAGTAACCTCTTCTTTTCCGGCGTCAGTTCGGCAAGCGCTCGTGCTGGTATCGCCAAAAACAACATATTCATCAGAAACTGATTATCCGGCAACGCTAGCTGGCGCTTGATGTTAGCCTTACCCTTACTGCGAATACCATCAGCCAGTTCCTTAATGATATTCTCAAGGCGATCAGCCGCTACATCAGCGTCATCGTACTCATGATGAGGTGCCGTCGCGTTATTATTGACTTTGGTTTTCCTATATACAGTTTGCATAATGCACCTCAAGTTAACGATTGATGGCATAAAGAATATACATACAATCGTTAACCAATGCAAATCTTACCCATCTGTACTGTGTGCTATTATCAAGAACAACCGCCATCATCTTACACATCCGCTAATCTACAACATTCATACTCGCCTCTTACACTACATAAATCTTCGTTGATACCCGACAGTAGCAGGAAATCACACTTTTGAGAAATTGCGAGTTAATTCACAAAACACGATTTTCAAAGTTAAAAACCAACTAATATCTGAAACAAATAATACTGTTATTAAATAAATTTTTTTAATAAAAAAATAACAATGTTCAGATAAATTCTTATAAAAATAAGTCATTCAGGTTATTTTTATCACTCTTTAAACAGGGTAATTAGAAAAATAAAATTATCAATCACCGATATCTGGAATGAAATAATACATATTTAGCTATAATTACTTTTGGCTCCACGTTCAGCCTAATTATTTATCCTAGATTCGATTTCAGGCGTTACAACTTGCAACATTAACCCGAAAAAACGCGTTATTACTGGAGAAATCATGATGAAAAAAACAATAAAAAACATATCCTTATTCACAGGAGTTATGCTTGGAAGCTTGACATTAGCTCATGCAGCAATTATTCCACCCGGTACACAACTGGCAACCAACCAGAATATTGTTCGTCATAATGGCTCAGAACCTGCTTCTCTTGACGTGCATAAAGTTGAAAGTGATGTTGAGTTTGATATTATAAACGACTTTTTCAGTGGATTAATCAGTATAGGAAATGATGGTAAGTTTAATCCTAATTTAGCTATCCGTTGGGAAACTAACGATAATAAAACTTGGGTGTTTCATCTAAGAGAAGGAATAAAATGGTCTGATGGTTCACCTATTACCGCTCACGATGTGGTTTTTAGCTGGAGACGTTTAATTGATCCCCAAATGGCGTCCCCGTATGGCAGTTATATTGAAAACATGTATATAGTAAATGCCAAAGATATTCTTGCCGGTAAGAAAAAAACCGATGAATTAGGTGTAAAAGCATTGGATAATTTAACGGTAGAAGTAACATTAGAGCAACCGCTATCCTATTTTTTAAATATGCTGGCACATCCAGTTATGGTTCCTATCAGCCAAAAAGCGGTTGAGAAATATGGTGAAAAATGGACCCAACCGAATGTGTTTGTCAGTAGTGGTCCATTCAAACTCTCTGAATGGATCGTCAATGAGAAAATAATTGGCGTCAGGAATCCACAATATTGGGACAATGAACACACCGTGATTAATAAAGTCACCTATCTTAACGTCACATCAGAAACAGCGGTGGTAAACCGTTATTTGGCCGGAGAGATAGATATCACAAAAAATATCCCATCGGTTTTATTTAACTCTTTAAAAACTAAGTTAGGCAGCCAGGTCCATATTTCTCCTAAATTAGGTGTTTACTATTACGAATTTAACACCCAGAAAGCCCCTTTTAATGATATTAGAGTCAGACAGGCATTAAATCTGGCTTTAGATAAAAACATCATAACCAATAAAGTCTTGGGGCAAGGCCAAAAGCCGGCCTATAATAATACTCCACCAAACGCAGGAGGAATGAACTTAAAGCAGCCTGATTATGCATCATGGACGCTGGCAAAAAGAATTGAAAAAGCCCGGCAGTTATTGAATGAAGCAGGTTATAATAGAAATAACCCATTGAAGCTTAACCTTCTTTATAATACATCAGAGGATCATAAAAGGATTGCTATCGCAGCCACCTCAATGTGGAAGAAGAATCTGGGCGTAGATGCTGTCTTACAAAATCAAGAATGGAAAACCATGTTAGACACCATGCATCAAGGTAACTTTGATTTGGTAAGACACGCATGGATAGCTGATTACGATAATCCTGCTTCGTTTTTAAATAATTATGTCACCAATAGTTCTAATAATACATCATTATATCATAACGATATTTATGATGATCTGATCAGTAAAGCCAAAGCAACAAACAACATAGAATATTTCCAGCAAGCACAAGATATTCTTACAAGAGATGTCCCGTCAATTCCTATTTATTACTATGTCAGTGCCAGATTAGTAAAACCTTATGTTGGTGGATATTATATCAGCCCACTCGGTCTTATGTCATCGAAAGATCTTTATGTTATTAAACATTAATAAGACATCGTTGTAATATTAAAATAAAGATTACGGTTTTTAGCCGTAATCTTTTTCAGAGGCAGTGATATCCTTAAGGGTAAATCAATAATAAAATCACTCATTGCTAATAAAATACCGTCATGCTTTATAACTATAAACCTAGCTATTCAAATACTACACCGAAACAACTGTTGAATTAGCAAGTAATTTCCGTAAATTGCGCATTTCTCTTCCCTGATTAATCGCGACGGCACCGACTAAAACTTCATTTTCTGTACCAAATAAAATGGCCTTATCTGATTGCAAATCACCCTGAACATGCCACTCTTCAGCCTGCATATTACCAACCATCTGGATGTTAATGCCCCACTGATCGGTCCAGAACCACGGAGCGCCCGGCTGCGGGGGTTCCAACCCCATCATGGCATATGCGGCGATAGTCGCCTGACGGTTAGCATTTTCCCAGGTTTCACGGCGCTGGAGATCACCTGTTAGTGGTTCTCTCTGGAGGCAAACATCCCCGGCAGCAAAAATATCCGGTTCAGAAGTCTGACAACGGCTGTCAATAACGATACCGCCATTAGTTACCAAACCGGCGTCAGCGGCAAGCTGATCCCTGAATTCGGCGCCGATGCCATAAATAATAATATCTCCGATCACCTTTTCTCCGGTGTTCAATATAAGTGCTAATTCACTCCCTTGCTTTTGTGCGGAAACAATATTGGCATCCAGGAAGAATTGCACCCCGTTTTCCTGATGACGATTCAGAAGATAATCTTGCAATAACGGTGGGGCACAACGCCCCATGATGTTATCCGCCTGTTCGATAACCGTAACATTTGCCCCCAATTCACAGGAGGTTGCCGCCAGTTCCAAGCCAATCACACCACCACCAACAATCAAAATCCGTTTGTCTTTTTTCACCGCCTGGCGTAAACGTTGCGCATCATCCAACGTCCTCAGGGTATAAACATTTTCACCCAGTTGATCGAGGAGCGGAAATCGTCTGGCTCTTGCCCCCACAGCAAGCAGGAGTTTGTCATACCTAAGCTCGCCGCCATTTTCTAAAACAACACAATGTTTTGATGGCACAATCCGGCTGACCGATTGGCCTATGCGTAGATCTATCTGGTTTTTCAGATAAAAATCTTCGGAGAACAGATACTTCGGCGCTTCCTCTGGGTTGATTAAATACTCTTTCGATAAAATTGGCCGTTCGTAAGGCGCATGATATTCCTTACCAATTAAAATAATATCGCCATCAAACTGCTGCTGCCTTAAGGTCGCGGCGGCCATCGCCCCCGCTTGTCCTGCTCCAACGATAACAAAAGTCTGATTCCGCATATTACGCTCCTATCTGAGTTACAGGTTGAGCACTGACCATTGCCATCCCTGCCAGCCACTCCTTAATAGGTTGGTAATAATGTCGCTGCGCTTTATATTCGCCATAAACAGAAAGCGCTGCAAAAGCCGCAATCCAACAACGAATTTCCTGTCCACCTTTCCCGCCCTGAATGGCAATCCCTCCCTCAGTTAATGAAGCAAGGCGTCGAATATCGCCACTACAAAAAATACGCAATAACTCGTCATCCCACTGCGGATTCAACGGAGCAACGACATTCTCACCACGAGCCAACGATTTTCCAACCTCAATGACTCTTTTTTGCCGTTTCTGGCGCACTTCTTTTGTCGGATTTCTTCCGGCAATCAGTCCTTCCTCAACTTCCGGCGGCACTTGTCCCATCTGGGGTATCGGGGGATCATGTGATAAGCCGCCAGAACCTAGCAGCAATACCCGCTGATCTGTGGTGAATAGGAATTGACCAACCGCACGACCTAACGCAACAGCGCGGCGACATGTCGGCAATGGTTTAGCTGCACAGTTAATAAATATTGGGATAGTTGGATAACGCTGTAAATCTTGGCAAAGCAACATCAGTGGTTGAGTAAAACCGTGATCGGCCTGCATACGCCAGGACTGGGCAACATCAATATCGGCGTTATACAAGGCGGAAATTAAATCCTGCGCTGTGTTCTCAGGAACATTGAGCGGACCTTTACCAATATCCCAATCCCCCACAGCATTCGCCCTGACGCCAACGCAAAATGCCGGCATGAGATCATAAAAAAAACCATTAAAATGGTCAGGAGCGAAAATCACTATCAATTGTGGATCGTAGGCTTTTATCTGTTCAGCCAATTGCTGAAAAACCTGCCGAACATGCTTTTCTGTCGTTTCCGGTGGAGAACCAAAATCCATCAAAGGCGTGTGCGAAGTACAAATCAATTTAACAGTCATTTGAACTCTCCTTTTTGTTCGGAGACATCACCCCCGCTGTAGTTTGGCGAATGCCGCGAATACTTAATCCGGCATCAGCCGTTATCATCACCCCCGTTAAAGTACGGTTATTGGCGCGGGAAGCCAGCATGACATACGGACCGGTGAAATCTTCTGGCTGAGGTGTGAATTGCAAAGGCAAAATCGCACCGAGACTTTCTAATGACAGATTATCTGTAATACATCTATCTTGCTGAGATAGTGAAGCGGCCCCACGAAGATCGCTTGGCATACCACAAGGCGCAACACCATTAACCCTGATAACTGGCGCTAATTCATAAGCTAACTGGCGGATCATGCCGACCGCGCCGTGCTTGCTGGCGGTATACAACACCCCTCCACCGCCAGAAAACCATGACGAGTTTGACAATGTAAAAATCATGCTGCCTTCTGATGCGGTTAACGCCGGTAACGCGGCTTTAGCTCCTAAAATATATCCTTTCAGGTTCACACCCATCAGCTCATCAAATCCTTTATCAATCTGCTCTGGCGAGGCGTCAAGCAAGCTGATTTTATGATCCCATATCCCGGCATTACCAACAAAGCAGTCTAATTTGCCAAAGCGTCGAACAGTTTCAGCCACTGCTCGTTCATTGTCCTCAAAAGAGGCGACATCACCGTGAACAACACAAATATCGTTACTAAAACAGTGCGCCAAAGCTGTCGCTTTTTCTGCCGATAGCTCCAAAACGCCCACTTTAGCGCCTTCAGCAATAAAACGTTCTACTAAAGCTAAACCTAAACCGGAGCCACCGCCTGTTAATAAAATGACTTGATCTTTGATCCAACTCATTATTGCTCCTCCGATACAGTGATATAAATGTTTCCGTCTTTAACAACAACAGGGTAGGTCTTCAATGGATCTGTTGCAGGAAGGCAAAGCGCCCTCCCGGTTCTGAGACAAAAACTGGCCGTATGCAGTGGACACTCAACTGTCGCATTGTCTTCCAAATACCCTTCGGATATCGAGGCATTGCCATGACTGCACCGGTCATCAACAGCAAAGAATTCGCCATCATAGTGAAACAGCGCAATATCCGGTGTGTATTCAACCTTACGCGCTTCTCCGTCGGGCAATTCTTCAACAGTACATACGAATAATTGGCTCATCAGAATAAGACACTCAAGTTATGGAAAGTTAAGACTGCCTGATCCAAGGTAATTTCACGTTTGCAAATCAGCCAGCTATCCGTTTTCGGATTACGGCGAACGCAATCCAGCCGTTTACCAACATAAAAAGCTTCATCTCGCTCTTTTTGTGAACGGTACAGCAAATAATTGGACTGAACATGAAATTGGTCAGGCGAATCCGTCTCAGTAATCACTAAATTTGTCAGTAAATGGCGTGTACGAGATGGGGGTTCTTCCGCCCACGCCATACCGGTTTCCAGCCGGGCTATCCGGCGTTCAAGTTGAAATTTATTATCATTGAACAACCAAGTGGTTGGCGGCTGGATACTCTTACGGCGATCGCGGGTTTGAGCATTAACAATGGTGCGCATGGTATAGCTGAGATCTTCTGATAACAGCTCAAGCCAGTCACGAAATTTCCACTCATCCAGTAATGCAATTTCGTAATACAAGAACTGGCTTATTTCATAATGCAGTTCCGGCGATACCTTTTTTTCCTGATTGACAATTAACTCTTTCATTTGACCAACTCCTGCTGATAAACCCGGCTTTTTTCCTCTACTTCATCCCAGGTTTCACTGGTGAGTAAGTCAGCCCAACGCTGATACATGCCACGGGCAACGGTTTCGGAAAAAACATAATTGGTCACACCCGGAATCCCATCATCTCGCACTCTTTCTTGTCCTAATCTCATTTCCATACACAATGCGCTGTTACGGGCTTTGTAACCTCTAAGTACCTTCTGGATTTCTACCCAATTTTCTGAATCATCCTGTTCGAGAAAACCTGCCGGACCAAATGCACGGGCAGTACTGTTCTCAAAAGCGGCTTTTACTTCTGGAGAAGCGGCTTTATCTGCGATGCAGAACGCCCAAACTTCTACCTGATCAGGTCCACGCGGATGCCACACCCGCATGGTTGCGGTGCCGTTAAGCCAGGAAAGTGTCGGGAAAATATTGTTGTGACCGGCAAGACGCAGCGCTCTGACTTTTCCCAGTCGCTGCTCTGCCTCAGCATAAGTTTCACGGTAGTAACGGGCGACGGCGCCATCAACCCAAACGTTGGCATCGGGTTTTTCGGTCAAGAAAAATCCACAACCGTGACCATTCTGGGCAAATTGCACGGCATCTTTTGCCGTTTCCCAAACTGGCCGGGAAGTCTGATCAGCACCTAACGCTTTATGACTATCGCCCTCTTTTACACTTAAAACCTGTACAGCGGAGGCATGACTGAATAGAGCATGGTATTGATCACCGGCAAACTGTTCAGCGGGTAATTTCCAATTACAATTGATCACCCACTTTTGCACACCGCCAATAATCTCAGTTCCTCCTTCACGGCGATCAAGCACACCATCAAGATACCAAGCCATATCACCGAGATAATCAATCAGGGAGGGCGCCGTCGTATCCCAGTTGCCAAAAATTAATCCCTTATAATTTTCCACACATGGCACTTCCTGAAGTCCCCATTGCTCTTTGCAAAGCCCATGTGGATAGGCACACGCTTCCAACGGAACGTCAACTAATCGCCCATCCACACCATATGACCAACCGTGATAAGGGCAAGTAAACGCACGGGTATTACCGCTATCCGCGTAACAAACCCGCATAGAACGATGGCGACACTGGTTAAGGAAAGCTTTAACGGAACCATCTTTCTGGCGGACAACAACAACGCTGTCTTCTCCCATATAAGTATTAAAAAAATCCCCAGGATTGGGAATTTGGCTCTGATGAGCGAGAAACAGCCAACAACGGCCAAATATTCTTTCGAGTTCTAACTGATAGAGCTCGGGATCGATATAAATCTGAGGAGTTACACGACCGGCTCGGGCATCAATCAGGCGGTAAATATCTGAATTTTTGCTCAATGTCATATTATTTAATCCTCAAGTAAAAGAAAGGTTGACTTTTTGCCAACATGCAAAATGAATGCTATTAATAGATTAATATTTTGTGAAATACATTGTTTGTTTAAATTGAGACTTTTTTTCGATATGTGAGGAAACGGCAATGGAATTAAGACACTTACGCTATTTTATTGCGGTGGCAGAAGAATTAAACTTTACTAAAGCCGCAAAAAAGTTACATACCGCACAACCTTCATTAAGTCAACAAATAAAAGATTTAGAAGATTATATTGGTTCCACACTATTAGAGAGAAATAAACGTAGAGTCTCTCTAACCAAAGCGGGAGAAGTTTTTTTCCAACAAGCCCGGCTTATTCTTGATAATGCAGAGAAAGCAAAAAAAATGGCCCGTAGAGCGGCACAAGAACAAATTGTGCTAACTATTGGATTTGTCCCATCAGCAGAAGTTAAAGTATTACCTGAAGTCATCCCAATATTTCGCCTGGCTCATCCTGGAGCAAAAGTAGAACTTATTAGTTTATTTAATCCAGGACAAGAAGATAAATTATTACAAGGTGACATTGATGTCGCTTTCATGCGCCCGCCAATAAAGAGCGATTATATTGATTTTAAAGTCATTCTTAATGAACCGCTGGTGGTTCTGATGCCTGCTAATCATAGGCTAAGATATTGTGAGAAAATTTCAGTCAACGACCTACACGGAGAAAATTTTATTACGCCCGATCCAACACAATCAGGCGTATTACAACAAATTATAGAAAATTATTTTACTGAACATAATGTCGTTCCTAATATTATTCAGACAGCTAATAATATGTTATTAATCTTAAACATGGTTAGTCTAAATTTAGGATGTGCAATAGTGCCGTTCTATATTACCAGCATCATGACAGATGCCGTTATTTGTCGGCCATTATCAGGATCTTCCCCTACAATAGAGTTAATAATGGCATGGCGAAAAGACAACACCTCAGAATTATTATCGCACTTAATAGATGTTGTTGAAAATAAATACCTGTGAGAATAAAAATAAGCATCATTGTTTTTACCTTTCAGACTAGACATATTAAGTATTAGTGAATATTACCCGTGATCGTTATATTAATAACGTGTTAACTTAAAATAAATAAGGGAGATATCATGATGTCAACATCAGCAAATCCTCAACATAAACCTATACAACCTGAATTACGTTCGCTTTGGTCAGCCATTGCCAGCGGTGAAATCCATCTACGCCATCTAGATGTAAAAGGAATAAAGACACGAGTTCTTGAAGCAGGTAATGGACCTATTCTCATTTTCTTACATGGCATTGCAGGTCATTTAGAAGCTTATATGCGCAACATATTGCCCCATGCCGCCCATTTTCGTGTACTGGCGATCGATATGCTAGGGCATGGCTTCACGGATAAACCTGTCCGTTCCTATGAGATTATCGATTATGTGGAACACCTGCGGGATCTTATTGAGACGCTAAATCTGAAAAAAATTCACCTTTCTGGCGAGTCATTAGGTGGATGGGTCGCAGCCCGGTTTGCAGCAAAATATCCGCAATATATTCACCGTCTGGTGTTGAACACCGCCGGCGGCATGATTGCTGATCCAAATGTGATGGAACGCCTGCGTACACTGAGCTTGAATGCAGTGAAAAACCCAGATCGGGAAGCTACCCGCAAGCGTCTTGAATTCCTGATGGAAGACCCTGCGATGGTGACAGAAGACCTGGTTGAAGCCCGTTTTGCCATTTATCGTCAACCGGGTATGTTGTCCGCAATGGAAAACATTATGTGCCTGCAAGATATGGATACCCGCTTACGTAACCTCTTGACCGAAGATGAACTGGCAAAGATCCAGGCTGAAACCCTAGTGCTATGGACCACACACGATCCGACTGCTGCGGTTTCAGTAGGTCAGCGCCTTGCCGGGCTTATTAAAAATAGCCGTTTTGTCGTGATGGAAAAATGCGGTCACTGGCCTCAATATGAAGATCCGGATACATTCAACCGGCTTCATATCGATTTTTTACTCAACGGCAACAAATAATGTCTCTTTCAAAGAAGTGATATTCCAGTTGGAATATCACTTCTTTGGTTTGATTAGGAGCAACAACAAATGAATAACATCATAAACCATCTTAGTGAAAAATTATTTCAATCATGGCAAAGTCGTCAAGCTATCGATCCTATCTCTGATGAATATCCAGAACTGACATTACACGATGCCTATCTCATCCAGCAAAAAGTTATTGTTCGCCGGTTGGAAGCAACTGGAGCACAAATTGTCGGTAAAAAAATCGGTATTACCAGCCAGGTAGTTATGGATATATTGGGCGTCGATCAACCCGATTTTGGCATTCTCACCTCAGATATGCATTACAAAAACAACGCCATTGTACCCATTGACCAATTAATCTCACCGAAAGCTGAAGGTGAAATTGGCTTTATTCTGAAACACAATCTGAGTGGACCAGGTATTACGGCGGGAGATGTACTCAGGGCAACAGATTACATCGTGCCCTGCATCGAAATTGTCGATTCCCGTATCCGTGACTGGAAAATAAAAATCACAGATACTGTTGCTGATAATGCTTCATCAGGGTTATTTGTCATTGGCAGCGGCGCCCGTCTGCCATCAGAAATTGATTTAGCCGCCGTTACAATAACGTTGGAGAAGAACGGCAAACTGGTTGACACCGGCATCGGCGCCGCTGCGCTAGAACATCCCGCTAACGCGGTTGCCTGGCTAGCGAATATGCTAGGAACACTGAATATGGCGCTGCTTCATGGAGAAATCATTCTCTCTGGCTCCCTCACCACAATGGCGCCAGTTAATCCTGGTGATCAGTTGAAAATTAACTTACTTGGCGTGGGATCTGCCAAGGTCAGTTTCGCCTGAAAAATTAGCCTTAATTTCTTAATAGGAGTCATAAAAAGCCCCACCAAAGTTACTGGCAACAAAATTACTAGCAACTTAGTCGCAGGGGCGTAACTCACTTATTATCATTTCAAGCCTAATAGAATGTATTTATTACATTAATATTATTTTTACCAAATTAAAAATAGTAATTTTATAAGGTTCGTGGTAATACACTCCTCCCGAAGGTATGGTTTTGTATGGCTGATTGCAACGCCACTATCAATTAGCATAGCAAAGATGAATGCAATACGTTTTGCTAGACTTGTATATCCCAGCAGATGCTTCACCTGTCGAATTTAAATGCTGCGCTAAACTACTCATTTAATCTAGGAGGAATCTTGTTATGAAACAAACTCTTTCTTTACCCAAAGACAGTATAGTTAAGAATTCTCTGGCAAATATGGATATTCATTTAAAAGAAAATAACTGGACACTAAAACAAAAGCTTGCATTGACATGCCGTATACTTTTTGAGATGGGACACGATTCTGGATTGGCCGGACA
Organism: Photorhabdus hainanensis; assembly: GCF_018448965.1. NCBI lineage: Bacteria > Pseudomonadati > Pseudomonadota > Gammaproteobacteria > Enterobacterales > Morganellaceae > Photorhabdus > Photorhabdus hainanensis. The sequence goes on along the minus strand of NZ_RCWD01000011.1, from coordinate 51,542 downwards.
AATAACAACAAGGGGTTCTGCACCAGGAACCTGGTATACACAAGCACTAGGACTGGGTTTCGATGAAATTACTGTCAGTAACCTATTGCTCGTAGATGATGATTTAAACGTAATTGAGGGAGAAGGTATGCCAAATCCAGCTAATCGCTTTCACTCTTGGATATATCGGAACCGCCCCGATGTAAACTGCATCATTCATACCCACCCTACATATATATCAGCACTTTCAATGCTTGAAGTTCCTCTTAAAGTTTCACACATGGATGTTTGTCCTCTTTTTAATGACTGTGCTTTCCTTGGAAAATGGCCGGGGATACCTGTTGGAAACGAGGAAGGTGAGATAATAACCAAAGCACTTGGTGATAAGAAAACAATACTCCTGGCGCATCATGGACAAATTTCGACAGGTGCTAACGTTGAAGAAGCCTGTAACCTCGCAATACTCATTGAGCGAGCGGCTAAATTACAGTTGCTTGCCATGCCCGCTGGCGAAATCCAGAATGTGGATATGCACCTTGCACAAGAAGCACATGACTGGATAGCTCGTCCAATTCGCCATATTGCTGCTTTTAACTATTATGTTCGTCGTTTTCAGCGACAGCATTCATCATGTCTTGAGTAGTATTTTGAGTGCTGTGTCGCTGAAACCGATACGGCACTCAATCAATTCCGCAAGAGCAAGGGCATTTTTTTCTTTTTTTCGGTTACATACGATCTGTAATGAAAATGGTAACCCCTGACTGTTTAATCCTGTTGGAATGGAGACCGCGCATAAGTCAGCAAAGTTTACAAAACGGGTGAAGTCATTGGGAGGTTGATGTTCATCTTTTTCAGCTATAGGCCAAGAGGGTTCTGGGGTTGTAGGAATTACTAACGCATCCAAATTTTGAAACCAATTCGAAAATATCTTCCGTACGTGACGACAGAATATCAATGCTTCCGAATACTCTGTCTCCTTTATCTCTTTGCCACGTTCTAATCTTACTTTAATTGCATCGCTGAGGGAGTTCTGTGAATTACACAAATATCCATAATTCTGCCAAGCCTCAAACGCAGTAATGATAGAATTAGCTTTCATGCACTGCGATAAAGGATATGGGAAAGGTTTCTTTTGAATTACCATACCCATTTGAGAAAAAACTTTCAGTAATGACGCATAATGCGAATTTGTTTCCTTATCTAAAATATATTCTTCTTCTGACGGTAATATGCCAATATTCAGATTATTAATGCATGAGTGATACGCTAAATTTAGGTTCAGCTGATTATAGATAATGAATATATCAGATGCATGTCTGGCAATAATTCCCACAGTATCCATCGTCTTGCTTAATGGAAGCATACCTGATGATGACAAATTGCCCATCGATGGCCGAAACCCACTTACTCCACACCAAGCGGCGGGTATACGCGCAGATCCCCCCGTGTCAGTTACAAGAGCAATCGGTGTCAGACCGGCTGCCACTGCTACAGCGGAGCCGTTACTTGAGCCACCTGGGGCAACTTTCTGTGATTGTCCCCAAGGGTTGAGTGGCGTCGGGCTATTCTCCATTATGCCCGCTGCTCCCATACCGAGCTCTACTGCTCTGTGTTTTCCTGTCAGAACCATTCCCTGTTTCAAGAGGGTGGCTACCACTGGTGCCGTAACATATGCTTTTTGACTAAAACAGTTCGTGCCTCCTCCAGTGACCTTACCTTTCAGATCAAAAAAATCCTTAATAGCAAAAGGAATGCCATGGAGAGGGCCACGCCAATTTCCTGATCGTATTTCCTGTTCAGCACGTTTTGCTGCAGTCCGCGCATCAGCTTCATAGACTTCTGAAAAGGCGTTCAACTTATGGTCGTAACATAAAATACGCTTCATGTACTCATCTAAAATCTCAACAGGTGATATCACGCCGTTCCGTATTCTTTCCCCTAATTCATTAATTGAAAGACTGATAATTTCATCCATCATTTATCTGCCTTTAGTGTTATGGAATTATGATATTCATCAATATCATTTTTTACAAAAAGAAAATTGATAATCAAGATGGATAGAGTGGCTATGATAATAGTAATAACCGCATACTTCATGTTTAAAATAAAGAGTTTTTCACTATTTACCATTTGCCCAAAAACTGCCACGGCAAAAGCGGAACCTATCTGACCAGTTGCACGGGAAACTCCTGAAGCAACACCAGTGTACTGTTTCGGAGTACTTTGCATAAATAAAGATGTTGACATTGGTGATCCCAGCCCTCCACCAAAACCAATCAACACAAGTGGAACAAAAAGATAAATATAGTCATTGTTGAACTGTGTAACCAGTAACCCACTGAAACCAACCAATCTTATCATGGCCCCAACAATCATCATGTGACTCGTCTGGTAACGGCGTGCAAACCATCCAGAGATCTTATTTCCCAATATGACACTGATTGAGAGCGGTAACAGGGCCATACCCGTTTGTGTTGCACTCAAGTGCTGAATATTCTGAAACCAAAAGGTCAGAATAAACATGGCACCAAAAAAGGAAAAAGCGCCAGAAAAGAAAATCCATGAAATAGCGCTAAAATTTGGCCGCCTGAACAGTTCCAATGGAAGCATAGGAGATTTACTTCTTTTTTCTACCACTATAAATGCAGTCATGATGATAAAAGACAAGCACAACAAGATAACTGAGTTCAAATTGATTTGAGTAGAGTCATTCAGACGGATGACACCAGCAATAAATAGAAATATTGTCAGGAAAAGAAGTAGCTGGCCTTTTATATCCATAGTTAAACTTTTATGTTCATGCTCTGGAGACTGCACCCTAAGTGTCAGAAAGATACCTACTAAGCAGAGCGGCACATTTACCAAGAAAATCGCTCTCCACGACAGATATTCGGTCAGTCCCCCCCCTATGACAGGCCCCGCCACCAGAGCGATACCTCCCCAGCTTGCCCAGCTGGCAATGGCACGGGTTCGCTCTGTTTTATCTATGTAGGTATGAGTGATCAAAGCAAGCGAACCTGGTACGAGTATGGCGGCGGAAATACCCTGAAGTACGCGACCAGTTAATAAAATAGCGGCTTCACTGCTAATTCCACACAAAGCGGAGGCGAGAGTGAATAATCCAAGCCCTGTAATGTAAACACTTTTTGAACCATAACGATCACAAAGGACTCCCCCTGATAGTAACAAACTTGCAAATAAAACCAGATAGGCATTTACAACCCATTGTAACGTTGTTACACCAAGTGAAAGGCTCTCTTTAATAGTCGGTAAAGCTACATTCACTATGGACGAATCCAAAATGACGAGTATGTAACTTATATTAGCTGCGAGCAGAACATTACGCTTGTTACGCTTCATGTTGTCCATAAGCATTCCCTGATTAATTACATTCACTAGGAGTATTGATATTCAGCGCAATATCTGTACGGTAATGCATCCCTTCAAAATGGACTTGTTTGGCCGTTTCATACAACTTTTCTCGAGCCTCACTGAACGTCAGGGCTATTGAACTTAATGCAATAACTCTTCCTCCATTACTTATTAGTTTTCCATCATCAGATACAACGGAGGAATGAAAGATATGAGTATCTTCTGAAAGTAACGGCAAGGTGAGCTCATCGCCTTTTCGCTCGGTAAAAGGATAACCTTCAGACGATATTTGTAAGGCAACAGAAACAAGCTTACTCCAGCGTACATTTGCTTTGCCCAGCTGTTTTTGTAGGGTCAATATGAATAATTCATGAAGGGGACTCTCAAGTCGTTCAAGGATTGTGAAGACCTCTGGATTGCCCAGCCGACAGTTGATTTCAAGAAGGCTCGGCATTCCTTTTTTGTCAATCATGACACCAAAATAGAGGAATCCTATATATTCGATTCCTTCAGAATTAAGAGCCGCCAGACAAGGTTCTACAATTTGGGTAATGATAGCCTCATGCTGTGCGGAGGACAGTACTGGGGAATAAGCTCCCATACCACCAGTGTTAGGGCCTTTATCCCCATCAAGCAGCTTTTTATAATCTCGGCTTTCAGCCAGTGGTAGATAGTTTTTTCCGTCAAAGAGGATAGTGTAAGAGACTTCTTCACCTTCAATGAATTCTTCAACCAGCATTGGTCCGACATTTCTTGTGAAAAACTCTTCCAGCGTGTTTTTAACATGCTGGCGATCCTGGGCTATCACTACACCCGTTCCCCCATGAACCATACCGTCTGCTTTGATAACCACAGGTAAAGGTAATGTGTCGGCAAATTTTTGGGCCTGTTCCTGTGATTCACAAATTGCGCTGTAAGGTGTAGGTATTTGATATTTTTTCATGAATTTTTTGGAAAAGCCTTTCGACCATTCAAGTCGGGAGGCTTCACGAGTCGGGGCAATGATTGGTAACCCACGAGATTTAAAGTAGTCGGCTACCCCAGCTGCCAAAGTTTGGGTCGGTGTGATAAGCGTAAAGTCTGCTTTTAGTTCCAGAGCAGCCCTAGCCAGCCCCTCAACATCTCCTGAAGACACTGGAATATTTTCCATTCCGGGTGCGCATGACGTAGCCGGATTACCTGGGGCTAACCATACTTTTTCTACTGCTGGGTTCTGTAATAATTTCCATGCCAGCGCCTGTGCGCCGGCACCTGAACCTGCTATAAGGATTTTCATTATAGTCTTCTCTCAAAACACAGGGTTAAAAGGAATTTCATCAGTTTTGCCACCTGACTAAATCATCAATCCAGTCGGCAAAATGTTCAATTCGTTCAGTAAGTTGTACATCACTATTGCCGGTAATTATGGCGCTAACAACGTCATCGGTATAAGTTGTTGCCTGTTGATAAGTTTGCCCGACTCTCCCTGATAAGCAGAGTGTGGATATCCAGTCATAAGGAACTGAATCTGGCAAAGAAATCAGATATGCCGGACGAACAGGAACGCGAATTGATGCTGCGAATTCTCTTGGTTCAGTCCGGACTTTCAGTACATCATTAATACCTGCACAACTCTGTATCCAAGCTTTATGTATATTTATCCCCCAAGTGTGTTCTATTAACTCCCCCGTAAGTGAACCCGCAGTACGGGCCGCAATCTCGCATAAAATTAATCGGTCATCGGCGGTGTGGAATATTTCGGCATGAAATCCAAGAGTAGGCGCAGCAGGCAACGCTGATATAGTTCGATAGGTAATACTGTTCAGTCGCTCTGCCAAGGGGGTAGCAGGATCAATAGTACGGCTGCCAAATATACCTGCATGCTGGTAATCAAGAGCATTATTGATATAAGCGCAGGGGGCAAAAAATGAATCTCCTGTTTCATTAATTACACCGTTAACATGATACATATTTCCAGAGATAAACTTTTCTACCATCCAGCCATCAACGGTTTTGTCGCGGAAAAAATCGGATACTTCTCTGAGACTCCGACATACCTTAACGTATTTCGAGCTGCATCCATCCACCGGTTTTATCACAACCGGGAAATTATGCTCTTCACTGAAAGTTAGAATATCTAGCCAACTGCCAAGTCGTCTAAACGGAGCCACTTCAATGCCTGCACGTTGAAGGTAATCTTTCATTAAAACCTTATCTCGATACGCCAAGGCACTTTCAACGTTCTGACCTGGGAGGCCATAATATTCCCGAAGTTGTGCAGCTCGGATAAGATCAAATTCCGAATGAGGCAGAATCTGGCTGAATGAGGTGTGACGTCCTAATTCTGTGGCGATAGATAAAACACCTTCACCGTCATCAAGACTGTCGATCTGCCGGACGTACCGGTAACGGTGCTGAAGAGGAAATTGTGGTGCAGAACTGATAAGCCACAGGTCATCACGGCATTCCTCCAACCATTCTGCAAAGTTAATCTTGATGCTTCTTCCGAGGCATAGTATTGCCATGCTTTACCTCACATAACGTCAGAAATGGGTTTGATAATATCCAGTACGGTGAAATCGCCCCATCGAGTACCGTTATCAATAAGATGATTGACAGCCATGTCCTGCCGAGCACAACGTCTCATAATGCGTAAAAAAGCATGCCATTCATCGCTTCCATGGGAAACAGGGACAGGGGTATCCGCTTCAATATAAAGTGGGAGCAGATGAGCAGATAAAATTTCGTTCAGTGAACATCTTGTCAGAATGGCTGCGGTATATCGTGCATGATCAGGCAACTGAAAACCGGTTTTCGACCATTCATTTATTGAGCATGAGAGAGGTTGATCGAAAATGAGGTTTCCCAGTCCAAAACATGTCAGCATGTTTTTGTGCCATTCAACACCTCGCAAGGAATGATGATGATGACCTATCACTAGGTTCACACCACATTGTGATAATCGTTTTGATATTTCCTTTTCGTATCTTGTAATAATGTCTTTACGAGTATGATCGCCCCAGTGCATCGCTGCAATAATAAAATCAGCTTGGCTACGGATATTGCTAACTAAGCATGAAAAATGCGACCAATCATCTTCATTGATGACAGTCATAATATCGGGTAACGCTCCGGGAACCACTGCGCCGAAAAAAGGAGGACTGTAATAATCTCTTGAACGTAACGCTGCAACTCCTCCCTGAAAACTACCGGCTTCAGTTCCGGCATAGTAAATGCCCGTTACGCCGAAAACAGCCACCCTGACCCCTCTACATTCAATTAAAGCAGGTTTCCAAGCTTGCTGAAATGTCAGACCGGCCCCGGTGGTTTGCACTCCTACAGAATGTAATGCTTTCAAGGTGTCAGTCAGACCCTGCAATCCAGAATCCATGGCATGATTATTCGCAAGGGAAAGCACATCGAACAATGCCACTCCTTTGGCGTTTTTTACTGATGATATCGTCATCCCTCGCCGTCCGGGAATTGGATCAGGTTTGTCAGTCAATACACCTTCATAGTTACCGATAACGATATCGGCATTCTCAACTAAAGACGTCATGTGACTGAAAGCAGAAGCGGGATCTTCACGATTAATGAGCACATCCCCAAATGAAGCAATAGTAATACTCGACATAAATTTCTATCCTTCTGACTAACGCTGGTCGTTGCTCAAAGCCTTTTCTGCATAAAAATACGGGCATTTCCATCCGGTAAAGAGGGCACCTCACCAAAAATGCTGTAACCATGCTTCAGATAAAAGTCAGGCGCCTGAATCTCCATGGTAAACAGCACCGCCGTATGACATCCACGTAGAGTTGCTTTTTTTTCGGCCCGTTTCAGCAATGTACTTCCCAGTCCCTGCCGACGCAGTTCTTCCGGAAGAAAGAAATAACTAATGAAAAGCACACCCAGAGAGGTACGACCCACCAAACCACCAACGACTTCACCTTGCTGGTCATGGACATAGAAATCCAGCGGCTGGTTGTCAGAAATATTGGTTTGTTCCACATTCCATATATCAAGTAACTGACTAATTTTTCCTCGGCTTTCAACATCACCCTGATCGGAACTTTTGATGGAGTGCCCGGAGTCCAGAATATCTCGATTCATGCATTGATCCTGATTGGCCGGGCCGATATATCGTCCCGGTTGGTTATATTAAGTTGCCGTACTCGCCAAACGCGTTTCCAGAAATAACTGCTCATAATCACGACCGCGAGCTGTTAGTGCGGGCACCACAGGTCTGCCATCGGATAATTCGATCCAGAGCCTTAATAAATGGCGCTGGTTGAGTGCATCATCCTGAAACTCCGTGCGGGAATGCAGTGTGGTATAGTTGTTGAGAAAAAGGATTTCGCCAGGCTCAAGCATAAATTCGAGTCTGAACTCTGGGCGGCTACATATTTCATAAAATGCGTGGAGTCCAGCATCAAGTGCGTCAGGGAGAGCTAGTCCCTGAAGTTTTGCTGCTGCTCGCATATAAGCACCGAGACACATAGAGCTCACCCTGCCTGACATTTTTGAGAAAATCGGAATTTTGTATGACGTGTAGGGAAGTTTACTCGAAGAGCGTTCAGCTGTAGCGTAATGATATCCTTCAAAAAGGGCGTCAAGTAGTTCTGGTTTTTCCCTTAACATTTGATTGTAGATAGCCAGGCCACTTACGATTTGAGTCAATCCCCCTGAAGCAGCCTCCCTCAAGCACATAAGCCCAACAATTTCAAAGGCATCCGAATGAAATCCAAGCTCCCGATTAGACATATAGCCTCGATTATTCGGATTATTTTTCTCATTCCTTACATGACCTATCCTGTGACCCTGTGAGTTTTGTACGACTGGACGTCCAAGACCTGTTCCAATTCCCCAGAATAGATGACTCAGGGTTGAATCAGTAAACATTTCTCGCGGAATACCTGACACTACCACAACCCCGCGTCCTTCAGTCAAACGCTGATGAATGCTCTCCTGTAAGATAGTTATTTCCTCAAAGCTAAAATCTGACGCACTGAACGCTTCGCTGGGTCTATCTTCTATAGCGGATAAGTGATGCCTGAATGCTTCGATTTGTTCATCTGAAACAGGCAATAGCACGTCTTTCTTGCTTTCCAACTGCGCTGAGCACCATACTGCCGGATCGTCATCAATAATCTGATATGATTCGTTCATGTTGGTGTCCTCAATATGCACAAAGTTCACAATCTGGATGTTGCGGTTTATCCGCCACATTCGTTTGTAGAGTTGTGAATGAGATAGTTACCAGTTTCCCTGCTGAAATCATTGGCCATCCAACAAGTTTCCTGATGATATCCGCAGACATCATCCCTCCGACAATCATTGCCGAATAACTGAAAGCCGAAGTCTCAGGGATTAAATCATGTTCTTCTCGCCAAGCGCGCATGGAGTAATGGTCAGGATCCTGAGTCCGTGACCACTTTTCGTCGCAGCGGAAACAACCGCTCTGGTCAGGGAATTTTGTCCAGAACATACCCATTCCGGCAGAAACACTGTTGAAAACACCCGGAATTCCCATGGCAAAACAGGCGTCACTGATCCAGCGGTCAGCAGCGATAACCGGTCGGTCAATTGCAGCTACGACGATATCGGGTTTGAATTGAGAAATTAATTCCTTAACAACATCTGAACCGGTTATACGCTTGAATACTGTATTTACCGTGACGTCCGGATTGATCTTATTAAGACGAGATTTTAACCCTTCGACTTTCCGCATCCCTATGTCATCAACGGTATAAAGCTGCCTGTTGAGGTTACTAAGTTCAATATCATCGAAATCAACGACAGTGATGGTACCGCAGCCAGTCATTGCCAGCGCTGTTGCCGTGCAGCTTCCAAGCCCACCACATCCCAACAGTAGCACATGCCCTTTGAAAAGTTTCTGCTGATACTCAGCGGGTGAAATGCCATTGTCACTTAACGCAGCAAATCCATTGAGATTTCGGGAGTAACGCTCTCTTTGATCGGCACCGAGAACCTGATAATCGAAATATTTCTCATCATGAACGAGGTTGTGAGACTGAAGTTCCTCGATCAATTTTGTTAACGCCGACTCTTCAACGTCATGACCGTTTTGCTTCAGTACTTTAAGGAGACCATTGCTGTTCAATTTTCCTTGCATGTGGTTAAGCGCAACTATTTTCCAGCCATCGGGATCTGGAATTATTTTGCTTGCTTCACCCTGACGGGTACCGGAATGTATTGCAATGACATTATTGCTAATCGGAACAGCAACAACCGTTGGCTGAAGCCGTGGATTGTTAAGTGAAATGGAATTCGCCATAGTTATGCCTCTTTAATTTTTACTACCGGCAAAAGAATTCCCCGGAGCCCTACATTCATGACCGGATCAAAACTGGCACGTGCCTGAAAACCTGCAAACCGGCCACCATATACATAGGTATCCACACCTGACCACATTAAATCTGTAACGCCGATATCAGGATGAACTGCGGAAATCACACGCCCGCGAATGTATCGTTGAATGACCCATGTTTCGTCGCTTTGCGCTGCAAGACGTAAGGCCGCTTCCCATTCCTGAGCGGTGGTAAACGGACCAACCAACAGACCTTCTCCTCTTGTTGCATTAGAAGGTTTGAGCACAAGAGTCCCTCGTTCTTGAATTGCCCAGTCAACTAGATCGATTTGCCTTCCCTGAGGGGATGTCGTTTGGCATGCGCGGAGGATGCGTGTCCAGGGAATATGTTTAAGACAAAAAGCCTTTTCCTCTTCGGGCAGGAAAAAGAGCATTTGCGGATCACTTAGGACAGCCATTATAGCTTTATCTGCGAGCGGCCATTGGCAGATGAGAGGATTGATGAAAGTGACTTCTCCATGAGATGTTGCAGTAAGGTATTCTTTAACTTCGGGTTCATCGATCAAGTCGCGCAAATCGAGTTTGTTATAGGCCACATCAATAACACGACCCTGCGGATCTATTACCTTGTTGTTATGTCGACGTAACAGAGACGCATCAATTTCCTCGGTAGGAACCCCCAGACGATTGAAACCATTTACCATCCAGGTTACCTCATTTTTGAACCGGCCTTTATAAGTGACAATGGCTGCTCTTCTGGCTGGCTCTCCGGTACGTTCGCGATGAGTTTCCAGTAATGTCTCAAGAAATAAATCCGGATTTTGGACAAAGGGCTGAAAATCGGCACTGGCTTCAATACCGTTCAGTAAAGGGTTTGACACCTCTGACCACAATGCACCTGCAATCCCATTTTGGATCACTCCCCCGGGGCAATCGGTATTAGTTTCCAAGATCTGATAAGTTCCATCTTCACTGAAAAGACCATCCAGGCGGAAAATTCTGGTCAAAGGAGTATGATTTGGCAAATTAAATAAATAATGTTCGCTTTTCTTATAAGTCGGAAAATATTCACGTATCAAGACATTTTCCACCCATGCATGAGCAAATTTTTCAAATATTTCTGTAAAACGTTCACCGATGCTGGCAAGTTGCCGAACTAGGTTATCAGACAAAAGAAGAGGACGAATTGAAACCGGATAGTTTTTTCCCTCAAAATTTAGTCCTCCATCAATGAGTTTTTGGCTTAGGCTTTTCTGCGCTTCTAATAAAGAGGATTTTTCATTTTCGTCAAGGCTAAGTAGTTTTTTTTCAATCAAGATTTCGTCTTGATAAAACAGAGTGTCATGAGGTGTTAATGATGAAGTGTTTATTTTATTCTCCATACCTAACTGAACGGAAACTTGTTTTAGAGATTTTTCAAGTAATAATAATCCATGCTCAAGGACATTGATTTCGATAGTCAACGGGGGAAGTAATTTGATGACCTGTCCCAGCGGACCACATGTTTCTATAATGAGTCCTAACTCAGTGGCTTGGTTTCTGACATTTTCTGCTGCCTGCGAAGAAAAGAGTTCTAAGCCCCACAACATTCCTTTTCCCCGGATTGTTCTGATCAATTGGGGGTATCGTTGATGCAGACCCAGCAGATATTTATGCACAATTTCCGATTTGTCTTTAAGACTCCGCAAGAAATGTGGATCATACCAGTAATCAAGAGCATATGTGGCACCAATAAATGCAAGGTTATTACCACGGAAAGTTCCGTTATGTTCTCCAGGTTGCCATATATCCAGTTCCGGTTTCATTAGAACAAGAGACATGGGGAGTCCATATCCTGAAACAGACTTTGCAAGACAGATGATATCCGGTTTTATCCCAGCATCTTCGAAGCTGAAGAAAGTTCCTGTACGACCACAACCAGCCTGAATATCATCAACAATAAGCAGTATATTGTTTGCAGCTGCGATTTCTGCTACACCCCGTAACCATTCTACGCTCGCTACATTGACGCCCCCCTCTGCTTGAATAGTTTCAAGAATAATTGCTGCTGGCAAGTCAATACCGGAGCCCGGAGAAACTAGCATTTTCTCCAAAACGTCCAATGACGTGTCATTCTGACTAAGGAAATTTTCGAAAGGAAGGCGTACTATATTGTTTAGGGAAACACCAGCAGCATTTCGTTTTTTCTCTCTGGCTGTGGCTGCAAGGGCCCCCAGAGACATTCCGTGAAACGCATTGGTAAACGCAACAATATCGCTGCGCCCTGTAACTTTGCGTGCGATTTTCATTGCAGCTTCAACTGCATTGGTTCCTGTCGGCCCGGTAAACTGAAAACGATACTGCAAGCCCCGTGGTTTCAGTATCTGCTGATTAAAGCTTTCAATAAATGCCCGTTTTGCACTGGTATATAAATCCAGAGAATGCGTTATGCCATCTTTTTCAATATATTCAATAAGATGAGATTTTAAGCGAGGGTTGTTGTGGCCGTAATTTAATGATCCAGCTCCTGATAAAAAATCAATCCATGATTTACCCTGCTTGTCAGCCACTAGGGCATTGCTTGCCGTAGTGAATATGGCCGGATAATTACGGCAGTAGCTACGCACATTTGATTCGTACTTTTCAAAAGTCCTGCACGCGTCTACAGTGAAAAGTATCTCGTTTTTTATATTTTCATACACAGCATCAAACATTCTACAACGCAGCAATATCGTATTTTTACCAACCGCCCTTATTCGCTTCGATAACTGTTCGTTATTTTCTGTAATATTGTGAAGAATATGCACCATGGTAATGGCATGATCTTCGTCCTCTTCAATATGTAATTTGAAAAATTCTAATCCCCGTTCAGCAACCCCCAAATGCGTAAGAGCATGTAATACGGGCTTGTAGATCATTGGAACAATTGCTTCGGCCCCCAAGCAAAGTGCAGCTAAACCATCAGCAATTTCCCCTGAGCGGCAATAATTCAGGACACACGAAGCAAGATGAGAGGTTTCTTCAAGTGCAGGGACAGAGCTAACCTGTGCGCCTGTTTCCATCAGTGAACGCTGAAACAACTCAGCGTGAGTGACTTTTCCCTCTCCATTTACCCCCATCTCTTCACGTAAATTTTCCATCAGATGATGAATATCATTGAAGTTATCAATATGGCTGATCAGAGCACACAAAAAGCGAGTAAAGTTACGTGAATAATGATGATGTTGAATCAAGAAATAACGCATTCCGGACAAAGTGATTCGTTCTTCATTCATTGCGATAAGTAACGGGTGGTTAACCAGTTTTTTCACCGCATCTATATCCAGCCAGTTATCCCAAAGTCCTTCTTCGGTCAGTAACCCTATATCTCTTTTATCAGGTAAAGTTACAGTTTGATTTTGTTCACTCACCTTGCCTCTCCTGTTTCTGAAATAAAACGCATCTCTGCTCTCTATAACAAACAACTCTTTACTAGTAGCAACAGAATATAAGTACTGAGGTGCTTATAACCTCTTAACAATCAATGCTAACGAAAATAAACATTTCATTGATGAAACAATAAATTATCCTAACAAGTATTTCAATAAATTATTAATAACATAAGTTATAAATATTCAACCATTTGAAAAATAAGATTAATATCTTTATGGGAGTAAGAGTAAGTACCAATATTGTCTAATTTTTTATTGAAATAATTTCATTATGAAATAGTTACTAACAGGTACCGCATGATGTATCTAAATAGATATATGAACACCGACTCGATTCAAGTAGATGAATAAATTTTCCGGCAACGAAGTCGCAAACATAATATTCGGCTTCAAGGAGCTAGGATGAAAATACGTATTCTCTGCCCTCATTATTCCAATTGATGCTATAAGGTTAATTCTTATCGCACTAAGTTACGTTTTAACAATACTTCGCATGATAGGAGGGGTAATAACCGAGTGGTCCACTCTGGTGAACGAATCAATTATACCCTTAACTAATTATTGCAATTAATAAAGGGATCCTATGACATGACAATTTGCCACTGGCTAACTAAAGACGAATTACTATCTATTGTCGATATTGGTTTTTCCATCGAAGGACTGGTAAATCTACTTAGTCAGCAACATCAATTCACACTGCAATTGATATCTTGAAAATATAATAATCAGGTTGCTGTAGCTGTGCTGGTTGAGCAGGAAAAGGAACTTTTAATGTTCTGTCATTTATCAGTAATATTATCGACAATATCATAAATATTAATGAAAAAATCACCATCCCTTAGTCTTGCAATGGCAATAAGTGAACATCAACTTCATACTATGCAATAATTTCTTATGGATAGGATAAACAAGTAATACATTTTCCTAAATAAATTGCAGAAAACCATTATAGCTCTTACCAGAATCATCAAGAAATGCTAAAGTTGAAGGATATGAATATTTCAAATGAGCATGCCATATGATCCAGGAAAAACGTGTTATTCGTCGAATCCAGTCTGGTGGTTGTGCGATCCACTGCCAGGATTGCAGCATTAACCAGCTATGCATTCCTTTTACCCTGAATGAGCACGAGCTTGACCAGCTTGATAATATCATTGAGCGTAAGAAACCTATCCAGAAAGGGCAAACATTATTTAAAGCAGGCGATGAGTTGAAATCTCTTTATGCTATCCGTTCTGGCACAATTAAAAGCTACACTATCACCGAAGAAGGTGATGAGCAAATTACAGGTTTCCACCTCGCAGGGGATTTAGTCGGTTTTGACGCTATTCTTAACACTAAGCATCCAAGTTTTGCTCAGGCTCTGGAAACATCAATGGTCTGTGAAATTCCGTTTGAAACATTGGATGACCTGTCTGGAAAAATGCCTAATCTTCGCCAGCAGATGATGCGCCTAATGAGTGGGGAAATTAAGGGCGACCAAGAGATGATATTGCTGTTGTCTAAGAAAAATGCCGAAGAACGGCTAGCTGCATTCATTTATAATCTCTCTCGTCGTTTCGCTCAGCGTGGTTTCTCACCAAGAGAATTCCGTTTAACCATGACCCGCAGTGATATTGGTAATTACCTCGGTTTAACTGTTGAAACTATTAGTCGTCTGCTTGGGCGTTTCCAGAAAAACAATACTCTCGGTGTAAAAGGTAAATACATCACGATTGAAGACATGGATAAGTTGTCTGAATTAGTCGGAAAAAAATCTGTTTCAATTACCTGATCTTAAAACCAGATCATCTTATTTTGTTGATCTGGTTCTCCTCTGACCTGTTCGGTTTGCTTATATTGGTTTATCTTTAGTATTGAAACGTGAGTATTGAAGCGTGTTTTGTCTAGCCTCTGTGAGGATACCATTATGGCAAACTATCAAAACCTTTTAGTTGTAATTGACCCAAGTCAGGACGATCAACCGGCATTAAGACGCGCAGTTTATATAGTGCAACGCAACGGCGGCCGGATTAAAGCTTTCTTGCCCATTTATGACCTTTCTTATGAAATGACCACCTTACTCTCCCCAGAAGAAGCTAGTGCTATGCGTAAAGGGGTTACCAGCCAACGCACTGCCTGGCTTAAACAACAAGCGTACTACTATCTGGAAGCCGGTATTGATATTGAAATAAAAGTGGTATGGCATAATCGACCTTATGAAGCGATTATCCAAGAAGTCATTACAGGTAATCACGATTTACTTCTGAAAATGACGCATAAACATGACAAGCTAGGCTCCTTGATTGTTACCCCACTTGACTGGCAGTTACTCCGCAAATGCCCATGTCCAGTATGGATGGTAAAAGATCAAATATGGCCAGACCAAGGCTCCGTTGTAGTCGCGGTCAATTTGTCTAATGAAGAGTCATATCATCATGAGCTGAACCTGAAACTGGTTAAGGAAACTCAGGAGCTGTCGAATCAAGTCATGAAAAACCCAGAAATTCATTTGGTCAGCGCTTATCCTGTCGCACCACTGAATATCGCCATTGAATTACCCGATTTCGACCCAAGTGTTTATAACCATGCTCTACGTGGCCAGCATCTTATTGCCATGAAAGAATTGCGCCAAAAATTCTGCATTGATGAAAAATATACTCATATCCATGAAGGATTACCGGAGAGTGTTATTCCCAAAATGTGTGATGAGATGAACGCGGGTATTATTGTTTTTGGTATCCTTGGCAGAACTGGGCTATCCGCCGCTTTTCTGGGAAATACCGCAGAGCATGTGATCGACCAGCTTAAATGTGACCTTTTGGCGATAAAACCTGATGGTTTTGAATGCCCAGTTAAAGCCGCTAAAGAGTGATAGTAATAGCATGATACTTATCCATTTGGCGATAAAACCCGAAACAGATTTTCATCCCAGGTTTTATCGCCAGATAAACGGCTCAGGTAGCGTAACACCAAGGATCTCCTCACGAGCTATACGCCAAAAAAGACGAATACCCGCTTTAACTTGATAAGTTTCTTTTCCCAATACCTTAAAGATTAGACCACACTGATTAGGTAAACGACTGGCGCCACTCGCTATACCCGTTTCAGCATCGTACTGAGGAGTCAGGCGCGCCAGAATACGATCATGGTGAACCTGAGGTGTCAGCAAGATCACGTTTCCGAACACATGGAACGGCCCCATCACCCCTACGCTGTTCAACGGTTGTTTTTTAGGCTCCAGTACATAACGCTCTGTAAACAATACCTTGCCATCAAAATCAGTTGCCGTAATACGTGATGAATAAACATCAAATTTAAACCCCTGATCAGCCGGGTGGTATTTGCGACCGGACATAATAATTTCAGAATAAATCAATGTGGCGGTCGGATGAATGGTTATCTGAGTGTCGGTAATAAACCGAGAGCCACTGTGAGGTATAACCGGATCGGGCATCATTTCCAGATAGCCTCCCTGCTCTACCTGGATAGTTTGCACTTGCGCCGCGTAGTTATTCTCCATCGAATGAATCTTAGTCGCCGATTGGGTGGTGACATGACCAAACGCCTCTGGAGCGACATGAATGTCCAGCGCCAATCTATCCCCTTGCAAGATACATCCCGACGTGGAGATCATAAATACACACGGCATCTGCGGTAATGCCTCATCCCAATACAGCGCCCGCTGCACTAAATAAGGCACCCGGCGTTTCATTTGCGCCAAAATACTACGATCGCCACGCCGAGCAAATCCCAACCGCAGATAGCCACTTTTACCAACATCACCGCTTGCCATCTGAGGTGGTTCATCCTGAAATCGTGCAAGTTCCGGCGCGTTGACACCAAGATTATTCGCCCGTTGACATGCTTCTCCGATATTTTGCGGTGAGCTGGTGGAAGTCATTGCGTCGCCTGTAATGAATGGGTAAACAGGAAATCACGCATGATCATATTTACCAACGTTTCAACACCCTCTCCGGTTTTGCAATTGGTAAGGATATAAGGGCGCTGACCACGTACAACTTGAGTGTCATGCTCCATCACCGCCAAGCTGGCGCCAACATAAGGCGCTAAATCAATTTTGTTGATCACCAGAATATCAGCCTGTACCAAACCCGGTCCGTTCTTGCGCGGGATTTTCTCCCCTTCAGCGACATCAATCACATAAATATAAAAATCTGCCAAAGCCGGACTAAAAGTGAGTGTCAGGTTATCACCACCACTTTCAATTAACACAACGTCGCTGTCAGGAAAACGCGCTTCCATCTCCTCTACCGCAGCAATATTCATACTGGGATCTTCGCGCACCGCGGTATGAGGGCAAGCACCGGTTTCCACACCAAGTATCTTTTCTTCATCTAAAATGCCCTTCAAAGTACGTTTAACCTGTTTAGCATCCTCCGTGGTAACAATATCATTGGTGATAATCAGAGGTTTTATTCCGCGCTGGATCAAGATAGGTGTGATCACTTCAATAACGGCCGTCTTGCCTGAACCCACCGGACCGCCAATGCCAATTCGGGTAATTTTTTTCACAGGGATTTCCTCACACGATTAAGAGGTGGTTAAAAGCGATATCAGGATCAAGTTAATTACTGAACAGCCGGGTAAACGCGCTAACGTGCAGCGCTGCCAGAACATCGGTCATAGGCGTATAAGATGTCATCTGTTCAATCCCTCCCTTTTCCGCCTCATCACAAAACAGTTCGATATCTTGATTCAATGAGAACAAGATACGTTGAATTTCTATATGGGTAACACGCATCAGGCGTATAGCCGCACTGAGTATCGTCATTGCAACGCCATATTGATGCATGACGATCACTTCACGGGGCGCCGCCCCCAATGCACTCATGACAACCGCCAAAGTGATCGGATAGGTACCGGCGGCAATATCACTCTTTATTTGTGCTAACCACCATGCAATTAACGATTCACCAGTGACTTCAACTGCCATCTCCGCTAATTTTTTCCCCATCCGCGTAACCATTGTGCGACTTTCTTCATTTAATTTGCGATTAAATACCGCCCAATCATGGGTGATAGCGGCATCATGTTGCCCACTATTCAACGCCTGACATGCAGCCACAACTGCGCGGCCATCACTACTCACCGCCTGTAACAATGCTGTACGCGTAAACTCGCTTAACGTTGCCACGTCATACACGATTTTGCTCTGAATGGCCGATTCCAAACCGTTTGAAAAAGAAAACGCGCCAACAGGCAGTACTGAATCAGCAAACTGCATGATTCTGATTAAGCGGAGAGCGTTCATTTTAGTTTGATCACATGCTGGTTCAGAAATGTGTTCTCGACATGAACATGTGTCGCAGAATCCTCAGCACCACCGAATAATAAGCGGGCTTCGGAATTGTTAAGGGAAGGCAATATCTCTTCACCTTTAACAAAGGAGTAAGGCAATGCATGAAAGCCGTGGGTTTTCATGACTGAATCCATGACTTTAGTTGAGACTGTCAGCGGAATATAAATCTGGTTGTTTTTAATCACTGATTTCCAATGCTGGTTACCTAAAGCATGACCAAGTTCGAAGCTGGTTTTCATTACCGTCTCTAAATCTAATGACAGTAATGATTTCAGGTGAATAACCATCACATCACGCAAGCTCATTTGAACAATAACCGCCAATCCTTTAGCTTCGTCCCACAATAAAACATCGCCATCAGACAATACCTGATGACGGTCAAGGGAAATACCTAAATCCAATCCGTTAAGGGTAGATTTACGACAACGGCTTTTTTGCGCTTCCCATTGCGAAAGCACCAAGATATCCGGCGAGATCCCTTGCAAGCGATCTCGCCAGAAAACATCCTTTTTGGCATTACCAAGAATCTGTTCAATAACAATCATAAGATAATCCTCTGAACGCATGGATCGGTTAATCCGGCCAGAAACATATTCTCTGACCGGCAACAAAAAATAGATTAACTAAAGAAATAGCGCTGATTAAGCGCGACTGTCCTGACCGGTTTTACGGTGGCATATTCACCATTCACCTTGACAGCAAAGGTTTCTGCATCCACTTCAATCGCGGGCGTTTCAGCATTACGCACCATGTCTTTCTTAGAGATAGCCCGGCAGTTGCGCACCGCCATAACCTGACGTTCCAAACCAAGGCTCTCTTTTACCCCCAGTTCCATCGCCGCCTGAGATAC
Source organism: Photorhabdus hainanensis (assembly GCF_018448965.1). NCBI lineage: Bacteria > Pseudomonadati > Pseudomonadota > Gammaproteobacteria > Enterobacterales > Morganellaceae > Photorhabdus > Photorhabdus hainanensis. Next base: position 32,322 of record NZ_RCWD01000011.1, on the reverse strand, counting down.
AAAAGTAACGCAGGTTTCCTGAAGGGTTTTGCCCAATGCGCCAAACATCGGACGATAAAATGTCGGCTGCGGCGTCGGCAATGAAGCATTTGGGTCCCCCATCACCGCCCAATTAATCATACCGCCTTTAATGACCAACTTAGGTTTTACGCCAAAGAAGCGTGGCTCCCACAGCACCAGATCAGCCATTTTTCCCACTTCAACCGAACCGAGCACATGGCTTATGCCCTGAGCAATGGCCGGGTTAATCGTAATTTTGGCGACGTAACGTAATACACGGAAATTGTCGTTATGTGCTGCGTCCTCCGGCAACTTGCCTCGCGCCGCTTTCATGGCATGAGCAGTTTGCATCACGCGCAGCCAGTTTTCTCCCACTCGCCCCATTGCCTGAGAATCACTGGAAAACATCGACAATACGCCCATATCGTGCAACACATTCTCCGCAGCAATGGTCTCTGGACGCACGCGGCTTTCCGAAAATGCAACATCGGCCGGCACTTTGGGATTAAGGTTATGGCAAACCATAATCATATCAAACAGTTCCGCTTGGCTGTTGATACCGTAAGGCAGTGTGGGATTAGTCGAGCTGGGCAACACATTCATCTGGCTGGCAACTTTAATGATATCCGGCGCATGCCCGCCACCAGCGCCTTCGGTATGGAAAGTGTGAATGGTGCGACCTTCAAAAGCGTCGATGGTATCTTCAACATAACCGCCTTCATTCAGGCTATCAGTATGCACTGCGACTTGGATATCCATTTCATCCGCTACACGTAAGGCATTACGCAACGCAGAGTTCGTCGCGCCCCAGTCTTCGTGCACTTTCAAGCCGACAACGCCCGCTTTGATCTGTTCAACCAGCGGCATAGCCGCCGCCGCATGGCCTTTTCCCAAAATACCTACGTTAACCGGTAAACTTTCAAAAGCACGCAACATGCGATGGATATGCCACGGACCGGCGGTGACAGTGGTGCCATTAGTGCCGTCAGTGGGGCCAACACCACCGCCAAAGAAAGTCGTCACGCCATTGGATAAAGCATGTTCAGCTTGTTGAGGAGAAATAAAGTGAATATGGGTATCAATGCCCGCAGCCGTGAGGATGAGATGCTCTCCAGATATAGCATCAGTACTAACACCAACCACCATACCGGGGGTAACGCCATTCATCATGTTAGGATTACCACTTTTACCTATCCCGACAATACGTCCCCCTTTTATGCCGACATCCGCTTTAATGACGCCTTGTCGGGCATCTAAAATAGTAACGCTGGTGATGACCAAATCTAATACGTTTTCGCTGGTCATACGGTTATCCGCACCCATACCATCACGCAGCGATTTACCTCCGCCATAGACCGATTCATCACCATAGCCACGCAGATCTTTCTCAATTTCAATAAATAGATTGGTATCACCCAAGCGGATCTTATCGCCGGTCGTTGGACCAAAAAGACCTACATATTCCTGTCGGGAAATGGTTGGCATAGTTTATTCCTTTGTTCGAAAGATTTTCCGACGTTCGTCAACTCTACCTTGAATTTATTTGATTCTACTACCCGGCATGTAACCAAGTTTTCTCCACAGGCTCATCAATGGCAACCTGACTTTTACCCGCCCAACCATCGACTAAATTATTAAATCCATAAACGTTTTGTTTCCCGCCAATCGGGATTAATGACACCTCGATTTCATCACCGGGTTCAAAACGGATAGCGGTTGTTGCTGTGATATTAAGTCGCTTACCAAACGCAGCCGCACGATTAAATTGCAAAGCTTTATTTACTTCAAAAAAATGGAAATGAGATCCCACCTGAATAGGACGATCACCTGAATTACGAACTTTTAATTGAATAACCGGACGATCTTCATTAAAGGAGATCGGGTCTTTAGCCAGAATATACCCCCCCAACGGAGTAACATCTTCTTTATTATTTTTTTCCATCGGAAAATCTCCACGTTAAGACGTGAGTCAAGACATAAGTTAATATTTTGTCTAGATAATTTTTCCTGCTATTTACAATTTGTTTCAGCAATCATTGAATGGGATCATGTACAGTGACCAAACGACTACCATCAGTAAATATCGCTTCAACCTGTACATGCGGAATAAGATCAGCGACGCCATCCATCACATCCTCTTTAGTCAGAACATGCCTGGAATCATCCATCACTTCTTCCAATGTTTTCCCCTCTCTGGCGCCTTCCAATGCAGCCGCGGTAATAATCGCAACGGCTTCAGGATAATTGAGTTTTAAACCGCGAGACTTACGCTTTAATGCGACATCAGCCAGTGTATATACCATGAGTTTTTCGATTTCCCTTGGTGTTAATTGCATAAAGCCCCCTAATCATTGGTTATTCCATACGGCCACACTGCTATGTCAATATATAACTTATATGTCAATATATAACTTAATACAATTTTTCCAACAGACTTTATTCAAAAGCTGCTGTCCCTATCCGAATATTGATTTAGATAATCTTTTAGCAAAAAATCTTTGACACAAAGACCATAATATGTCAATTAAGATCATTCTTTTCAACACAGGTTAGTCCTCTTACCTCTTATTTAAATTTATCCAAGGTAATATTACAAGCTGATTAGTATGCCCACTTGGTAAAAAAATTATAGGTCATGAAGTCAGAAAATACTTACTGTTTTTTTGGACTTCTAGCAATCACCCGTAAGACGGGTTTTACATTTACAGATTTACAGGTATTCCATATATGAATAATTTAACGGATAAAAAACGTGCTGTATCTCTTCTGGTTGTTTTGATTGCCGCCAACATACTGGCTTGGGTTTGGGCATTTATCGCTTTCCGTCATCATGCGGTTATGATGGGGGCGGCCCTGCTGGCTTACGGTTATGGACTGCGCCATGCGGTCGACGCTGATCATATCGCCGCCATTGATAACGTCACCCGTAAATTGATGCAACAGGGTAAATCACCCATTGCCGTCGGCGCTTTCTTTTCTCTTGGGCATTCCACCATTGTTATTCTGGCTTGCTTCGCCATCGTCCTAACTTCTATGGCGTTTAAAGATCAAATGGGCTGGATTCATGACTATGGCGGCATTGCCGGTACCTTAGTTTCGGCCTGCTTTCTGCTAGCAATAGCGCTAATTAATTTGTTGATATTAAAAAGCGTTTACCAGAAGTTTCAGGAGATCAAACGTGGCAGAAATCTGGCTAAAAGTGATTTGACTGTACTAGAAACAACGCCAGGGGGGATCATGACGCGCCTGTTTCATTCAGTCTTCCGACTGGTAAACAAAAGCTGGCATATGTATTTAGTCGGTTTTCTGTTTGGATTAGGTTTCGACACCGCTACCGAAGTTGGGCTATTAAGCATATCTGCCGCCGGTTCTCTCAGTGGGCTTCCTCTGTGGTCGTTGATGGTATTCCCGGCGCTATTTACCAGCGGTATGGCACTCATCGACTCACTGGATAATTTTGTAATGGTGGGTGCCTATGGTTGGGCGTTTTCCCAACCGACACGCAAACTCTATTACAACATGACCATTACCGCGGCTTCCGTTGCTGTAGCACTGTTCATCGGTGGGCTGGAAGCGCTTGGGCTTATCGCTGAACAGTGGGATTTGCATGGCGTTTTCTGGAACACTATCGGGGCATTAAATGACAATATGGGCAATGTTGGTTTTTGGGTTGTCGGGATTTTTATTCTGTTCTGGACTTTATCAGTGATGAATTATCGCTGGCGGGGGTACGATACGCTGGAAATTAAATAACAAACGCAGAACTCTTCACATAACCGTGCGATGTATTACATCCTGAAATGTTGTTATGCTCGCTATCTAATGATAGCATTTGTGTTACTAGTGATATCATTGTGAGAAAGGTTATGCATAAACAAACGAAACAGACAATAACCCTTCGCTTAGATGAAGGGTTAAAAACACGCATTAAAGCGTTGGCTGACACGCAAGGTATTTCTGCCCATTCGCTTATGGTACGTTCAATCGAAAGTGAAATTGATACTTTGGAGGCCAGACAACAATTTTTACGTGATGCCGAAAACGCTTGGTTAGAATATGAAGCCACCGGTTTACATTTAACTGGCAGTGAACTTTGTAATTGGCTGGATGCGATTGTACGTGGCGAGGATAAGGAGCCACCTGAATGCCATCTGTAATAGTCACTCCCGCAGCAACAAGAGATATAAATCGTCTTATTGATTTCTTATATCAACGCGATACAGTTGCTGCGAAGTCGGCACTTAGTATCATTAGCAAACACATCCAAGCACTGGAATCTAACGTCTTATCTGGACGGCCAACAGAAATTTATCCACTCTTTGAGTTAATTATCCCTTTTGGTGGTACAGGCTATATATTGTTATACAGAGAACTTCCCGGAAGTAATACGCGTTACATTTTGGCTATCCGTCACCAGCGAGAAATCAACTATAAGCACTAACTTAAGCATTAATAACTAGTGAATCGCAAATAAAGTAAAACAACGAATGTAATTTCTGTCTCTTAATCAAGAAATCTGACTAAGAGACAGTAAATCCATCACAGCTGTAAGTTAAAACAATAGAAAATCACAGTGCACGCAGGATTGCCTCTACGCTCGCCTTCGCATCACCGAACAACATCTGGCTATTGTCTTTAAAGAACAACGGATTTTGCACACCGGCGTAACCTGTGTTCATAGAACGTTTGAACACAACAACATTTTGTGCTTTCCAAACCTCCAGAACGGGCATACCCGCAATCGGGCTGTTGGGATCTTCCTGTGCCGCAGGGTTAACGGTGTCGTTGGCTCCAATGACCAACACAGTATCGGTATCAGAGAAATCATCATTGATTTCATCCATTTCCAGAACAACATCGTAAGGCACTTTCGCTTCTGCCAACAGCACATTCATATGCCCTGGCAGACGCCCCGCAACGGGATGAATACCAAAGCGAACATTGACTCCCTTCTCCCGCAGTTTAGCTGTGATGTCATGTACCGGATATTGCGCTTGAGCAACCGCCATACCGTATCCCGGCGTGATGATAACAGAAGTTGAATTTTTCAATAGCTCAGCCACTTCTTCCGCTGTGGTTTCGCGGTACTCGCCCATCTCCTGCTCGTCACCGGTTGAAGAACCATCAGTACCAAACCCGCCGGCAATCACACTGATAAAAGAGCGGTTCATCGCTTTACACATGATGTATGAGAGAATCGCCCCCGAAGAACCAACCAGCGCACCCGTTACAATCAACAAATCATTGCTCAACATGAAACCCGCTGCTGCTGCGGCCCAACCCGAATAGGAGTTCAGCATTGAAACCACCACTGGCATATCCGCGCCACCGATGGAAGCGACCAAATGCCAACCAAACGCCAATGCGATTGCTGTCATGAGCAATAACGTGAACACTTGCAGGCCCGTACTTTCCGTTTTCACAAAGGTAATCAACAGTACAAAGGAGATCACAAGCGCCGCAAGGTTTAATTTATGACGATTTGGCAACATCAACGGCTTAGAGGAAATTTTTCCACATAATTTACCAAATGCCACAACGGAACCGGTGAAGGTAACCGCACCAATGAAAACCCCTAAGAAGACCTCTGTTAGATGGATATTTTCCATCACGGGTTCTGCAAAACTATCGTGAGCGATAAAGCTATTAAAACCGACCAGCACGGCGGCCAAACCAACAAAACTGTGCAAAATAGCAACCAATTCCGGCATTTCAGTCATTTCAACTTTATTTGCCAGACGAATACCAATAACCGCACCGATCACCATCGCCAGAATAATCCAGACAACACTTCCGGTATCAGGTCCGAAAATCGTCGCAATCAATGCGATTGCCATTCCGGTGATACCAAAAATATTTCCGCGTTTAGAACTCTCATGACGAGATAACCCTGCCAGGCTGAAAATAAATAAAACGGCGGCAACAATATATGCTGCTGTAACGACTCCACTCGACATTAGTTACCCCTTAGTCCTTACGAAACATTTTCAGCATACGTTGAGTGACAGTGAAGCCACCGAAGATATTAATGCTGGCAATAAGAACGGCAATAAATGAGAAGAAACTTACCCATCCACCATCACCAATTTGTAATAACGCCCCAACGACAATAATCCCCGAAATGGCATTAGTTACCGACATTAACGGTGTGTGCAAAGCATGGCTGACATTCCAAACCACGTAATAACCCACCACACAAGCTAACGCGAAAACAGTAAAGTGGGATAAGAATTCTTTTGGCGCAGCATTGGCTAACCAACCGAATAAGATAACAACCAATGCCAATAAACCATATTTCAACCAAGGTGAAACAGGTTTCGCCGCTGGCTTTTCTGCTTTAACCGCTGCCGGTTTTGCCGGCGGCTGGGCCGAAACTTGAATGGGTGGCGCAGGCCAGGTAATTTCGCCCTCTTTGACGACTGTCACGCCACGAATAACAACATCGTCAAAATCAATATTGATTTCGCCATTTTTCTCTTTACACAATAACTTGAGTAAATTAACCAAGTTAGTACCGTAAAGCTGAGAAGATTGTGTTGGCAAACGGCTGGGCAAATCTGTGTAACCAATAATTTTCACACCATTTGCAGTAACAACCAATTTATCTGCTTGCGTTAATTCGCAGTTGCCGCCTGTCTGAGCCGCCAGATCAACAATCACACTGCCCGGCTTCATGGATTCAACCATCTCTTTGGTGATAAGACGTGGAGCGGGTTTCCCAGGAATTAAGGCTGTCGTCACAATGATATCAACTTCTTTTGCCTGTTCGGCAAAAAGCGCCATCTCCGCTTTAATGAAGGCTTCGGACATCACTTTTGCATATCCGTCACCACTACCGGCCTCTTCTTCAAAATTCAGCTCAAGAAACTCCGCCCCCATGCTCTGAATTTGTTCTTTAACTTCAGGACGAGTATCAAACGCACGAACAATCGCGCCTAAACTGCCTGCGGCCCCGACAGCAGCCAAACCAGCAACACCGGCGCCAATAATCATCACCTTGGCTGGCGGGACTTTTCCCGCCGCAGTAATCTGACCAGTAAAGAAACGGCCAAATTCGTGAGCGGCTTCGACTATTGCGCGATAACCGGCAATATTCGCCATAGAACTCAACGCATCCAACGATTGCGCTCTGGAAATACGCGGTACTGAATCCATCGCCAACACCGTGACTTTACGGTCTGATAGCTTCTGCATTAACTCAGGGTTTTGCGCTGGCCAGACAAAACTAACCAACGTACTCCCTTCCTTCATTAATGCAATTTCGTCATCCTCAGGAGCATTAACCTTTAAAATAATATCTGAACGCCAAATATTATGACGATCAGTAATTTCAGCACCTACTTGTTGGTAAGCACCATCTTCAAAACTGGCTAAACGCCCAGCTCCACTCTCAACAACGACATTAAATCCCAATTTCAGCAGGTGTTCCACAGTGTTCGGTGTGGCTGCAACACGTGCTTCATTGACAAGTCGCTCCTTCGGTACACCAATACGCATAATGTTCCCTTCCTAAAGCCTAAGATTAATGATGATTATTGCTTGCTACAGTCAACTTAGCGACTAAATTAACTTGATTACTGCCATCAGTAAAATCTATCAACAAATATTTTAATAACCAACTGAAAATATTATCGATGTTCGAACGCTAATGGGTAAAAAAATAACTAAGTAGTACCAATTAAGTAGTACTATAAATAGTATTACCGGCGCAAATCGTACTTTTAACTAAACTGGACCACTCCCTATGTTGATAAAAACTTATGGCGCCCTATTCTACAAACTTGCATTCATTCATACTGATAGCATAAATTCGTGGGACATTAGCTATTATTACATGTAATAATTATCGGCTATGTGATACACAACCATGTTCAGCAAGTTACAACTATTATTTAATGCGCAAGGTGGAAGGATTTTTTATGAAGCTGAAAACAACGATGATTGCAGCAGTGGTATTCTCATTAACGGGTATTACCACTGCTCAAGCAGCTCAGGAGTTATCCCCGGAGAAAGCAGCGGAGCTGAAACCGTTTAAACGTATTATGGTTACAGGCCCTTTTAATGCTATTTATGAAGCTGCCGACGCGGTTTCCCGTCGTGCAGACAAAATGGGTGCTGATGGGTTTTATATCCAAAGCCTTGATGATCTGAATAATAGCGGCAACCTGCGCGTTGTAGCAGATCTGTATCACAAAGATGCAGAGAAAATTGATAATTCACCTAAATATCGTGAGTTTCGCGGCATCAAAGAATTACCCAAAACAGAAGCTGTAACGCTGGAACCATTTGATACAGTCACTATCAGCGGCTTTTACGACAATGAACCCGATTTGAAGGAAGCCATTGCAAAAGAAGCCAAGAAAAAAGGCGCAGCGGCTTTCTTTATTGTTCGTCAGATTTCAATCAATGATGGTGGTAATCAGACGGTTACCGCTTATGTTTATAAAGATGATGCGCCAAAACGCCAAATTCAGGCTGATGAAGCGGTTATCCCGGCAGATTCCGATTCTGGACGCACTGCATTGGCGGCTGGTGGCGAATCGGCTAAGAAAGTAGAAATTCCTGGTTTAGCCTCTTCAACTTCAACCAGTAATTCTGTTGGTCGCTTCTTTGAAACCCAATATTCTAAAGGCGAACGTTACACTGTCACTCTTTCTGATGGTACGAAAATCCAAGAATTAAATAAAATCAGCGCTGCTCAGATGGTACCTTTTGATTCCATCACCTTTTCAGGTTATTACAACAGCATGCCTGATGTTTCCTATGAAGTCGCTAAACGCGCCGCGGCTAAAGGCGCTAAGTACTATCATATTACCCGTGAATGGCAATCCAGTGGTGGAACCTCCACGATCAGCGCAGATCTGTTCAAATAACCTATTTAACCAAAAACAAAAAAAGGCACACATGATAATCATATGTGCTTTTTTTATTCATAAAGATAATAAAGCCCTTCAAACTAATCAGCAGATTCCAACTTCGAATCGATACAATCAATGGCGTTCTGTATCGTCACTATTTTTTCCGCTTCTTCATCATCAATAGTTATCCCGAAGTGCTCTTCCAGAGCCATAATCAATTCAACATTATCTAACGAGTCGGCACCTAATTCCTCGAATGTTTGTGTATTAAGAATTTGGGTTTCAGGTATTCCAAGTTGTTCTGCAACAACACTTTTGACACGATTCTCTAAATTTTCCACGCTGTATTTTCCTAGATGTACCAATTACGAGGGGAAACAGGTTGTTTCCCCATTCTTCATTAACACTAAGATTAAATATTTACACGACAGTCAGGTGCATGAATGCCCCTGTGAATCTGGCACTTTCAGGGATAAAACATAACAGACGCTGATCTTTCTTCAATTTACCCGACTTCATAAGCTCATCCAACATGATATAAATAGAAGCCGATCCGGTATTTCCTTTCATTGTTAAGTTAGTAAACCAACGCTCTTGTTCAATACCAAAATTAATATCTTCAAGACCCTTGGCAAATTTCATGCGGAAATATTCAGATGAGTAATGAGGCAAGAACCAATCAATAGATTCTGCCGATAAGTTACGATCAGCAACTATCCGTCTCAATGGTTCGGTAAGTGTGTATTTAACGACCCTCTCATTTAAATATCTGACATCTTGTTTGATGCAGAAAACAGAATAGGCAAGCCAATCAGCCTGACTCATTTGAGCCCAACCTTTCAAACTGCCATCTGCTAACTTTTCTCCGCCTGAGTACATACATGTCTCTTGCTCATTAGCAAAAGAGTAAATATCTATCCAATCAATTCGTAATGAAACACCATCAGGTCGAGGTTTGTTTTCAAGTAAAGCAGCGCCGGCGCCATCAGAAAGCATCCAACGTAGAAAATCTTTTTCAAAAGCGATTTCAGGGCGTCGTTCCAGTTCTGCAACCCGAGCTTCGTTTTCACTCTGGAAATTGCGGGCATGCAATACAGTGGAAGGTACTTCCGACGTTGTTGAAACCGCATTACTTGTCGCTCCCGAGAGAACGGACAAATAAGCATATTTCATCGCTGTGATACCCGCAGCACAAGCACTGGAAGTTGAGATAACTTCACATGGTTTATTTTTTAGCTCGCCATGAACCATGAGACCATGACCCGGTATAATTTGATCAGGAGTACCACTGCTTGCTGCCAGAATTTGCATATCGTCTAAAGAGAAGTGTTCATCAACCAAACCTTTTACTGCCTCAGCCGCTAGTTGAGCAGATGTATAAGTTGCCTCGCCTGTCTCCGGATCCAGTGCATAATGGCGATATTTGATACCATTATTGCGAAGGACTATATGACGAGATCTTGATGGACGACCGCCAACAAAACCAAGAACAGATTCCATTGTATTATTATCTATCGGGTTTCCCGGCATAAACGCGGAAACTTTAGTGATATAAACGTTGTTACTCATTTACTTATTTATCTCCTTATCATCATAGCGGGCAGAACCTGAAGGTTGTTCATAGTATTTCTGTAATTCATTAAGACGTTCTTTTAGTAATGGGGCAAGCAAACGGCGCACAACCACTGAAATAGGAAAGACAACTAGTACCATCAATATCAAATAGGTTACAAACAACGCTAATAAAGAGCGTCTTACCCATATCCCTCGTTTGCCTACACGGCAAATCAGCCCGGACCAAAATCTAAACCCTCGATGCGCCGCACGTTCACCGAAAATAAAAGCTTGGTCGACAACCGCCGCTCCCATACCTTTCAACATTGGAGCATCAACTTTCTCTTTATCCGTTTTGAGCGCAGCCAATAATGCGTCACCAAAACGTGTGGCATCTTTAACGTCTTCCTCCGATACACCCGCCCGCGGTAAGCTAGGAAATGGCTGTCTTTTTCCTGTCATTAGCCATATCGGGGTTGTGAATACTGTTGCAAAAAAGTTTGCTTTATCAACAAAGACCACGTTATCGCGCAAATACGCTCCACTTTCATGCAACAATCTTTTGACAGTTTCCTGAGCTATCAACCACATATTTCGGCAAGCAATAACTGTCACCACTGGTCGGCCATTAAGTACACGCTTTCCTTCTTTACTCTTAAGAAATGCTGTTATCGGAGGAGCCGGCGATAAATACCAAACCTGGTAGCCTAATATGACCAAATCAAAAGGTTCTTCTTCTTCCAAATTCAAAGGCGCTAGCTCAGGCGGATGTAACTGTACTGTTTCTGGAAAAACATCAACAAATTTGGAAAACTTCCAGGGAAACGCAAATTCCGGAACCGGTTTCAGAACAACTTCACGGATGTATATCTCGTCAGACTCTTGCAGGGGAGAGATTAAGCTTTTTACCACCTCGGTCAATTGACCACTTTGAGAATATGACACTACAAGAACACGTTTCATATGTTCTAACCTTTATGAATATTTAATACTGAGCCATTCATCGGCACCTAAAAGATAAGAATTTGAATGACAGCTGTCCTCTAACCATCTGAGAATATTTTTTGACGTATGTACATATAATCATTCCTGAAAATTAAAAGCATATACAAGAAAATAAGTTAATAAATGGCAGAGTAATATTTTCACAAACAATATAAATCAAAGCAGTCGTTGTCAACATGATTTTTTTATTTTTATATAAGATTAGTTTTATATCACATTGTGGGAAGTTAATTAGTTACTGATAAAAAAGTTAATGAAAAATATATTAACCTGAATATAAAATTAACAAAATCAATTAAATTTCAATAAATACTTAAATTAAATCAATAAATTAAAAAACACTCTAAATGTTTTAATTTAATGAAATATTTATAACATTATGAAATTACATACTCAATATATTAATTTAACAAATTGACATGAAAACAAAAGATGATTATTACTTGGCAATAATATTGCATGACAAAATAAAAATTAGAGATGAAATTTTCCACAATCATTTTATTAAATTTTGAGATCGATCGAAAAAATTAAAATAAAAATTACTTAATTAGTAATAACACCATAGTACTTCATATTTATCACCTATTTACCTCAATACGACAAACAGCATTATAAAAATAACTCATATAAGCTTATAAAAATAAATTGCGTCTCACTACACTTAATCATCGCCAAACTCACCATCAAACAATGCATAAATTTTATAGTTATTTGCATAGAAAACCATTGCATCCAGCTCATACCCTTCGTAGAATCCCCCCTCTATTTCTAGGTTCAATCTGTCTATCTTTCCGTTCTATACAGCTTGGAAGCGACGAAAACCGGATACCCAGTTCATCTTTATGATCGGGTAATGAACTGGCTAATAATGCAGTTTATGTCACATTAGGAACATATCTTTGGAAAAGAAACTAAGTCTCACAGCTCTTACTGCTCTGGTACTCAGCTCTATGGTCGGCGCAGGTGTTTTCAGCTTACCGCAGAATATGGCTGAAATCGCCAGCCCGGCAGCGTTAATGATTGGTTGGGGAATAACAGGCGTCGGTATCCTGTTCCTGGCTACCTCACTGTTATTACTCTCTCGTCTTCGTCCGGATCTTGATGGAGGGATTTTCACTTATGCCAAAGAGGGCTTCGGTGAACTAATAGGTTTCTGTTCTGCCTGGGGATATTGGTTATGCGCAGTCGTTGCCAATGTTTCTTATCTGGTTATCGTTTTTGCCGCCCTAAGTTTCTTTACTGACAAAGGGGGCATCGTCATCTTTGGCGATGGCAATACTTGGCAGTCCCTATTGGGTGAATCTATCCTACTCTGGTTCGTCCATTGGTTGGTACTCCGCGGCGTTCAAACCGCAGCCGGAATCAACAAATTGGCGACAATGGCAAAATTGCTGCCTTTAGGTGCTTTTATCATACTTGCCGCCATCGCCTTCAAAATGGATATCTTTAACCTTGACTTTAAAGGCATTGATCTAGGCGTTCCTGTCTGGCAACAAGTAAAAGACACCATGTTGATTACTCTTTGGGTTTTTATTGGTATTGAAGGTGCTGTTGTCGTTTCAGCCAGGGCGAAAAAACGGACAGACGTGGGTATTGCAACCATGCTGGCTGTCGTTGCAGCATTAGCAATATATATCTTGGTCACCCTACTCTCCCTTGGATTAGTACCACGACCTGAGTTAGCAGAAATACGCAACCCATCAATGGCAAACCTGATGGTGGGACTCGTTGGTTCCGCAGGCGAAATCATTATTGCCGCCGGATTGATTATCTCCGTCTGTGGCGCTTATCTGAGTTGGACGATCATGGCGGCAGAAGTGCCATTTATCGCTTCCCAACACGGCTCTTTTCCAAAAGTATTTAGCCAGCAAAACCGCAATAATGCACCGTCCTCTTCATTGTGGTTCACTAATGGCGCGGTACAACTCTCTCTTGTTTTGATCTGGTTAAGTGGAAGCAATTACAATTCATTACTGGCAATTGCGTCAGAGATGATTTTAGTGCCCTATTTCCTGGTGGGAGCATTTCTTTTAAAAGTCGCTTTTAATCGTAGCAATAAAGGATTATTACTCATTGCCGTCGGAGCCTGTATTTATGGCATATGGTTACTTTATGCATCTGGTTTAATGAATTTGTTATTGTCTGTTGTTCTCTATGCACCAGGTCTTTTAGTTTTTCTGTATGTACGTCATCAAAACCCGCGGAAAAATAGCTTACATCTGGCTGAAAAGCTCACTATCGCCGTATTGCTGATAACAGCAATCCCTGCCACTGGATTACTGCTCAAGTAATCTCGTCAGATTCAGGCCATTACTCTTCTGTGATGGCTTTCTGGATTTTCATATAGCAGTTTGTCTGGTTTTTTGTTGTTCTTTCATATTCTTGTTAGTGTTATTTTTAATAGTATGTTGTAACTAATATTGTTAGTACAACTTGATTGGTATGGTTTTTTAATCAATTTTGTCGACACAAGGTGTCGAAGAACAAAGCCAAGATGATTTTCAAAGCACCGATGTTGGTGGAGTATTCCAGCTCATCACCGGCATAAGGTGTAAAACTTGAGGCAGGATGTCTATTTTGCCTATTGGCATCATCCCTGATTGGGGCATTCACACCGCAACAAATTCGGTACGAATGCCCTGATAAGGACCAGATATTGTCCTTAAGTTATTTCAGTTTGTCGGCCCAATCCGCAATTGCATCTGCTGCTTCAAGCGGCTTCTCCGCAGGCAGTGCATGGCTGGCTCCTTCAATCACTGCGACAGTAACGCGGTTACCGAACTCGTTTTTCGCCTCCATTCGAGACGATTCAGGTCGGAACGGGTCGGAACTCGCCTGCAAATCGAGGATTGGCGCCGTTCCGCCCGCCCACCAATCCTTGCGATTAGTCAGCTTGCGCGCCGAGGACTGACTTTTTATGACATCAGCATGCCAGCCCTCAAGCCAAGACGTCGGGTCATTGCCTTCCGCGAAGAAGGCAAGTCTAAGTTTCGCCAGCCGCTCTTCACGAGTGGATGTCGGATTACTAATCACCGTGATCGCATCCGAAAGCTCCGAGGGCCAAGATTTCGCCGCGCCTGCCAAAAGCACTATGCCACGCGTCATCTTAGGATAATCCGCGGCAATCGTTTTAGCGATCCAATGGCCATAAGCGTGCCCCACTATGATTGCCTTACCTCCTTCCGCCGCAACCACGGCCGCAAAATCATCAGCAAAGTCGTGGAAGGTCACGTTTTCCATCGGACCGGTTGACCTTGAGATTCCGCGTGGTTCTGGCAAGGCAACGCGATAGCCACGCATCGCCAGCCGATCCGCTAGTGACGCGAACTCCGCCGTTCCTCGCCCGGTTGAAGCAAGAATCATGAGCAATGGCCCTTCCCCACGTACCGAATATTCGATTGATGCCACACCATTTGTGGCGATTTTTTGCTCTACTTGCATAGCCGAAGCAGGACGCGCGACTGCAAGAACGATGGACAAAAAGCCCAATACAAAGACGAACTGTTTCATTTTCCTTCCTTACAGTGTTAATTGCGTCGAGGGTTCATAACCTCAACTGAAATAGGTATTACCACAAACAATAAAATAGAAAGATCACATGAGAAAACTATAGAATAACTTTTTCCAGATTACTTACTCTATCAGAATAAACATGCTCGAAGAGAAAATGACGACAAGAGGTAATAACATGAAAACAATAGAATAAAAAAATAAATTCTTAAGCGCGATAAATTAATTGTGACATAAATCACAATTAATTTTATAACCAATTATTAATTAAAAGATATTCTCATTAATTAGCATAATGATTTATTACATACAATAAATCACATTAATATTAAAAAATAATCCTGTTTAAGAGAAAAATACAGATAAAAGTCTTAAATACAACACATTATCCAGTCATTCTTTGGATTTTTCCTAATTAATCGCTATGATCACCCTGCTTTATCCCCAAAAAGACACAGTTTGAGTTATCGCTATTGTTATTGGGTAGTAAAAGTCATAAATATTTACACGCTGTATTGATGTTTATACAGTTCCCATTAAATCAGTATTTCTATTTCCCTGACGCTATGCTCGGCAGGGTTAGGATCTATTTAAAATGAAAGCTAAACTGATTATTTCATCCTTACTTGCATCTTCTGTATTTATTTCTGTAGCAAATGCAGCCGACGGAAAAATCAACTTTACAGGTAATATCATCGCAAATGCCTGTAAAATCGATACTGACTCTGCAAATCAAAACGTAAACATGGGAACAATTGGCTCAAATGCATTTAGTGGTGTAGATAGTACCGCAGCAGCAACACCCTTTAGCATTAAAATGAGTGATTGCCCACCAGAATATACTCATGCACAAGTTAAATTTGACGGGCAGATAGATAGTAGAAACAACAATCTTTTGGCCTTATCCAATGATAAAGGCCAGGCAGTCGCCGATGGTGTTGCTATTGGTATCTATGAAGAAGATAACTCAACGCTGATTCCTTTGGCAAAAGCTTCCAAATCTCAATCTTTTACTGATCAAAAAACAGCAGAACTGAAGTTCATTGCAAAATATGTTGCTACAGCTCAAACCATTAGCCCTGGCTCAGGCGATGCAGTCGCCAATTTTACGATTGTTTATAACTAAAACAGGCTAAATTTAGAACAGAGCTTCATTCACGTTTTGTTTCTAATAAATAAAGAAGTACAGGGCATGGATGCCCACAAAATAACGCATAAAAACACGAGAAAACGGAGATATTACCGTGCAGTATCAACGCCTATTCACAATAATTTTTCTATATATTATCAGTGTAAATTTCGCTATCGCCGGCGTCGTCATTGGTGGAACCCGTGTTATTTACATGAGTGACAAAAAAGAAGCGTCTATTTCGATAAATAACCCAGAAAAAGATGCCCCTTACCTGATTCAATCTTGGGTCCAAGATGAAAATGATAATATGAAGACCCCTTTTATCGTTACTCCCCCCATCTTTAAACTCGCAGCAGGCCATGAAAATATCCTACGTATTGTAAAAACAGCAAGTAATCTGCCTCAAGATCGAGAATCGCTTTTTTGGTTAAATGTAAAGTCTATTCCTACCTCGGTAAAATCAGATCAGAATCAATTACAAATAACAGTTAAGTCAAAGTTTAAATTGTTTTACCGCCCTGTCAATTTGGCAGAAAAGTCAAGTACCGCATACAAAGAACTCAAATTCCGTACGGAAAACAACTCATTGATCGCAGAAAATCCTACCCCTTACTTCATTTCATTCTCTTACCTTAAAGTAGATCAACATGAAATAAAACCTGCGGGCATGATTAAACCCTTTAGCCAACTAAGCTGGCCTCTGCCGGCAAAGAACATAAAGCAGGTAAATTGGAAAGCAATTAATGATTTTGGCGGCGTTACTGCCGAGGAAAAAACAACCATTTAATAAAACCGTTACATTAATTTATACCAGAAAGTTAATTATGGGAAAGTGCTCACAGCATAAGATTAATAAGCAACCATATGATATTGAACATTCATGGCTCTTATTATTGCCATTTATAGCTGCTGGCGTATTTTTTTACCCTGCTAAAACTTATTCTGAAGATTATTTCAACATTCATGCACTAGAGATAGGTACTGATTCTGGTTCACCTGAAGATATTGATCTCTCTATTTTCACACAAGATGACTATCCGCCCGGTATTTACTGGGTAGATATTTACCTTAATAGAGACAAAATAGATACCAGGAACGTAACCTTTGTCACGATAAATAACAAATTACTGCCCAAGCTGACAATTAAGCAATTACAGGATATGGGAGTAAAAATTGATACATTTCCAGAGCTGTTCAGTTTACCACCAGAAACAGAGTTGTCTGATTTAAGTCAATATATTCCATCAGCAAGCACTCTCTTCAATTTTAGTCAACAAAGACTGGATATCAGTATTCCACAAGCAATGTTAAACAATCAGGCAAGAGGTTATGTTTCTCCTGAATTATGGCAGCAAGGATTAACTTCATTATTAATTAACTATAATTATAGTGGTTCAAATACCTGGCAAGATAATCCATCTGGCTCTACGCAGACCCATTATCTGAATCTTCGAACGGGCGCTAATTGGCAAGCATGGCGTCTACGCAATTATTCTACCTATACCAGTCGTGACAAGAATTGGAAAAGTATTAACACCTATTTACAACGGGATATTCACGCACTAAAAGGGCAATTAACCCTAGGTGATAGCTTTACCCCCTCCTATATTTTTGAAGGCGTCCAATTCCGCGGCTTACAATTAGCTTCTGATGACAATATGTTACCAGACAGCTTACAAGGCTTCGCCCCCAGTGTTCGAGGAATTGCCCAAAGTAACGCTCAGGTTACGATCAAACAAAACGGCTATATCATTTATCAAACTTATGTTTCACCGGGTCCATTTGTTATTAATGACCTTTTTCCAACCACAACAAGTGGAGATTTGGAAGTTATTATCAAAGAAGCCGATGGTCAGGAATACCGCTCTACTCAATCCTTTTCAACTATACCGATTATGTTACGAGAAGGAGGACTCCAATATTCGATAACACTGGGCCAATATCAATCATCAAATAATCGTGGGCAAGAACCCAACTTTGCCCAAGGTGCATTAGTCTATGGTTTCTCGAATAACATCACTACCTATGGCGGTACGATTTTTTCAAAAGATTATCAATCCGTCGCTTTAGGATCAGGTTATAACCTTGGTATATTAGGTTCTCTCTCTTTTGACATCACTCATGCTAATACCGATTTACCATCCAATATAAGTACCAGAGGGCAATCCTACCGCTTTCAATATGCAAAAGATCTTTCATTAACAGGAACTAATTTTACTCTAGCAGGTTATCGCTATTCAACACGTGGTTTTTACGATTTCAAAGAAGCCAATGATATAGATGACTCTAATAAAAGTGACTGGCGTTACCGCACCAATAAAAGAAGTAAATTACAACTGCATATTAATCAATCCTTGGGAGATTTTGGTAGTTTATATCTGTCCGCTCTTCAACAAAATTACTGGCAACAACCTGGCTATGAACGTAATATCAACGCAGGTTATAGTACCAATTATAATAACATTAATTACAGTCTAAATTATACCTATAGCCAACTTCCAGATACGAATAAAAATGAACAACTTTTTTCATTTAGCATACAGATTCCATTAGATCGTTGGCTAAAGAATAGCTGGACCAGTTACAATTTCAATACCAATAAAAACAAAGATATTTCCCACCAAGTCGGTTTAAGTGGTACCGCGCTGGAAGACAATAATTTAATCTATAGTTTACAGCAGAGTTACACAAATCACGCTACTGGCGCTGGCGGTCACATCCATGCGGAATATAAAGGAGCTTATGGTCAACTTAGTACCGGTTATAGTTATGATCGCCACTCTCACCAACTGAATTATGGCCTTCAAGGAGGCATTGTTGCTCACCCATACGGCATTACGCTTTCACAACATTTGGGAGATACATTAGCATTAGTCCGAGCTGATGGCGCACAAGGAATAAAGATCCAAAATAATGTTGGTATCGCCACCGATTGGAATGGTTATGCGATTATTCCTTATGTCAGCAGTTACCGGAAAAATCGAATTGCATTGGATACTCATTCATTAGCAGATAATGTCGATATTGACGTTAATACCCAAACCGTTATTCCTACTCGGGGAGCATTAGTTCTGGCGGATTTTAAAACCCGGATAGGCCATAGAGCTCTAATCAATCTCTATTACCAAGAAAATCTTATTCCTTTTGGCGCGGTTGTCACATTAGAAAAACTCCGTGATATTGATGAAATAAATAGCGCGATTGTTAGTCATGAAGGGCAAGTTTACCTCACCGGTTTACCCGATAGTGGACGATTATTAGTTAAATGGGGTTATAAAGATATTCAGGAATGTGTCGTTAATTACAAATTACCAGAAAAAAGCCCTTTATCCGGTATTTATATAATAGAAGAGCGCTGTAAATAACAACCTACAGGAAAATGCTATGTTTAATATTTACAATAAACTTAAACATTTGTTCATTATCATCAATTTATTAATTGGTTTAATCGTTAGTTCTTATAGTTTTGCTGCTAACTGCCAGTTTGAGAAAGGATTTAAGCCAGAAATCACTCATCTCTCTTTTGGGACCTTATATGTCCCAAGAGATCAACCTATTGGCACAACCATCTACGAATATCGTGCAGATGAATTAGCCAATAAAAACAATATTTTCTATTGCGATACGAACGTTAATACATCATGGGGATATACATCCTATAAAAGCGCGGATTATAACAAAGATGCTATTTATGAATCTGGTGTTCCCGGTGTTGGTATCAGAATAAATACCTGGGGTCCCGGCTATGGTATCGACTGGTTACCCCGTATCGCTAATAATCCTGTAAGCTGTGACAGTTCTGGTCGTTGGTATTGTGGTCAGACATGGGATTATCTGACAATTCAGCTAATAAAAATAGCGCCAACAACAGGTTCTGGTTTTGTCAGAAACGAACAATTAATTCAAGCACGAGTAAATAGCCACATCGTGCATACTTACCGTTTGGGAAACACCAAAATTATTACTAAAAGTTGCTCACTGAAAGATAGCAATATTACTGTTCCTATGGGCGATATTAAAAAAATTGATTTTTCTGGTATTAACAGTACCGCAGGAGGGAAAGATTTTGAGGTTATTTTAGATTGTGATGATGATGTTCAGATTCAACTAATGCTTGATGGAAAAAGAGCAAAAAATAACTTATATCATGTATGGGCGCTTGACCAAAATGATAATCGCACAACTGCTTCCGGTGTAGGTATGCAAATTCTTTACAACAACCAACCTGTCATTATACATTCACAAATAAATATTGGTAATAGCTATTCAAGTGGGAAGTTATCCATCCCTTTACACGCCAGATATTTTCAGACCGATCGCAATATTACCCCCGGCCAAGCAAATGTAACTGCAACAATGACATTAACTTATCAGTAATAATTTATCTGCATCAGTTATAGAGAAGTTATTTCTTGGCTGATGCGCTGTTATTTAATTATTTTTATCTGAAAAGTTTTTGGGAAAACTCAGCAAATTACTCCCACTAATTAACATGTTATGCGTTAATATAGCCGCATCGTTTACGAGTTAGTTCCATTTCTCCTGTTGAATTCAGTGGAACATTTAATCTTATTGATAAACTTTCAAAATAATCATGCTGAATAACCAGATAATAAGGTCAAAATTTATTAATTTCATAAATAAATTTACAAAAAATTTCTTTTATTTACAAAATTATGCTTTTAAAAATGTTTATTAAGTTTAAAGTTAAATTTATTAATATTTACTAATGGAAACAAGTATGACTTGGCAATATTCACAAAGCACTGGTGTACTTACACATAATGGCTCTTTTATTGCAAAGGGCTATAGCGGTCATGGCGCAGGGTTGAATAACCCATCCATGCAGGACGCATATTTAACAGGACCTATTCCACAAGGTCATTATAGAATTAACGGATACAATAATCATAAAGGCCCATATACTGTAAAACTCGTTCCCATTTTAGGAACAAACACTTATGGGAGAGATGCTTTTAGAATCCACGGAGATAGAAATGATGGTTCATATCATCAAGCTTCTGAGGGGTGTATCGTTATAAACGGGGCAGAATTGAGAAAAAGTATTGCTTCATCCAGTGATGATATATTAGTTGTAGTACCATGAAAAAATTACTTCCAATACCAATAATAGCTTTAAACCTTTTAGCTTTTAATTCCTTTGCAACTGAGTTAGAGAAGAATAATCCATACCCTAATCTGACACCAAAGCAAATTATTGAAAAAGTAAATTCAATGGGAGCAAGGAAATTCGTAACATCGACCTTACCTAATACCGATGACAGCACATGGGATTACATTTTATCCCATATATCAAGTGGTGATCCTGAATGGTTGAACATTGTTCCGATATTATCAACTGGGGTTGATGCAGGCTCAGCAGAAGATCTCACAATAGCAGTTGCAACAGCAATACCAAAGAATTCCGCTGTTGTTCTGTCTGTCCTTAATAATGCCAACATTTCAATTAGCACTGAATCTGTATGTTCATTGCCTTTTTATTCAGGTACCGAAGCAGAAATAAACAAATATGTCGTCGAAAGCATTAGGGCACTTTACAAATCAAAAAAAGGAGAAAATTGTTTGAAAATACTTGTTAATACTATCGGTAAATCAAAAAAATTTCAGGAATACTAAACTATGGCGTTTAGATATTCTATTTTAAAAATAGAATTTTGGTGGTTAAATGAAAAAACTGATTATGTTATTAATGCTAGTATCATTCAACTCACTGGCCGTTGATCGTCATATTACGGCTAAAAATCCATATCCGAATTTAACACCAGAGCAATTGAGCCTACAAATAAAACAGCAAGGTGCAAGAGCAGTAATTAAAAATATTCCAGAAGGAGACAACGGAGAATGGGATTATATAACAGATCATATTGCAAGTGGAGATATAACGTGGCTCAAGGTAGCTCCTTTACTTGCAAAGGGAAGTGATGCCCATTCATCAGAAACGCTATCAATAGCATTAGCAACTGCATTACCGAAAAATGTAAACGGAGTATTATCTATTCTTGATGACTCCAATGTTTCAATTAGCACTGATTCTGTCTGTTCTCTACCTTTTTATCAAGGAACAGAAGCAGAATTAAATCAGTATGTCGTTGATAGTATTCGTGCGCTGTATAAAAATAAAAGTGGTGAAAAATGCTTACAAAAGCTTATTTCTGCCACCGGTAATTCAAAATCGTTTTCTGAAGGAGATTAATAATGGCTATTTCTCTATAAGTCGACTAAATAGCCATTAACCACGCATTAAATACGCGACTATATTAAATATATTTTTCTACTAGAAAAGATTTTGATAAAGAATTGTTGGGGCAAAGAGGCTGAATATGAAAATAATAGTCATTAATAACGATACCCATATGGTTTTTTTTACATTTCATTCTAATATGAAAAAATAGTTAACTAATATAGTTAAGAAGAAAAACGTTATAATTGACATAAAAAGTATGGCCATGAATGGCATTTTGCACACCTTGATAGAAATATCATCCATTCTGACAGTTGGGCTGAAAGGGTATAACTGCTTATCCCTATAAGCGATAATATATATATCAGACCTGAGCTGACAGTTACCGGTTATTTATACAGGTATCTGTTAGGCTAAAAGCGTTTACTGGGTACTAATCTTCTTTATTTCTTGCTTTGTCAACTCAACCAATAGATGACCTCACAATAAAAACGGCGTAGAAATGAAAAAAACCACAAGAAGCCGTTCGGCAGGCTGATGTATGATTTTATAGTAGAAGATAAACGCGATACAGAGCGAAAGCCAGAGACGGCAAGCCAAGTATCCAAAGAATAATGCTTAATTGCATACCCTTTAATTTGCCATCAAAAGACAATGAACTTTTTTCAATAGATGATTCAATCCGAGATATAGCGTTATCAAATTTGTTCTCGATTTCTGTAAATCTAGCGTCAAACTTGCCCTCTACTTCTGTAAATTTGGAATCAAATCTATTCTCTAGCTTTGTTAAGCTAGCATCAAACTTACCCTCTACTTCTGTAAATTTGGAATCAAATCTATTCTCTAGCTTTGTTAAGCTAGCATCAAACTTACCCTCTACTTCTGTAAGTTTGGAATCAAATCTATTCTCTGACTTTGTTAATCTGGCATCAAACTTGCCCTCTATTTCTGTAAATTTGGAATCAAATCTATTCTCTGACTTTGTTAATCTGGCATCAAACTTACCCTCTACTTCTGTAAGTTTGGAATCAAATCTATTCTCTGACTTTGTTAATCTGGCATCAAACTTGCTCTCTACTTCTGTAAGTTTGGAATCAAACCTATTCTCTGACTTTGTTAATCTGGCATCAAACTTGCTCTCTACTTCTGTAAGTTTGGAATCAAATCTATTCTCTGACTTTGTTAATCTGGCATCAAACTTGCTCTCTACTTCTGTAAATTTGGAATCAAATCTATTCTCTGACTTTGTTAATCTGGCATTAAGCTGTTCTTCACTTGGTTTCTTAGACAAAGTATTATTGATTACATCTAATTTTTGCATGACAACAGCAACGTCGGTCTTCATTGTACCAACATCACTGATGACTGATTTCAGATCAGCCTTCACATCGCTCATTGTGGCTTTGATATGCTCAACGTCTGATTCAAGTTTTGCTACACGAGCTTCCAACATATCACCACCTCCACCACCATTGCCGTTTCCATACTTCATAGTATTGGACAAATGTTTATGACTTGCAATAATTGCTATATCATTGGCAGAGAATCCGTAAATCTTAGCCATCACTTACCTTCCATGTTAGATGTAACAACAAAATAACTCTCATTTACGTCTATAATTTTGCTATCTGCGGAGTCTAATTCCCCCGAATACAGCTCAACAATAAGCTTATAAATACCTTCATTGGGAAAGTGAACCCTCTTTAATGTCATTGATGAGACCATAATATATTGGTCTGTAGACGTAAAACCAGACAAGTGAATGTATGCTGTATCGTTTCCCTTATCTTGATCATCAAGAACCGATTTATCATCAAAGAACACGTCAATTTTAGTGTAATACAACTCATCTTTACGCAAGAAAACGCCTAAAGCTACATTAAGATACTCTACAGATGGAAAACTATCAGCATATATCCACATACTAGGAGGGTGCATCACATCAATTAACATTCCTTGTCTGATATGTACCGGGTAAGCGAATGATATTTTCTCTAACGTCATGATATTCCTCATATGTTTACTGCTGCTTCACACTCGATACTATTGCTTCTGTAAGAACAAATCCATGACGGCAAGCTCCGTTTGGTGGACAGGACTTAATTAAAACAAAGAACTGGATAAAAATCCAGTGCTTTGTCAATAACCTGATCCACCTTTAGTCTTCTTTGATCAAGAAGCAATTTGCTCCATTGTTTGCAAGATTCGTTTATCAGAGACCGGATATGGCGTACCCAGTTGTTGAGCAAACAAGCTGATCCGCAGTTCTTCAATCATCCAACGAATCTCTTGCACCTCAGGTAATTGTTTCTGTTGCAGTGATAATTTCGCCAGCCATTGCTGCCACTGTTGCTGAACATTTTCGACACGCCACATTTGCGCTTTATCTCTGTGCGGATCAATCGCTAATTTTTCAAGACGGCGCTCAATGCCTTGTAGATAACGCAAGACATCCGGTAAACGTTTCCAACCGTTAACGGTGACAAATCCTTTGAAAACCAGACCAGAAAGCTGCTCTTTGATATCCGATAACGCCAGGGCTAGTGAAATATCAATTCTCCCCTTAAGGCGTTTGTTAATAGCAAAAATAGTGGTGAGTATCTGTTCTACCTGTTTAGCTATTTCCACGACAGTATCGTTCAACTCAGCCCGAACTTTGTCCTGTAGCTGAATAAAATCCTGCTCATTCCAAGCTGGTCCACCATTCACTGCCATTAATTTATCCACACCACAGGAGATACAATCATCAATCAAATCCAGTACCTTGCCATAGGGATTAAAATAGAGCCCCAATTTGGATTTATTCGGCAATTTCTCATGTAAGTATTTAATTGGCGAAGGAATATTGAGCAATAACAGACGACGAGTACCTTCCCACATGGCAATCTGTTGTTCCAATTCAGTTTCAAACAATTTGATACCGATACTCTCTTTTTCATCCACCAGCGCGGGAAATGCTTTAACAGAGTAACCACTGCGTTTTTGCTCATATCGTCCCGGTAATTCACCAAAACTCCAAATATGCAGCCCACTCTGTTCAATCCCATCATCAGCAACAGAGGAAAGTGTCTCCTGAACTTTCTCTTTCAAGCGTAATTTCAGCGCCGATAAATCTTTACCTTCAGAGATAGTCCGATTCTTTTCTCCTGCCACTCGAAATGTCATTTTGAGGTGATCGGGTACTTGCCCCAACTGCCAGTCATCACGTGACACCGTAACGCCAGTTATCCGCCGTAACTCCCTCTCAAGGCTATCTAACAAAGTGGATTGAGGTTGAGATACTCGCTCCATAAATGCCTGAGCATAGTTTGGCGCAGGGACAAAATTACGACGAACCGGCTTTGGCAGTGATTTAATCAGCGCAACCACTAAATCATAGCGAATACCTGGGATCTGCCAATCAAATCCTTCATCCTTAACCTGATTCAGCACCGGCAGCGGAATATGAACGGTCACGCCATCGGCTTGCGTACCCGGTTCAAACTGGTAACTAAGCCGTAATTTCAGCGCATCCTGATACCAGTAATTGGGGTAATCCAACGCACTGATTTTATCGGCATCACCTTTGATCAACATATTTTTCTCAAAATTGAGCAAGTCCGGTTGCTCTTTACCTGTTTTCATCCACCAGCGATCAAAATGGCGGGCAGAAACTACATTCTGAGGTATCCGTTGATCATAGAAACTAAATAGAGTTTCATCATCCACCAAAATGTCTCGACGACGGGATTTATGTTCCAACTCCTCAATTTCCTCGCGTAATTTCAGATTCGCTCGGAAAAATGCATGTCGAGTTTGCCAGTCGCCTTCCACCAGCGCATGGCGGATAAACAACTCACGGCAGAGCATTGGATCAATTTTGCTGTAATTAACCTGACGACTAGCCACAATTGGCAAACCATATAAAGTGACTTTTTCCTTAGCCATTACCGCACCCTGAGATTTTTGCCAGTGCGGTTCGCTATAATGATACTTCACCAGATGTGCGGCTAATGGTTCAACCCATTCAGGTTCTATCCGCGCAGCAATACGTCCCCACAAGCGACTAGTTTCAACCAATTCGGCGACCATTGACCATTTAGGCGGCTTCTTAAATAAACCAGAACCAGGAAAAATAGCAAAACGAGCATTACGCGCACCGGTATATTCCTGTTTATCTGTATCTTTTTGGCCAATATGGGATAACAGCCCAGAAAGTAATGCAGTATGAATGCTGCGGTAATCTGCATCCTGACTATTTACCGACAGACCAATTTCTTTCACAACTTGTCGTAACTGAGTGTATATATCCTGCCATTCTCTGACTCTCAGGTAGTTAAGATAATCTTGACGGCAAAGCTTGCGAAATTGCGAAGAAGAGAGTGCTTTTTGCTGTTCTTTCAAAAAATCCCATAATTTCAGAAATGCGATAAAATCTGAGTCTTTATCAGCAAATCGACGATGTTTCTCATCTGAAGCCTGCTGTTTCTCCAGCGGCCTCTCTCTTGGGTCCTGAATAGACAACGCAGAAGTGATGACCATCACTTCACGCACACAACCATGATGACGAGCTTCCAATACCATACGCGCCAACCGAGGATCAACCGGAAGTTGAGCAAGCTGTCGTCCGATTGATGTAAGACGGTAATTACCCTTGGCCATTGCGCCTTGATTAATGGTGCTCTGGTCAATAGCCCCAAGCTCTTCCAAAAGCCGAACGCCATCCTGAATATTGCGTTTGTCCGGCGGTTGCACAAATGGAAATGCGCTGACATCCCCAAGACCAATCGCTGTCATTTGTAGAATGACCGATGCCAAGTTAGTACGCAGGATTTCTGGATCAGTAAACTCCGGCCGAGAAAGGAAATCATCTTCTGAATACAGTCGGATACAGATCCCGTCGGATACACGTCCGCAACGCCCTTTCCGCTGATTAGCCGACGCTTGTGATATTGGCTCAATCGGCAATCTCTGTACTTTCGTCCGATAACTGTAACGGCTGATACGTGCATATCCGGTATCAATCACATATTTAATTCCCGGTACAGTCAACGAAGTTTCTGCCACGTTAGTTGCCAGTACAATTCTCCGCCCCGTATGCGACTGGAAAATCCGGTTCTGATCACTGTTAGAAAGACGCGCAAATAGCGGCAATACTTCGGTATGACGCAGATTCAGTTTATTCAATGCATCGGCTGTATCACGAATTTCCCTCTCACCACTCATAAAGATCAGGATATCCCCAAGCCCTTCCCGGTTGAGTTCATCAACAGCGTCAATAATCGCCTCAAGCTGATCCCGCTCTCCATCATTATCTTCCCCCATCACCGGACGATACCGCACTTCTACCGGATAGGTTCGACCAGAAACTTCAATAATTGGCGCATGATTAAAATGACGGGAAAAACGCTCAGGATCGATAGTCGCCGAGGTAATAATCACTTTCAAATCAGGACGTTTTGGCAGCAACTGACGCAAATAACCCAGAATAAAATCAATATTCAGACTACGCTCATGCGCCTCATCGATAATGAGCGTGTCATATTGTTTAAGCAACCTGTCATTTTGCAGTTCCGCCAGCAAAATACCATCGGTCATCAGCTTAACCAACGTGTTATCGCCCACATGATCACTAAACCGGACTTTATAACCGACAGCAGAACCCACCGAGGTTTCCAATTCTTCCGCCAGACGATTGGCAACCGCACGAGCAGCCAATCGACGGGGTTGAGTATGGCCGATCAGACCTTTTATTCCCCGACCTAGTTCAAGACAAATTTTCGGGATCTGTGTTGTTTTACCCGAACCGGTTTCACCCGCAATAATGACAACTTGATGGTCACGAATAGCTTTGTAGATATCATCTTTCTTCTGGCTGACGGGCAAGTTTTCTGGATATTTGATCGTTGGACAAGCAGCCTGACGGTTAATGATTTTCTGAGACTCTTTCACTTATATTGATCCTTGTAACTTCTTAACTTTACTGATTAGCCAGCTTTTATTGATGACATAGTTCTTATCGGTAACATGTTTTTATTGACAACACGTTTTTATTGACAACACGTTTTTATTGACAACATAGTAGCATATCCCATCTATTGGCGATAATCTCGGCTGATATTTCCTCGCCATGCTATATTCAACGTGAGTAAAAGTTTTTCAATGTATTGAACCACAAGTAATGAGAAACAAAAAGAAATAGGGAATTGGTGAAAATAAACGGGAATTCACGGGTGTAAATTCAGCGCTGGTGCGGTGTTGAGTGGGTGTGATAAGTTTATCCCTGCCCTGACGGGCAGACTAACTAAAATGAGAAAATTTTTGTGGTTGCCGCTTTTGTGCCACTTATTTTAATAAAACCAGGACGCACGCTATCAGTCATTTAAAACATCTTTAAATAAGCTTTAAAACATAGGCTACTTTAGCCCATGTTAACCTGCTTTGCTGCTCATTTTGTTGTGGTTTGCCGGGACGTGTTCTTTGTCATTGATAGACTCCAAAAATCTCTGTCGCTGTTCATCAGTTAAAGATGCATACAGTTGAGCAAACGCCAATGAGTTGTTAGACACCCCCAGTTTAGCTGGCAGGTCCTCCGGCCAGGGGAATTGCGACTCTTGCTGAATGTCCATCTGAGGTGGAGTTAGTAATACGTTAATACCCTGCCTGAAAACACGGTCAATGACAGCTTCTCGTTCTTCTGCTGTCATTCTGTAAAGAAATGCCAGCCATGCCTTTTCCTGCTCCTCAGTGACATGTTTAGGAGTATCTTTATATACGGTGTCTTGCGTATCATCATCCTTGGAATTTTTTCCAATGGCTAGCCACTCAATAGACACTTCGCATTTTTCCGCGAGAACTGCCAATTTGTCTAAAGCGGGATATGTCTTACCTGACAGGTAAGTTCTCAGAGCTGCTTCTGATATTCCACACCTCTTTGCAAAGCTATTGCCAGATTCACCTCCCATAGCTTGCCTCAATCTGTCCTTAAACTGTGTTATTTCATCTCGTATAAAAACACGATGTATGTTTTTGTCATTAAGCACATGTTTTCCTTCTTTACTCATGATACTAGCTGCCTTTCGCTATCAAACCACGTCTCGCATAAAAACACGCAATTGTATTGACTTCGTGTTTTTATGCGAATATATTTATATCCACACCGATAATCATTAACGCTTATCGGGACAGATAAACCTACTAAGGATCACATAATGCAACAAGACAGGCAAGACTGGCATCGCGCAGATATTCGCGCAGCATTAGAAAAACGTGGCACAAATCTACGCGCGTTGTCTGTTGAAGCGGGGCTGGCAAAAGATACTTTACGTAATGCGCTAGTTCGCCCTTGGCCCAAGGGGGAAAGATTGATTGCTCAGGCAATCGGTGTTGATCCGGCTGTTATCTGGCCGAGTCGTTATAAAAATTCATAATGTCAGGGAGTATGAAGCTGATGGATATTTGGGTTACAGCGCAAGAGTGTGTCGGGCTACCGAATTTACCAACAGCCCCTTTTAACATTTCTAACCGCTTAAAGAAAAATGCAACAACAGAGATGATCCGCAAGCGTGAAGGTTCTAAGGCATTTGAGTTTCATATTAATTGCCTGCCTCCTGTCGCCCGTGCAGCAATACTGAAAAAACAAGGCACGATTGAAATTAACGATCGCCAGTTTGAAATAAAACAACGTCACAGTGAAAGCTACTGCCGGGAATCACTCTGGCAACAATTTAACGCCGCAAGCAATAAGCAGCGTGAAAAAGCACGCCAAAAGTGTGAGGCCGTGATTGCCGTGGCGGGGATGATTGAAACGGGTATCGACACGCTGACCGCATTTGATTCTGTCAGTGATGCGCTACAGGTTCCTCCTGCGAGCATCCGCCGCTGGTACTACCAGGCGAAACCTTTTGACCGCTCTGACTGGCTGGCGGCGCTGGTTGGCAAGCATGGGCACAGTTTGACCTCGCGTAAGAAGAAAGAAGCTGATTGTACATCTGCGGCCTGGGATTTCTTCTTAGCGGATTATCTACGCCCGGAGCAACCAGCGCTACGGACCTGCTATGCCCGCCTTGAGGAAGTGGCTGCGGCACATGGCTGGATAATACCGAGTCTGTCATCCCTGCGGCGAAAACTTGAACGTGAAGTACCCGCCGAACAAGTGGTGCTATTGCGGCAAGGTGAGCACGCATTAATGCGGCTTTATCCCGCGCAAGAACGTACTGTGCTTGAACTGGATGCGCTGGAGTGGATTAACGGCGACGGTTACCAGCATAACGTTTTTGTTAAATGGTTTAACGGTGAAGTTATCCGCCCGAAAACCTGGATTTGGCAGGATATCCGTACCCGCAAAATTCTGGCCTGGCGGACTGATGTGTCCGAGAACAGCGATAGCATCCGCCTGGCCCTGGCTGATGTGATTGAGCAATACGGCATTCCAAAACACATCACTATTGATAACACGCGTGCCGCTGCCAACAAATGGATGACAGGCGGTGTACCGAACCGCTATCGATTCAAAGTTAAAGAAGATGACCCGAAAGGCATCATTCCGCTACTGGGCATTCAACTGCATTGGACGAGTGTGTTATTTGGTCGTGGTCATGGACAGGCCAAACCCGTTGAACGGGCGTTCTCTCACGGCGGTTTAGGTGAAGTCGTCGATAAACATCCCGCTTTGGCTGGGGCTTATACCGGCGCAAACCCGATGGCAAAGCCCGATAATTATGGTGACCGGGTAGTCGATGCGGAAACTTTTTTAAAGGCGCTGGCAGAAGGGATCGCTTTTTGGAACCGTCGGCCTGGGCGCGATACAGAGGTGTGTCTTGGGAAATGGTCGTTTGATGATGCGTTTGAACAGAGCTATCAGGAAAGCACCGTACGCAAGGCAACAGCAGAGCAGCGCCATTTATTGTTGTTACCTGCTGAGGCGGTCACGGTCACCAATGGTGCCTTTACCTTAAACGCAGGCGGTAAAATCCAGTCACGCCGGAACCGGTACTACCACGAGCAGTTGCTGGGGATTAAGCCTAACAAAATTGTTATTCGTTTTGACCCGGCAGCACTGCATGACTCCGTGCTGTGCTACACGCTGGACGGCCGTTTTATCTGTGAAGCCACCTGCATTGAGAAATCCGGGTTTGGTGATACCCAGGCGGCTCGTGAGCATGACCGTAACCGGACCCGGTTTGTTAAACGCACCAAGGAGGCTACTGCTGCACAACGTCGCATGACGGCCCTGGAAGTCGCGGAGCTGATGCCGGAAACCGTCCCGCCAGCACCGCCTGAAAGTCGGGTAGTCGAAATCTACCACCCGGAGGGTAATACCGTACGACGTGTACAGATTGAAGCGCAGCCCGAGCCGGACACCGATTATGACTACGCGTTTGAAAATGCCGTGGCACAACTGCATGAGCAACAGCAGAAAAACACGATTTAATTTAGGAGACTACGATGACCAATATTATAGCGTTGACTCAAACACAAACAGAGCTGGCTGACGTTCGTGCCGCTATCCGAACCATTGTTGAAAGTGACGGCCTGACTTACAGCAATGTCGCCCGCGAAAGTGGCATATCCAGTACCGCGTTATCCCAGTTTATGAATGAAAGCTACAAAGGAGATAACAGCAAAGTGGCCAGTCAATTATCGGTCTGGCTGGAGAACCGCAGCAAGCGCACTAATGAAATGCCGGCCGCCCCGGATTTTGTCCAGACGAAAACTGTGCGGCAAATCTGGAGCGCGTTGCAATATGCCCAACTGGCGCAATGTATCAGTGTCATCTATGGCAGTCCGGGAGTCGGTAAAACCAAAGCCTTGCAACAGTTTGTCGCTGAGCGCCCTAACGTGTGGCTGATCACCGTGTCACCCTCCCGCGCCAGCCTGAGCGAATGCCTGTACGAGCTGGCCCTGGAACTGGGGCTGGGAGATGCACCGCGTCGGGCGGGTCAGCTAGGGAGGGCAGTACGCAGAAAATTGCGCGGCACATCGGGGTTATTGGTGATTGATGAGGCCGACCATCTTGATTATCCGGTATTAGAGGAATTGCGCATCTTGCAGGAGGAGACCGGTATTGGTCTGGCGCT
>NZ_RCWD01000010.1:0-146658 GCF_018448965.1 Photorhabdus hainanensis | reverse complement strand
CTATAACGGATTTATCTTTACCGGCTTCCATCAGCCCAACCGCAATTAATACTCCGGCACAAGCGCTGGCGATATATTCAGCCGCACCCACTGCGACCGGAGCTAATAAGGGTATTGGCATATTAACACCTCCTGTTTATCTCATTTTTTGCAATAATAGGAACACCATTATGAGTATATTCATCAATAGCGGTAATCACCTTACCGCCATGATCTGTCGTATCGCCCAGCAGAATAACCGCTTTTGACATTAAAGTTCTCCATCGTTTTCCGATTGGTAAATAACATCACCTTTCATTAAATTTCGGTAATTAACGGCAGTAATCCCAGATTCACCAACTGAATTTCAACATCATTGGATTTATCAATATCCTCCTGATTTCTTCCATCAAAAATCCCTTTCTTGGTGATAACCAGAGTGCCGATCTGTTCATTATTCTGATACACAGGAAGCACATCTTCCGCCATAGGCAGATAGAACTTATCAATAATACGGGGCTGGTAAAGCATCCAACCGACACTTAAGCGATCAGGGAAAACCTGCCTGCCTTTTAAGGTATAGCCGTTAGTTTCCACTTGAATATAAGGAAAATCACGACTGGTCGCTAAATATTTAACTAAATCAATTAATCGGGATGCATTCAGTTGGCTACTGTCAATTTTTAAATTGAGTTCTAACTTAACCCAGTTAGGATGCCCAGATTTTGATTTATCATAAATAATACCACAAGATAATTCATCTTTTTGTCCATCCCACATTCCATTGATAAGTGAAGGAAAATTTTTCCTATACTCTTTTTCAAAGTCCCTTATTGCAACGCTTGTAGGCCCTTTTTCATCAAATACAATGTGTTTCAAGGCATCTTTTCGGGAATAACCAGTCAAATACCACATCTTTTTTTGCCCAAAAAAGATATCGATTTGCCGTGTGACACGAAATAAATCCATTAATGCCGAATTTACAGTAATGACTTCCTGCTGTTCATAACGTACATTAATTTTTAAACGAATTATTGCCATTTAAACCTCTAATTAAGCTGTCGCTGCCAAATTGGTACAGGGTGTATAGTGAACACTGATATTTTCATATTCACTGAACAATATCTTAAAATAGCTAAAACTGACAGGTTGTAAAAAATGCCATTCCACATAAGGAGTTCCCTCCAGTACATCACAGACTACTTGATGTCTTTTTGCCTGATTTCGCGCAGAAACCTGACCTTTCCACCAACTTTTTGGTTCACCCTCAGTATCAAAAAACTGGTCATACCGCGCTTTGGCCTCCAGAAACAGGCAATACGCAGGTCTCCAGCCATCAAAGGTCACTTTCAGGCATTGAAATTCCTGGATCATTTGTGTGAGCGGGTTATATTGAGTTTTCGCAATAAATCGCTGATAGTTAATCGTGATAGCGCTCCAGCGACTCACCTTGCGATATTTTTCACTTGTCACCGGAATAGCAAGGCAAGCCTTGCATGCTTTTTTAGTTTCCGTTTTTTCACACTCTTCCGTCTCAGACTGGGCTTTAGTCTGAACCGCACTGGTATCAACAGATTCATCCCCTAAATCATCGTCCTCCCAAAAATCCGCATGGGCTTCGGCGCTCCAGACGATATTTCGATCTTCATCTGTGATTTCAGGGCTTATCACAAAATCCGTTTTCTTATGGTGAATGTCGTCATCCTCTATAACGGATTTATCTTTACCGGCTTCCATCAGCCCAACCGCAATTAATACTCCGGCACAAGCGCTGGCGACATATTCAGCCGCACCCACTGCGACCGGAGCTAATAAGGGTATTGGCATATTAACGTCTCCTGTTTATCTTATTTTTTTGCAATAATAGGAACACCATTGTGAGTATATTGAGCAATAGCGGTAATCACCTTACCGCCATGATCTGTCGTATCGCCCAGCAGAATAACCGCCTTTGACATTAAAGTTCCCCATCGTTTTCCGATTGGTAAATAACATCACCTTTCATTAAATTTCTGTAATTAATGGCAGTAATCCCAGGTTCACCAACTGTATTTCAACATCATTGGATTTATCAATATCATCCTGATTTCTTCCATCAAAAATTCCTTTTTTGGTAATAATCAGAGTGCCTACCTGTTCATTATTTTGATACACAGGAAGCACATCTTCCGCCATAGGCAGATAGGATTTATCAATAATACGAGGCTGGTAAAGCATCCAGCCGACACTAAGGCGATCAGGAAAAACCTGCCTGCCTTTTAAGGTATAACCGTTAGTTTCCACCTGAATATAAGGAAAATCACGGCTGGTCGCTAAGTATTTAACTAAATCAATTAATCGGAATACATCCAATTGACTACGGTCAATTTTCAAATTGAATTCTAACCAAACCCAGTTGGGACCTCTTGTAGACAGTTTATTATAACTAATACTATTGGCTATATCATCTCGCTCACCATCCCACATATCTTCAATAAGTGATGGAAAATCTTTTTTATAAGATTTTTCAAAATAGCTCACTGTCTCTTCTGTTGGCCCTTGTTTATCAAACACAATGTGTTTTAGGGCCTCTGTTCGTGAATAACCAGTTAAATACCATGTCTTTTCCTGCCCGAAAAAGATATCGATTTGCCGTGTAATATGAAATAAATCCATTAACGCTGTATTTACAGTAATGGTTTCCTGTTGTTCATAATATACATTGGCTTTTATACGGATTATTGTCATTTAAACCTCGAATTAGATTCTAGCCATTAAATCGGCACAGGGCGTATAGTGGACACTGATATTTTTAAATTGACTAAATATTCCCTTAAAATAAGCATAACTGATTGGTTGTAAAAAATGCCATTCCACATGCGGAGTCCCCTCTAGTACATCACAAACAGTTTGATGCCTTTCCGCCTGTTTTTTACCTGATTTACTCCCTTTCCACCAAATTTTGGGTTCACCTTCAGTATCAAAAAACTGGTCATACCGCGCTTTAGCCTCCAGAAACAGGCAATACGCTGGTCGCCAGCCATCAAACGTCACTTTCAGGCATTGAAATTCCTGGATCATTTGTGTGAGCGGGTTATATTTAGTTTTAGCAATAAATCTCTGATAGTTAATCGTGATAGCGCTCCAGCGACTCACCTTGCGATATTTTTCACTTGTCACCGGAATAGCAAGGCAAGCCTTGCATGCTTTTTTAGTTTCCGTTTTTTCACACTCTTCCGTCTCAGGCTGGGCTTTAGTCTGAACCGCACTGGTATCAACAGATTCATCCCCTAAATCATCGTCCTCCCAAAAATCCGCATGGGCCTCGGCACTCCAGACGATATTTCGATCTTCATCTGTGATTTCAGGGCTTATCACAAAATCCGTTTTCTTATGGTGAATGTCGTCATCCTCTATAACGGATTTATCTTTACCGGCTTCCATCAGCCCAACCGCAATTAATACTCCGGCACAAGCGCTGGCGATATATTCAGCCGCACCCACTGCGACCGGAGCTAATAAGGGTATTGGCATATTAACGTCTCCTATTTATCTT
The DNA here is from genome assembly GCF_018448965.1 of Photorhabdus hainanensis. Lineage (NCBI taxonomy): Bacteria > Pseudomonadati > Pseudomonadota > Gammaproteobacteria > Enterobacterales > Morganellaceae > Photorhabdus > Photorhabdus hainanensis. The sequence continues at coordinate 143,144 of NZ_RCWD01000010.1, read as the reverse complement.
ATTTTTTGCAATAAAAAGAATATCTTTAAATTGCTGCTCGGGTTTTTGATCAAGGGATTCCAAGGCTGTCTTGATTGGCAAAGCGTGCTGAAAATCAGGATTAAACGCAACCAGAGATAAATAGGATTGAATCAAGTATTTATCCTGAAAGTTTAATGACAGCAAATAATCATAAGCAGCCATTAGCCGTTCGTTCAGCGAAGATGGGGAAGGAATTAAATCCGCATGTTTAGTGAGAAGTTCGGCCTGTATACGATCAATCACCGTCTGTTTTTCCAGTTTGGTGATAATATCAAATTGTTCCTGAGTCAATTCAATCATAATGGAGCTCCTGACACCGAATAATAAGTGGCATTGTATTGATAAACCCATTTATTAATATCATACGTGAATGCGGACAATTGCTCATGGCTAAAAATGTCACTGATGCGATGCAAAATACGAGGATCATAAAAACGTAGAAGCGCAATCTGTTTTGTCGGCAGTTGAATATTTAAATATGGTACAAGGTGGCGAGTCAGCTTATCTAATGACAGAGAGGTTAATAACCATGATACTGCCGGATACGTTTCTTCAAGTGTTGATAATTTTTCTTGCCATTGATGCGCATATTCCATATCAAATAGCCACGGGCCTGCAAACGCAAGTTTTGAATCTGGATAGTGCCGGAATAGTGGGTTGTTGACACCCTCGATATAATTAATCTCCTCACCAAAACAGCGTTTATACTGCAAGCCATTCACCAATGCGTAAAGCCGAATGCCGGGATGTTTTTTCTGGTAATTAACCAATTTTTCGCTTAATTCAAGTGTCATAATTATCCCCGAATAACGGTTATTGCTTCTTCAAGTTCAGCTTTCATCAAACAACTGAGACAAATTTCTTTAAGTAGTTCTTGAGCAACAGGAGTGGATATTTCAGCACTGACCTGTTTCAATTTATCCAGCATATCCGGCAGTTTTCCTCCCCAACCCGAACCTGTACCCGGGGTTCCACTGGCAAAATTGATCCCGGCGCTACTGCTGATACCACCGACGTCAATTTTAATAAAATGCCCCGCGGCCTGTAAGGTGAGCTCACTTCCAGCATCAATGACTATCTTCGCCCCAGAACTGAGATGAATTTCATTTCCACTTTGTACCAACAACGCATCGTCAGCTTTAATATGAAGTTTTTGTCCGGTTGAAACGGAAATATCATGCTGCGCCAGAACACGATATTCATTATCAACACGTAAATGGGCGTCATGTCTAATATGATGAGTCTGATTATGTGCAATATTGACCATTTCATCGTTTAAAATCTCCGTTTTCATGTTCTTCTGAGCATGAATATAAATTTCCTCACCGCCTTTATCATCATCAAAACGCAGTTCATTAAACCCTTCCCCTTTATGGGTTTTTGATCGGATTACCATCTGCGTTTTTGCCATCGGCAAACGGTTCGGTGGGAGATTAATGGCATTATAGGTACGACCAATAATAATCGGCTGGTCAGGATCACCATGCAGAAAATCAACCAGGACTTCCTGACCAACACGCGGGATGGTCATCATTCCCCAACAGTGTCCAGCCCAAGACTGGCTAACTCTTATCCAGCAAGAACTCTGATCATTAAGTTCGCCATACCGGTCCCAGTCAAATTGCACCCGTACTCGTCCATATTCATCACAAAATATTTCTTCTCCCTCCGGCCCCACCACTGTGGCAATTTGCAAGCCATCAATACGTGGCTTGGGATAAGGCGAAGGACGCCATACCCGGTTGGGGCTACCAAAGGTGAAATGGTTCGTCAAAGTCGTCCCTCTGCCGCCAAAACGAGATTCATCCGCTTGAGGCTGATGGCCTTGGTGAGTAATTTGGATTATTTGCCACGAAGTATTAAATTTTTCTTTCGGATGATCGGTAAGCTTAAACCACCTGCCCGGTAAGAGAGCAAAACTATCACTATGCCCATTACCGAGCAAAACATCATTACGCAACGCCTCCAGCCGGTACTGACTTATCCGCTGCCCATTCTTATCTTTATAACGTCCGGGAAAGTCATAGTAATAGTAACTAGGTAAATCCGAACGCTGATTGCCGATGTACCTGTAATTTTCGTGGAATTGAAAATCAGCAAACCACCGGGGATGTTTAAATGTGTAATCTCTCACCGAAACTTCAGCGATGCCCACTTTTTCTTCCCAACGAAACCGGCTAATGCAACACTGGCTGCCTGTGGCGTCAAGTTCTGGGTTGTAGGGCAGTGTAAGAGAGCCATTCTCAGCATAAGAGTCGACAAAAACCATTGTCGGCTCACCCTTATCCTGATTAAAGTAATAGTAATAAAAGATCCCTTCATCAGCTAACAGACGCTGTAAAAAAGCCAAATCACTCTCATCGTACTGAACACAGAACTCCCGTACGGGATGTTCATAACGCAAGCAACAAGAGAATTGACGAACGCCATTTTCTTTCAATAGCCTATCAATAATATCGGTGACGGATTGATGCTGAAAAATACGGGAGTTAACCCGCAATCCGGCACGCCACAAGGAAGGATGGAGAGTCAAGGAATAACCACTACGATAACGGTTCGCGGTTTCCTGCACAAAATGAGTCACAATCCCGGTGATATAACGCTCAGGTTGTCCGTCACGATAAACGGTCAATGTGGCGTATTTATCCAGAACTTCCGCAAAATCAATGTCCGGCTTGATACAAGTCAGTGTGACGTGCAAACTGAATAGCGTTGACAACGCTTCATCCAGCATAAAATCAACCACAGCAAAAGTTTTCACAGGAAGATTACCAACCGTAAGAGTAAAAACCAGCCCTGTTCGTTCTACATCAAAATTATTAACCATAACGATGATTACCTCTGTTGAATCGTCAGCTCACAATATATCCCTAAACGAAATGATCACAAAAGAAGCAATTATGATGTTTTTTAATCAATCATGCAATGAGTTCATAAGAAAATATGATGAAATAGCAGAAGGCAGAGGACAGAGGACAGAGGACAGAGGACAGAAGACAGAGGACAGAAGTAATGATAAACAATTTATTCACTATGAATGTTTGGCCCACATAAGGTGATTTAAATTTTCAACTTAATATTACGGTGATAATAACCAATAAAGTGAAGTGAATAGAAACAGTATTTAATTTATAGAAATGACATTTATGATGACCTGTCCAGAAAGCCAAGGCAAAAATGATCCAATATATTTTCAGCAAGCAAGAGATCTTCCCGCAATTCTTATTTACCACTATTTACGGTTTGAAAAGATTTAACTAGTTTCAAACCGTAATAAATTATCCGATAATTTAAATTAAAAACTGTTTTGATAATTTATTCCAAACATTAATTATAGTGATCAGTTATTTTATGAAATAAAAACAATAAAGAATATTAAATTAAATAGGAATTTCTCATCTATACTTAATGTTGTTAGTCCAAAACAACATCCTAAATAAGTCAAATCTTAATAAAATCGGATTGAAATAGTGAGGGGTTGTAATATGGGCATTATTCACGTTACCAACAATCTGAAAAATGATACGATTGAAGTTGCAATTAACTATTGGAGTACTGATTACGCACGATTCACAGTGTCCGACAATTATTTTAATATCAGTCCTGGATATTTTAGGGCTTCCTGGTTTGTTGACGATTGGCGCGGTTATATCATGTCAGTCAAAAGGCTAGGAATTACATCTTCATATTTCATTTTACCTGACACCAAAATTATTGTCGGAGAAAATCGAGTTACAGAAAATGAGTATGTGATAAAACCTTTATTTGTAAGCTAACTTATTTATATTTAATGTTGCTAGTCCGAAACGGCATCCTAATAAATTAAATCTTAATGCAATCAGATTGAAATAGTAAGGGAGTTGTAATATGGGCATGATTCACGTTACCAATAATACGAAATGTGACACAATTGAAGTTGCAATTAACTACTGGAGCACTGATCAAGCACAGTACCAAGTATCCGACGATTATTTTACTATAGTTTCTGGAGGTTCTAGAGATTCTTGGGTTGTCGACGATTGGCGTGGTTATATCATGTCAGTCAGAAGGCTCAAAATCATATATTCATATTTCATTTTACCTGACACTAGGATTATTGTTGGAGAAAATCGAGTTACAGAAAATGGGTATGTGATAAAACCTTTACTTGTAAGGTAGTTCATCGCCTTGATTGGATATATAAGATTATAAATGAATGTGTCTATTATCGGTGACCGTCTAAACGGTCATCGAAAAATTCCGACTACTTTTATTGAGAGTGGCGCCTTATATCTACCTGTCGCCACCCCCAAATTTAAATGAAGCTAAATCGCCTCTTCGTCCTGCTCACCAGTACGGATACGCACAACACGCGCCACGTCGAATACAAATATTTTACCATCACCGATTTTTCCGGTTTGTGCCGTCTGCATAATGGTTTCAACACAGGTATCGACAATATCATCTGGCACGACAATTTCTATTTTCACTTTTGGCAGAAAATCCACCATATATTCCGCACCGCGATATAGCTCAGTGTGTCCTTTCTGGCGGCCAAAACCTTTCACCTCGGTTACCGTCATTCCGGTGATACCCACTTCCGCCAGAGCTTCACGCACATCATCCAGTTTGAAAGGTTTGATAATCGCATCAATCTTTTTCATGAAGTTTTCCTGTTGTTACCAGTTTTTACGGCCGAAACCAGAGGTAATCGGGTAGCGTCTGTCTTTACCAAAATTGCGTGGCGTAATACGTGGCCCCACTGGCGCCTGACGACGTTTATATTCGTTGATATCAACCAAACGAACAACTTTACGCACAATCTGTTCATCAAATCCCGCAGCCACCAGCTCATCAACCGATTTATCCTGTTCCACATAACCTTCCAGAATATCATCCAGAATGTCATAGGGCGGTAAACTGTCCTGATCAAGCTGCCCTGGCGCCAATTCCGCCGATGGCGGACGATCAATCACTCTTTGAGGTATCGCCGGCGAAACGGTATTACGATATTTTGCTAATTCAAATACCAATGTTTTCGGTACATCTTTCAGCGCATTAAAACCACCCGCCATATCGCCATATAATGTGGAATATCCCACCGCTGATTCACTCTTATTGCTGGTCGTCAGCACGAGACGATGGCGTTTATTAGACATCGCCATCAGAATAACGGCACGGCAACGCGCCTGTAAATTCTCTTCGGTGGTATCTTTGGCCGTACCCGCAAACAGAGGTTCAAATTGTGCCATAAATGCATCAAACATCGGTTCGATCGACACCACATTAAACTCAACACCCAATATCTCAGCTTGTTCTTTAGCATCTTCTATACTCATTTCAGATGTATAGCGGAATGGCATCATAACAGCCTGAACATGATCTTTGCCCAATGCATCAACAGCGATTGCCAGCGTTAAACCAGAGTCAATTCCCCCAGATAAGCCTAATAACACGCCTTGAAAGCCATTTTTGCGAACGTAATCATGCACTGAAAGGACTAATGCCTGATATACCTGCTGCAATGGCGGTAATTCAGGCGCCGGATTAACCATAGGTTCAATCGTTAATTCATTAAAGCGGCATTGCTGGATCTGTTCATTAAATGCGGCTAACCGATGAGTCACTTCACCATTTGCATTAAAAACTTTAGAACAGCCATCGAAAATCAACTCATCCTGACCGCCAACTTGATTAAGATAAATCATGGGTAGATCTGTACGTTGGCAATGTTCTCTAATCAGTTCATAACGAATATAAGGTTTTTCACGATTATATGGAGAAGCGTTGATAGAAAGAATTAAGTCTGCGCCTGCCTGTTTCAAAGCATCAATCGGTTCATCAAACCATAAATCTTCACAAATCAATAAACCGAGATTGTAGCCCTTAAATGGCACAACACAGCTTTTATCGCCCGCTTTAAAATAGCGTTTTTCATCGAAAACACCATAATTTGGTAACCGTTGTTTGAAATAACGGGCCAAAATTTTCCCTTGCCAGAATAAGGAAAGTGCGTTGTAAATCTCTCCGTCCTGTTCCCAAGGATGACCAACTAAAATAGCAGTTTGGCAACTGGCAGCCTGTAAACGTGCTAATTGCTCACGGCAACGCTGATGAAAATCAGCCCGGAATAATAGATCTTCTGGAGAATAACCAGATATCGCCAGTTCAGAAAACATGACCAAATCAGCACCTTGTTGCTGTTGTTCCTGTACTGTCTGCAACATACGTTCACAGTTGCCTTCAATGTCGCCAATCATCCAATTAAGCTGTGCAAGGGCAATATTAAGAGTACGGCTCATATAATTTGGCTCTCCCAAGCCACCAATATTTATATCAGTGTAAAAACTTCCTGAGCAGTAGAAAAGTTATTCTTTAAAATCATTCGCATCCAATTCATGACGCGCCAGTAATTTGTAGAATTCAGTCCGGTTACGTCCCGCCATACGCGCCGCATGAGTCACATTCCCTTTGGTCATTTGCAGCAATTTACGCAGATAATTCAGTTCAAACTGATTTCTGGCTTCTACAAAAGTGGGCAACGCTGTATTTTCCCCTTCCAGCGCCTGCATAACTAAGGCTTCACTAATAACCGGCGCAGTAGTTAGCGCAACACACTGTTCGATCACATTAACAAGCTGACGCACATTGCCAGGCCAACTCGCCGCCATCAGGCATTTCATTGCATCAACGGAGAAACTACGGACAAAAGGTTTATGGCGTTTCGCTGATTCACGCAACAGATGATTCGCCAATAAAGGAATATCTTCAACCCGACCATTCAAAGCTGGAATTTTCAAGTTCACAACATTTAGACGGTAATAGAGATCTTCGCGAAATTCATTTTTTGCCATTGCCTTCGGTAAATCACGGTGCGTCGCGGAGATAATCCGTACATCAATATCCAGATCACGATTACTTCCGAGCGGGCGTATCTTACGTTCCTGCAATACCCGCAATAATTTAACCTGCAAAGCCAGCGGCATATCACCGATTTCATCAAGAAACAGCGTTCCTCCCTGCGCAGTAAGGAATAGCCCTTCACGGCTACTGACCGCACCGGTAAATGCGCCTTTAGCATGACCAAACAGTTCTGACTCAAGGAGTTGTTCTGGCAAAGCGCCACAATTAATCGCGATAAATGGTTTTTTCGCTCGCGGACTGGCGCGGTGAATTGCCAGGGCTAACACTTCCTTCCCGGTGCCACTCTGACCGTTTATCAGTACACTGACATCGGATTGAGCGACCATTCGCGCCTGCTCCAACAAGCGCAACATAACAGGACTGCGGGTAACTATCTGCTCCCGCCACTGCTCATCACTAGCGGGCGTGGACAACGCCAATGCGCCATCAATCGCTTTATAAAGCGCATCCCGATCAACCGGTTTAGTCAGAAAACTGAAGACCCCCTGTTGAGTGGCCGCCACTGCCTCTGGAATTGAGCCATGAGCTGTCAGAATAATCACCGGCATGCCCGGTTGTTGCTTCTGGATTTCAGCGAACAGCGCCATGCCATCCATTTCATCCATACGCAGGTCACTGATCACCAAATCAACTTTTTCTTTAGTTAACAGTCTCAACGCTTCACCGCCACTTTCTGCGGTTGTGACACGAAAGCCTTCACTGGTAAGACGCATTCCCAACAATTTCAACAAACCAGGATCGTCATCAACCAGAAGAAGATGGGCTGGCTTACGCGCTGTCATGGTGCGGCTCCTTTATCTGATTCAGAGGTATTGTTTGGCGTACTGTTTTTGCCAGGTAATGTCGTCGCTGGCGTTTCAGCATGTTTATCCGAATTACTTGATCCAGCACTCCCCTGATTTTGCTTACGGGAAGAGAGCTGACGCTCAATATCTGTCAGGTTTTCCAGTTTACGAGAAGTTTCTTGTAGCTCAAATTCCAACCGTGCGCGACTTTCTCGCAGACGATCAAGTTTATTATCCGTATCGGCCTGTAATTTTTGGAATCTTGCCCGCTCCTCAGCCACTGCAATTTGCTGAACCTGCTGTTCGCGCCATAACTGTAATAACGGTCGCAACGAGTCTGGGAATTTCAACCTGTATTTGTTGAAATTTTCAACCATTTTCCGACGTTCAGACAACGTAGGCCCGGCACTATTAAGTAAAATACTTTGTTTAAAAGCCATATCCCAAGTGACCGGAAGAGTGTATTTCGCCATATTACGCGCTTTAGCTGATGTCAGGCGATCTGAACAGCCCATCAATCGCAGCCAGTAAAGCGCATTCTCAATCGATGGCGGCGTCTCTAAATCCCACATTAACTCACATTCTGCAATACGGTAATCCGTTACCCGTTGCTCTGGTATTACCATTTGCGTCACTGCCGTTAAATTATTATTAACCGGATTTTTGACGCAACCCGCCAATAAAAAAACGATGAAGATCAACAGAATCATGCTAAAACCCCAAATTGAAACTCGTGGTAATAACAATCTGGCAACCAACATGTTTTTCCCAGGTTGTACTGCAATATTCTGCCGATCCGTCTTTTGTACAAAACGGTAAGTAGACCTGTTATGCATTATTTATTCATTCTCAGCAGTTAATGGCAATTTAATACGAAAACAGACGTCAGCAAATTCGCTCTGAATCAATATCAGTTCGCCCCCCATACGCTTAATACAATCCTGAGCAATACTTAACCCAAGACCGCTGCCTTTCACTGCACCTTTGCGCTGGAGCGTTCCCTGATAGAACGGTTCAAAAATCATACTACGCTCTGATTCAGGAATGGGCGTACCTGTATTAGCAACATTAATTTGAACATATTTACCAATCTGACGACTTGAAACCCAGATGTTACCGGATTCGGCGCCATAGTGCACCGCATTAGAGTAGAGATTATCAATAACCCGCATTAATAGCGTAGGCTCTGCCCATAAAATATCAGCATCAAGCTGAATTTCCGTCTGAATATTCTTCGATCTCGCGGGTAAACTGTGTGATAAAACTACTTCATTAACAATTTCCAGCAGAGAAACCTGCTGTTGCTCCGTCGGGCCATCTGCCAGCTTACGGTTATAATCCAGTAATTGCTCGATCAATTGTTGTAAATGTTTACTACTATTATCAAGAATAGCAACCACTTCTTGCTGATCAGCCGTTAATGGCCCTGCCACTTCATCAGCCAGTAATTCTGTCCCTTCCCGCATACTTGCCAGCGGTGTTTTCAGTTCATGAGAAATATGACGTAAAAACTCATGGCGTTGTGATTCTAACCAGGCCAAGCGTTCACTAAGCCAGATAATCCGCTGCGCCAAAGAGCGGAGTTCTCGCGGCCCCTGAAAAGAATCTATGCGAACGCCTAATGATTGCCCTTCTCCCAATCGGTTAATCATGCGTTCAATCCCTTTAACCGGCCCGATAATCATGCGAGTAAATAACGCGACCAGTAACGCACTCAGTAGAAATAAAATAAGACTCTGCCAGCCAAAAAATTGTCCTTTTTCAGCAATATCTCTCTGTAGCTGTTCTCCCCGGCTGAAAATAATATCCCTGGTAGCCTGTACCATTTGGCTATTAGCATTAGAGAATTGCTCAAGTAATTGAGCGGCAGGTTGGGTAGGTTCGCTATTAAAGCAACTGATTTTTGTCAATTGCGACAATAAACTGTTAAGCGTTTTAATATGCTGTTGGTCATCAAGTATAACCATCTGATCTTTCAGCATCTTAAGGTATTGCTGATATTGCTTTTGGTAAAGGTTTTCCAGCGTCTTATCCCCTAACACACAATATTGGCGATAACTGCGCTCCATCTCCAATGCAATACCTGTCATAGCCTCACTGCGGCGGGCATCCGCTAGCGTGGTACGATTTATATCAGCCGCTTGCTCACTGAGTTGATCAAGACTCTGGTAAGCCTGATAAGCCAGAACCAACAACGGCAATAACACCAGCCAGAAGGCCATGACAACTAATTGGCGCAATGAGCGCGGAAATAAACGCCATTTTTTCAAGGAAATCATCTCGTAACCTGTCAGTACACCAATGCTAACCGACAAAGGGCGGATAGAAAAACCCATCGGCTGATAAATTCTACTGTGACTGAAAATCAGTGTAAGACGCAAACAGTACAAAGGGGCAGGTAAACACCTGAGCGATGACGGCGGGATAATAGTTTTCGCTACTATCCCGCCAGTGAGGATAACGCATGCCCGCTGTTTATCTACAACAGTCAGACATAGGTTGGTGCCTCACTCCACGTGTCGCCCGATGTTTGATAAGGCCCGAAAGCGATATCACTGAGTTGGACGGTAGGCACCTTACTCTGGCATCATTCGATGGTTTATGTGGCATCTCTCCACCTAAATGTGGGCCGACATAAGAAGTTGAATGAGCAACTGTGCCAGCTTAATGCAGATCCCATGCCAACATTAAAAAAATAATCATAACCAACTGTTTTTACTTTAGAAAAAATTAAATGTTACGTTTCAGCAACTAAACAGCTTCTTTTCCGATATGAGCAAAATTTATTTTCTGTCGCCAATTAAAGACACTCAAAATCATGCAAATAAAAATAGATTAAAATCAAATAATTAGATGTCTCCTTTTTGAGACACTCATAACGCATGTTTGTCGGGTAATTGAGACAATAGAACACTTAGGCATCCAAATGCCTAAGAATTCACCGATATAAAACTTTCACATCTGAATCACCAGCACTGATATCATACCAATAGCCGATATTATTTGCTTCATATCTGGCCTTTATCAGCCAATGATGTACCATCGTAGATAGAAATAAAAAAGTTTCTATTCGGGGGAAAATATGTACCAAACCCAAAACAGGGAACCGCCATATATGGTTCAAGATCCCACTCAATTTGAGATATTGCATTATACTAACCAACTAGGTTAATATCCGCTCATATGGAAAAACGGACCCCACATTGTAAGTTATCAGTGGTCAAAACCTTGATTAAAGCTGGAAAGGTACGTACCACACATGCTGCGCGAGTCGGTGCGAATGAGTTGGGGCTGGAGTTCTCCGATATGTTAGCCGTAGTGATGGCGCTCACTCCAGCAGACTTCTACAAGAGTATGACTACTTACTCTGATCATTCTGTCTGGCAAGATGTGTACCGACCAAGTATACAGGTAGGCGACGTGTACCTGAAACTGACGGTCATTGATGACGTGCTGATCGTGTCCTTCAAAGAGTTATGAATAGGAGCTATGAACATGAAATGCCCTGTTTGCGGTGCAGCGGAACTTATCCATGACACCCGCGATCTGCCCTATACTTACAAGGGCGAAACCACCATCATTTCTGCGGTAACAGGCGACTTTTGCCCTGCCTGCGCCGAATCTATTTTGGATGCTGCGGAATCGGAACGCGTCATGTGCGAAATGCGGACATTCTCGAAGCAAGTCAACGCGGCCATAGTCGATCCTAAGTTCATTGCCAGAGTACGTAAGAAGCTCGCGCTTGATCAGCGGGAAGCTTCTGAAATCTTCGGCGGTGGTATCAATGCTTTCTCGCGCTATGAAAACGGTAAGACCAAGCCATCTCTAGCTTTGGTGAAGTTGCTTAAAGTGTTGGATCGTCACCCCGATTTACTCTCTGAGGTCAGGATGATGTGATTCTTCCCTTTCGTTCTATTAAACTCCAACCCCTTATTAATTAATAGGTCTATCCTCAAGCAACACGACTGGAATCGAAATCGATTTATCTATCAACTTCGCATTCGGCAAAACCAGCACATTTCCATACGCTCAATATAATGAGTCTAGAAAATTTATATAATTATGTTAACCACAGAGTGAAAGACCTTTCTATCTAGATTCATTACCAAATCATCCAAACATAGCCGTTTATACCTCTGGATGGAATGCGAAAACAAATAAAAAATGGCTTCAACTGTGATCTCACGTCAGTTACGAAACAAAGAATCACAATGAAGCCAATCAACACTATCAGCCGGAAAAACCGGTTGACACAATTCACTTACACCGTGGTACTTACCTTAACTACCTACGAGCATTACGGAAAATGCGCATCCACGGACTATCTTCGCTCCACTTTATTTGGACACCATGAATCTCTGACAGTATGTTTTTGATATCTCGTAAAAAATATATTCAAACTTAAATTATTAAGAAAAAATACCCCAAAAGAGTCTTAAAAAGACTCAATTTGAGCTTATTTTGTACAAACCCACCCCGCACTGTTGTTTGATTCAACTATTGGAGTTGTAAATTTCATTTTATGCTCTAGCATTATTAGAGACTTCCACTTATGTCGAGTTAAAAGTAATATTCATTATGCAACGATGTAGTCGAGAAAATTTTATTAATTAGGAAAGGGTAAACAGAAATGAAAGTTATTGTTATTGGAGCAAGCGGTACAATAGGAAAAGCAATCTCGGAAGAATTAGAAAAAAATCACGAAGTCATTCGTGCCGGAAGAAATGGCTTAGACGTTGTAGTTGATATCACTTCCGTTGATAGTATTAAAAGCATGTATGAGAGAATTGGCAAAGTTGATGCTGTAGTCAGTGCAACAGGTAGCGCACATTTTGGATCAGTTTCAAAATTAACTCCAGAGTTAAATGAGATAGGAATAAACAGTAAACTTAAAGGTCAAATTAACTTAGTATTGTTAGGAATAGACTATATTAATGATGGCGGAAGTTTTACTTTAACAACTGGAATTATAATGGACGACCCTATCCTACAAGGGGCATCAGCAGCGATGGCAAATGGTGGTGTTAAGGCATTTGTAAAATGTGCAGCAATTGAAATGCCAAGGGGAATTCGTATAAACAGCGTTAGCCCTAATGTCTTACAGGAATCATTGGATAAATACAGTGAGTTTTTCCCAGGTTTTAATGCTGTTCCTGCTAGCCGTGTAGCACTTGCTTTTAGAAAAAGTGTCGACGGAGCTCAAACCGGACAAAACTACGAAGTTTATTAATTTAGAAAAAAATATTAATATATAGTCCTAAAAGACTTGTATATTTATATTAGTTAGCTATCAAACAGCTAAATTAAGTTAGCTCGTATTCAAACTGCCTGTACCAGTTATTCCCATCAGGATAGGCAGTAAATATTCTATATTTTACAAAGTATACACTACAATAAAGGCACGTTTATGGCTAAAATATATGAGTTAATCGTTATTGGTGGTGGATTGATTGGCCTTTCCACAGCATATAATGCAACATCCTTTTTTGGGGGACACACTGCATTAAACGGAAAAGATGTTCTCGTCCTAGAGCAATCTTCCTTCTTTAATCAATTATCTAGTAGCGCGGAAGCTTCCCGTCAGTTCCGCTTTCAATACGATGATGACTTTATGACCCAAATGGTTATTGATTCTACCCCAGAATGGAAAAGGCTGCAAAAACAAACAGTAACTGAACTTATTTCATATGTTGGCAGCCTTTGGTTTGGAGATCCAACAATCCCAACAACCGAAGGCGGAATTAATTCTACCATTAATACAATGAAAAGAATGGGGATTCCTTATCAATATTTAACCGCAAAAGAAATTGAAGCTTGGTATCAATTTAAAAATATACCCGATAATTATATAGGCTTTTTCCAAGCCAACGGTGGTATTATTAATCTACCTGCAACTTTAAGAACCCTCTATAATGTTTCTCACAATAATGGAGTACATTTTAAAGAATACAATTTAGTAACAAAAATTGAATCAGATGGCTGTAATGAAGTAATTGTAACGACAAATAAAGAAATATATCACGGCAAAAAAATCGTCATGGCCGTTGGTCCATATACCAATAAATTAATCTCGCCTTTGGGTACTATTCTTAATTTAGAAATCTGGGATATGGTTTCTGCATATTTTCGTAAAAAAAATCCAAAAATAAATTATCCAACATGGTTTGCATTCCAGAAACCTAATGCTAAAAATAGTAATTTATATTATGGGTTCCCTGAAGCACCTTGGAAAAACCCAGGCTACATTAAAGTAGCGCCAGATTATCCATTCAAAATTTATGACAGTCCAGAGCAACGGACACCGCCAACAAAAAGTGATTTTGAAGGTACAAACCAGTGGGTTAAGAACCATATGGAATATCTTGACCCAGAACCCAAATTTACATCTACATGCATGTTAGCAATGCCAAAGGATGACAAACCTTTCTACTTAGATTCGTTACCAGGTCATTCAAATATTGTCGTTTATACTTCTGGATGGGGTGCTAAATTCACGCCATTACTTGGCAAGATATGTGCCCAATTAGCTATTAATGGCCATACATTCTATGACGTAACTCCATTTAAAATCTGATATTAATACGCAAAAAGGAAATCAACATGACTAACTATCGAAATAAAAAATTGAAAAAATATTTGTGCCAAATAATAAAGCTTCTAAAAACTCAATTGATGAAGCTATGAGCCAAGTTGAAGAACTACATGGAATAAAAATTCCACCCCCTTATATTGCACGAATTAAAGATTGGTCTCAAGATCCTTATGGCGGCGGCTATCATGCCTGGCATGCGGGAATTTATGTTAATGAGGTAATGCCTTATATGCGCCGCCCTATATGCGATGAATCAATTCATATCATTGGTGAAGCTTATTCAAGTCAACAAGGGTGGACAGAAGGGGCATTTTGTGTAACAGAAAATCTTTTACAAGAATGGTTTCATTTAAACAGACCATGCTGGTTAGCTGATGATTATTATTTAGGATGGTAAATACAATGTTTAAAATAGACTGAGTTTCATTTCTTACAGCCTATTTTTACACATATAACCTTAGATATGTTTAAAAACAATCAATTCAGAAGCATGTAAACTCAGATTCGGTTTTTGAGTTAGAAAATGTAGGCAATCAATCCGGTTATCACTTCCAGTAGAAAACTTATTTAGACTATGATGCCTCGTATGTTCCATTTAATGAATATTTTTTGACTAATCAAATACCGTTTCAAAATGAATTGAAATAAATAGATAAATGGCTTCAATTGCGATCTCACGTCAGTTACGAAACAAAGAATCACAATGAAGCCAATGAACGCTATCAGCCGGAAAAAACCGGCTGACACAATTTACTTACACCGCGGTACTTATCCTAACTGCTTACGAGCATTACGGAAAAGTCGCATCCACGGGCCATCTTCGTTCCACTCATGCGGATGCCAAGAGTTATTCACCGTGCGGGATACCCTTTCTGGATGCGGCATCATCGCAGTTGCCCGACCATCAATGCTGGTAACTGCGGTAATGCCATTCACTGAACCATTTGGGTTAGCCGGATAGTTTTCCGTAACCTGACCATAGTTGTTTACATAACGCAAAGCCACTAACTGGTTGCTTTCAAGCATCTCAAGATGCTGTCTATCACGGAATTCCACTTGCCCTTCCCCATGAGAAACCGCAATCGGCATACGAGAACCTGCCATATCTTGCAAAAACAGTGACGGGCTGTCAGCCACTTCCACTAAACTGAATCGTGCTTCAAAGCGCTCTGAACGGTTACGTACAAAACGCGGCCAATGTTCAGCGCCTGGGATTAACTCCCGCAAGTTAGACATCATCTGGCAACCATTACAAACACCCAACGACAACGTATCAGGCCGTGCAAAGAAAGCGGCAAATTCATCACGAACAAGCTCATTGAACAGAATTGATTTCGCCCAACCTTCACCTGCCCCCAACACGTCACCATACGAGAAGCCGCCACAGGCAACCAGTGTCTGGAATTGGCTCAATCCAATACGCCCAGACAACAAATCACTCATATGAACATCAATCGCCTCAAAACCTGCTCGGTGAAACGCCGCAGCCATTTCAACATGGGAGTTAACGCCCTGTTCACGCAGTACAGCCACTTTCGGCCTTACCTGCTGCAAAATGTAAGGCGCTGCAATATCTTCTGAAACATCAAAAGTCAGTTTTACATTCAGTCCTGGGTCCTGATTATCCTGTTTCGCCTGATGTTCCTGATCTGCACACTCCGGGTTATCGCGCAGACGCTGCATTTGCCATGTGGTTTCTGCCCACCATAAACGCAAAGTACTGCGATTCTGACGATACACTTCAGTGTTGCCACTAAAGATAACAAAATCATCACCTGCTTTGGCTTTGCCCAGATAATGCACGCAATCGGCCAGACCCTGTTCTGCCAAAACGCTTTCAACAAATCCTCTATCCGATGCTCGAATCTGAACTACAGCGCCCAACTCTTCTGTAAAGAGCGCAGCCAGAATATCTTCATCAAACACACTGATATCAGCTTCAATACCACAATGCCCGGCAAAAGCCATTTCAGCCAACGTGACCAGTAAACCACCATCAGAGCGATCGTGATAAGCCAGTAATTTTTGTTCCGCAATCAGTTGCTGAATCGCATTGAAGAAACCAGCCAATTGCTCAGCACTACGTACATCCGCGGTTTTATTACCCAGTTGACGGTAAACTTGTGCTAATGCGGTACCGCCCAGTGTGTTTTTTCCTTGCCCCAGATCGATTAGTAACAATGCATTATCTTCATCGGTGGAAAGCTCCGGCGTTACTGTACGACGTACATCTTCCACTCTGGCAAAAGCGGTAATCACCAGCGACAAAGGCGCCGTTATCTCACGCTCTTCACCTTGTTCATGCCAGCGGGTTTTCATCGACATAGAGTCTTTACCCACCGGAATAGTCAGCCCTAGCGCAGGGCATAACTCCTCGCCCACTGCTTTAACCGCCGCATACAAACCGGCATCCTCGCCAGGATGACCCGCAGCGGACATCCAGTTCGCTGAAAGTTTAATGCGCTTTAAATCCTGAACATAAGCAGAAGCGATATTGGTCAAAGCTTCACCGACTGCCATTCGAGCGGAAGCAGCAAAATCCAACAAAGCGACCGGCGCACGTTCCCCCATAGACATCGCTTCGCCATAGTAGCTATCAAGGCTGGCGGTGGTGACAGCGCAGTCCGCAACCGGGATCTGCCACGGACCCACCATTTGATCACGGGAAACCATGCCAGTGACAGAGCGATCGCCTATCGTTATCAGGAAGGTTTTTTCTGCCACCGCCGGCAAATGCATAATGCGCTTAACGGCTTCTGCCAGATCGATATCCCGGCGTTCAAGGCTTTCACCTCCGGCTTTTAATGTACTGACATTACGCAACATTTTTGGCGTTTTACCTAGCAGTACATCCAGAGGCATATCGATTGGCTGGTTATCAAAGTGTTCATCATTAAGCAGTAAATGACGTTCTTCTGTTGCCTCGCCGATAATGGCATAAGGCGCACGCTCACGCCGACAAATCTCTTCAAACAGCGGAAGTTGTTCCGGCGCGACCGCCAGTACGTAACGCTCTTGTGATTCGTTACACCAGACTTCCAGCGGACTCATCCCCGGCTCATCATTAAGAATTTTGCGCAGCTCAAACCGTCCACCGCGACCACCGTCACTGACCAGCTCAGGCATGGCATTGGAAAGCCCACCAGCACCAACATCATGAATGAACAGAATCGGGTTGTTTTCACCTAACTGCCAACAGCGATCGATCACTTCCTGACAACGGCGCTCCATTTCCGGGTTATCCCGTTGAACAGAAGCAAAATCCAGATCAGCATCGGATTGCCCCGACGCCATAGAAGATGCAGCCCCCCCACCTAAACCAATGTTCATGGACGGGCCACCGAGCACAATTAGTTTTGCGCCAACAGAAATTTCACCTTTTTTGACATGTTCATCTCGGATATTACCGATCCCACCGGCCAGCATGATGGGTTTGTGATAACCACGTAATTCGCTGCCGTTATGACTGTTGACTTTTTCTTCATAGGTACGGAAATAACCCAACAACGCCGGGCGACCAAATTCATTATTAAATGCCGCGCCCCCTAAAGGGCCTTCCATCATAATATCCAAGGCGCTAACAATGCGTTCCGGTTTACCGAAATCCTCTTCCCACGGCTGTTCAAAACCCGGTATCCGCAGATTAGATACTGAAAATCCCACCAGACCCGCTTTTGGCTTAGCGCCACGCCCGGTCGCCCCTTCGTCGCGAATTTCACCACCAGAACCTGTCGATGCGCCCGGCCAAGGAGAAATCGCAGTCGGGTGATTATGCGTCTCCACTTTCATCAGAATATGGGCCTGCTCCTGATGGTAATCATATGAACCGTTTTCCGCACTGGCAAAGAAACGGCCGACAGAAGATCCCTCCATCACAGCAGCGTTATCTTTATAGGCTGACAGAACATAATCGGGTGTCTGCTCATAGGTGTTTTTAATCATTTTGAACAGTGATTTTGGCTGCTCCTGACCATCAATAATCCAGTCAGCATTAAAGATTTTATGGCGGCAATGTTCAGAGTTAGCCTGAGCAAACATATAAAGTTCAACATCTGTTGGATTGCGCCCTAATTTCTGGAAAGCCTCCATCAGATAATCAATTTCATCCGGGGCCAATGCCAATCCAAGCTCCGTATTGGCTTGCTCCAACGCGCTGCGTCCTGCTTGCAGAATATCAATGCGTCTTAACGGAACGGGTTGTTGACGAGAAAACAATTTTTCCGCCTGTTCCAATTGAGTAAAGACCGTTTCCATCATCCGATCATGCAACAGTGATGACAATATTTGCCACTGTGCATCACTCATTTCGCCACTTTGGATGTAATAAGCCAAGCCACGCTCCAGACGCACAACCTGGGACAGACCACAATTGTGAGCAATATCGGTTGCTTTGGAAGACCACGGGGAAATCGTTCCTGGACGAGGCGCCACTAACAGTAACGTACCTTGGGGTTCATGTTCAGCCAGCGAAGGTCCATATTTCAGTAACTGTTGTAACTTTGCTGAATCAACATCACTCAAAGGTGCATTAATCTCTGCAAAATGAACATATTCCGCATAAATATCATTGACCGGAAGTTGCTGTTCTTGACACACAGAAAGGAGTTTAGTGATACGAAATGCAGATAAAGCAGGTGAACCACGTAGAATTTTCATAGTAATCAATTCTCTCATCTTAGAAGCAAAGCTTAATAGATGCCTAAGGGGAAATGAGTGCATTATAGAGGATTGTCATCCATGACGAAACCGTTTGCGTGACGATTATTACCGCCAATTATCCTTTGTCCAAGTCATGTAAATAGTATCAATTAGGTTGCACAGCCGGTTTTTGTTCCGCAAAATGCTCAGTCACTGGAAATTTAACCATAATAAAATAGCGCGTTTCCGCATAGCACCACACCGCGTTACACCGAGATAACATATTGAATAATATAAAAATAAATTATTTCGTTATCATTGTTATCGCTCTTTTTTCTGCCGCCATCATCAGTCTGAACATCAGTTGGCCGAATAAACAGCAGGAGCAGATTAACAGGATCATGACCAGAGGAGAGCTACGGATCAGCACCATTAGCTCACCTCTGATCCACCTTACCAGTAAGAAAGAACCAAATGGATTCGATTACGAACTGGCACAACGCTTTGCTGATTATCTTGGCGTCAAATTGGAAATCAAATTCAGAAAAAATATCAATCAGTTATTCGACGACCTAGAAAATGGCGACGCTGATTTTCTGGCCGCCGGCTTGACCTATCATCAAGAAAGGCTGGCTCAAACCCGCGCAGGTCCGGCTTACTATTCTGTATCCCAACAACTGATTTATCGCAAAGGAACTCCACGCCCTCGCTCTTTTAAAGAGTTAAAAGGTAAACTGCTGGTCGCTTCCGGTTCTGCTCATGCCAGCACATTGAAAAAGCTAAAAACAGATAATTTCCCTGAGCTTGAATGGGAGGAAACACAACAATATAACACTCGCGAACTACTGGAACAGGTATCAGAAGGTAAACTGGATTATACGTTAGGTGACTCGATTAATGTCGCGTTACAACAACGTACTCACCCTAATCTGGCCGTCGCTTTTGATGTGAGCGAAGATAACCCGCTGACATGGTATTTAAAACGCATTGACGACTACAGCCTTTACGCTGCCATGCTGGATTTTTTTAGCCAGCTAACGGAAAAAAATGTCATGCCCCGATTGGAGGAGAAATATTTTGGTCACGTCCACTCATTTGACTATTTCGATACACTCTCTTTTCTCAGTGCCATTGATAATATTCTGCCCATCTATCGGCCACTATTTGAAAAATATTCCGGTGATATCAGTTGGCAATTACTCGCTGCCATTGCCTGGCAAGAGTCACATTGGGACCCACTGGCAACCTCACCCACGGGTGTACGTGGCCTGATGATGTTAACCAGCCAGACCGCTAAAGGGTTAGGCGTCGTTGATCGCCTTGATCCAGAGGAGAGTATTAAGGGCGGCGCAATCTATCTGCAAAATCTAATGAAACGATTACCTGAAAATATTCCTAAAGATGAGCGTATCTGGTTTGCACTGGCTGCTTACAATATGGGTTATGGACATATGTTAGATGCCCGTAAACTGACGGCATCACAAAAAGGAAATCCTGATAGCTGGCTTGATGTCAAAAAACGGCTCCCGCTATTAAGTCAGAAAAAATATTATACAAATACCGCCTATGGTTATGCCCGTGGACATGAAGCATATCGCTATATTGAAAATATTCGCCGTTATCAGCTTAGTTTAGTCGGATATTTACAAGCCAAAGAAAATCGAAAAAAACTAATTTCCCAAGAAAACCAACCAAAATAAAAGTAAACAAATATAAGGCCCTAAGGAGTCAATTACAGCCATTATATATCCTCAGTTATATTATGTTTGACAACTAATCCAACTAACCATACTAAATTCGTCAAGACACTATCTCTCCCAAAGGATAAATCATGATTAATTTAGATATTAACGAACAAAACAAAATTATGGTTGTCAGCAGCCATGTATTTAGTCCGACGACTGCGAATGGTCGTGCTTTTACAGAGTTAATCGAAGCATTAAAAAAGAACAATTTCGCTGTTATCCTGGCTGCTACATTCCAAGATGGCATAGCCACAGTTTCTTCTGATTCTTCACTATGCTGTATTTTTGTTGATTGGACTTCAGGAGATAATAACTACGAATCTCATAAACAAGTCTTAGAATTACTGAAAGAAATACGCAAACACAATACAACCATTCCGGTATTGTTGACCGCGGAATATTCCAGCATCGACACGCTGACACTTGAAGTCATGGGATTGGCAGATGAATTTGTCTGGATGCTTGAAGATACGGCTGGATTTATCGCTTCTCGCGCCGGTTCGCTAATTAAGAAATATCACGCTCAATTATTACCTCCTTTCACTCGTGCATTACTGCAATATACCCAAGAATCACCAGAATATTCCTGGACTGCCCCCGGACATCAAGGCGGTGTCGCACTGACTAAGACGGCGGCAGGAAGAGAATTAATTAATTTCTTTGGGGAAAATCTATTCCGAAGTGATATTGGAATAGAAAGAAAAATACTTGGCTCACTGCTAGATCATACCGGTGCTATTAAAGAGTCAGAAGAATATGCCGCAACGATTTTTGGCGCCCATCAAAGCTATTGCGTGCTTAACGGTACTTCGGGTTCTAACCGTATTATCATGGGCGCCATTATTGGTGAGAAAGAGATTGTTATATGCGATCGCAATTGCCATAAATCTATTGGACAAGGTTTGATCATGACCGGAGCTTTGCCCGTATATCTTATTCCCCAACGCAACCGCTATGGTATTATTGGCCCCATTCCCAGAGATCAATTTCAACCAGAATATATCCAACAACTCATTAATAAACACCCACTAAAAGAGTGCGCAGTAGACAATAAGCCTGTTTATGCGGTCATCACCAACTGTACTTACGATGGAATATGTTATCACGCAGAACAAGCACAAGATTTACTCGCAAAAAGTGTTGATCAAATTCACTTTGATGAAGCTTGGTTTGCTTATGCTCGTTTTAATCCTATGTATAAACATCGTTACTCAATGCGTGATGACCCAAATGATTTTGACAATAATAGCCCAACAATATTTGCCACTCAATCCACGCATAAGATGTTGGCGGCGCTATCACAATCATCGTATATCCATATCCGCAATGGTAAAAAACCCGTTGAACATTCCCGTTTCAACGAGTCTTATATGATGCACTCCACAACTTCACCGCTATATTCGCTTATCGCCACTAATGAAATTGCAGCGGCCATGATGGATGGTCCACAGGGGCAAAGATTGATACAAAACGCTATCAATGAAGCCGTAGATTTCCGTCTGACATTAGCGAAAATCCATCATCAATTTAAACAAAAAGATGATTGGTTCTTCTTACCCTGGAATGCCAGAGAAATTATCAGCGCAGACAGCGGTAAATTAATTCCCTTCCATGAAGCAAACAGAGAACAATTGGCAACGGACCCTTCTTGTTGGGTATTAAAAGAGGGAGAAAAATGGCATGGGTTTACCAATCTATCAGAAGAATGGTGCCTGCTAGATCCAACGAAAGTTGGTATTTTATGCCCAGGAATGAATGACAATGATGAATTGCTGGAAAATGGCATTCCAGCCGAAATTCTTTCCGCTTATCTCAGTCAGCATGATATTGTGCCAGCACGTACCACCGATTTTATTGTTCTTTGCCTGTTCTCTATCGGAGTTACCAAAGGTAAATGGGGAACATTGATCAATGTATTATTGAATTTCAAGAAACACTATGACGCAAATACTTCACTGAAACAATGTTTACCAAAACTCGCGAAGCAATACCCTGAATATTATGAAAATATGGGGCTAAAAGATATTTCGGATAAAATATTTGGGTATATAAAAAAATATGAAATGGATATTGAGCAAAAGAAATCATTTAGCCAACTACCTGAGATAGTTAAACTCCCCCGACAAGCACACCTTGATCATATGGGAGGCCGTACTGAACATTTACCACTTAATGAACTGGCAGGGCGCATATCGGCTGTTAGTGTCATTCCTTATCCACCAGGTATACCAATCATCCTACCGGGAGAACGTTTCGGTGATGAACATGCCCCCCGGTTACAATATATTCGCCAGATAGGTGAATGGAATAACAAGTTCCCAGGCTTTGAAAAAATTCTGGAAGGCGCAGAGATGATAAACGGCGAGTACCATATATGGGTACTAAAAGAGTGAATCAAGAATGCCTACTGATTGTCTTCCTGCTGTTTCCTGGCGGCTTTTAATGCTTTATGTTGTTGCCGACGTTGTTTGAAAAAAGCGCTCAACATCGTCGAACATTCCTCAGCAAGCACGCCGCTGGTAATATCAATTTGATGATTCATGCCAGGATGGCGCAATATATCAACCAAAGAACCTACGGCGCCAGTTTTCATATCACTGGCGCCATAAACCAACCGCTGTATTCGGCTATGTATCATAGCGCCGGCGCACATAGTGCAAGGCTCAAGCGTGACGTATAAGGTGGTATTTATTAAACGATAATTGTGTAACTGTTCTCCCCCTTTGCGTAACGCAATAATTTCAGCATGAGCGGTAGGATCATGCGCGATAATAGACTGATTCCAACCTTCCGAGATGATTTTATTATCAGCAACCAATATAGCACCAACAGGTATTTCCCCCTGCTCCCACGCCTTTATTGCCCGTTCGATGGCCTGCTGCATCCAATATTCATCACTATATATTTCAATCACTGCGGTATCTCATTTGATTACATCAGGGACAATTATAACGATTTATTTTACTTGTTTTCCAGATATATTTTCTTATTAATCCATTGGGAATATACACCCGAGATTATTTTATATATTTATTGCTGATAAAACACCCAGAAAATTAACAACCAAATATATAATGCAATTCTATCTTATGACATTTTTATATTTCCTTTAAATCAATTAAAATCCGATTGCAAGATATTGTCCAACTACATAGGCATCAGCAGATAATTTGATTTCATTTCCAAGATAATCGAAAGCTTTACCAGCTACCCAAGTCTTAAAACTATTCAATGTTCCGTTGGGTAATGCAGCCATTGGAAGTGCCCACCCACCACCATCTGTCATAAAAACCCTCAAGCAACTATAACAGCAATGAAAAATATAATTAAAGCGAAATCATAAGAATCAGAGATAAAAATTATACATATAAATTTTTTATTTTTCCTGCCACACCTTTTATCTCAACCTCCAATATAAATCTTTCCATATATAAACCATCAAAGATAGTTAGTAGAAACAAAACATTAATACCTTAGGTATATTTTCGATTAAAAATATTGACTATTTATTACTACCAATTACATATAAATAATTAACATCTTAAATTATAAATTAACGGACACTATCTTTACAACAACTCAAGGTATGGTCTATAAATACATAACCTAATTTGAGGAAAGTATATGAGTCTCAAAAATGATTTTAAGGATTTTTCTACTAGCAATAATGCTAATGTAGTAAATCAAGAAAAATACGAAAAAATCCTGAGTTTGTATTCCGGGTTTCTACCAGATAATGTCCCCACTCATTTATTAAATAAGGTATTACGTCGATCGTCAACAATAGTCTCTGTTGTGGCTAATTTCATCACGACACAATCTGGTGATCGTGTTCTCGATAATCGCGATATCACTAAACTCAACACTCAATTAAATAGAGAGTTAGAACAAAAAATCATAACTAAAATTTCCAATTACACATTGGAAAAATCAAAAAATATTGCAGATATTCCTAATAAAAATGTACTTGTGAAAAACCGAAACTTATTGGAAAAGTTAATTCTGGTAGGTGTACCACCGCCTTAGCCTACTGGCATACCACAGAATGGTGAGTGAAATATAATGGAGCGATCTTCGATAAAACTTTATATCTAAAATTAGCGGAAGTTTATCTTAGTGGCGGATGACCGATATAGGGGCATCAAAGCCACATAACCTAGCGTTTAACTATACGATGAGGGCAGCATAATGAGCACGTTGGTACTTGACGAAATCCCGGTAGGAATACCACTTCCCTGGCCGACTGACATACCACCAAGTGGATGGGTGAAATGCAATGGAGCAATCTTTGATCAAACTTTATATCCAAAATTAGCGCAAGCTTATCCTACTGGTAGATTACCTGATTTACGGGGTGAATTTATCCGGGGCTGGGATGATGGGCGTGGAGTGGATATTGGTCGATATCTATTATCCTGGCAACTGGCAGACATTGCTCCACATAGTCACAGGGTTGTCCGGATGTGGTCCAACTCAAATGGTGGAACCGACGGAGTGGGTGCAGCAGGCCGTATTCTCAATAGTATCTACCAGAACGTTAACTACGGCATTGATCCTCGTGGAATAGGCATCGCTATCGGAATGGGATCTGGTGGTTACGGTTATATGGATAATGCGATTGCCGCCTCAACGGGAATAGAAACACGTCCACGAAACGTGGCATTTAATTACATTGTGAGGATTGCATGATGAATAAGGCTGTACTGGATAAAAATAATATTGCCATCAGTGCCGGAAGTATCGTTGTATTTAATTACGATGCAATTACGCTGGAATATTTAAACAGTTCTGATGAGTACCTTCCCGTTGGTATCGGCCTTCCTGCCAACTCTTGCACAGATGCACCACCTGAAACCCAAGAGGGATATATCGCCTGTCGTTCACCTGATTTAACCGGCTGGCAAATAGTACCAGATTATCGAGGGAAAATAGCTTACAACACCCAAACTGGGGAACAGAAGGAAATCATTGAACCGGGTGAATTACCAAAAACGCTGACATTCAAACAACCAAGCACCGATTTTGATAAGTGGGATGGCGAAAAATGGGCAACAGATATTGAAGCTCAAAAAGCCAATCAGATGAAACAGGCAGAACAACAACGTGTCATTCTTCGCCAACAAGCTAATGAAGCCATCATTTTATTACAATATGCTATTGAGACTGAGATGGCCTCAGACGCAGAGAAAGCATTATTACTTGCCTGGAAGAAGTATGTGGTATTACTGAGCCGTGTTGATACCTCAATGGTTTCAGATATTGAGTGGCCACAAATACCAGAATAATACAATTATCAAGACCGGGCATTATTCTATCCCCAATCTTTTTTCAGTGATAATAATGACTATTTTGACCGGCTGATTTCCTATGCTTTTGGCGTCTCAATCCGGTCAAATATGATTTATAATTAGAATTATGGGCTGCATGGCAGCCCTTTTTTTATTTTTCAGGAGATAACATCTATATCTATGGAAAAAACATAAAAAAATATAATAACCTAACCAATAGATAAAATAATAATACTTTCGTAGCTGCTATTTTTACACCCTGTATTTTAATAAAACTTGTGAAAACCATTATTAAAATTACCGGAAGAAATAAGATAAAATAATTTTCAGATATAAAACATAAACATCTTGAATATGCTTTCGATTACAATATGTTAAACAATTTATTGTCATCAGTCATACATAAATAATCAATCGCTTAAGTTATAATATAATCTTATTATCCTCTTTTTGGAGTAGACTATAATTGAAATCAATCTCAAAAAATTACCTATACTATAACTCAACATGCTAATTATAACAGAACATTATTTTATTTAAGGAAAGTGTATATGAGTCCCAAGAATGATTTTAAAGCTTTTTCTATTAATAATAATGCCAACATAGTGAGTCAACAAGAATATGAAAAAAGTCAGAATTTACAAACCGGGTTTCCACCAGAAGATATTACTACTCATGTGTTAAATAAAGCATTACGTCAATCATCAACAATAGCCTCAGCCGTGGCTGATTTTATCGCGACACAATCTGGCGATGATGTTCTGGATGATGGAGATATTGTTAAACTCATCACACAATTAAATAGAGCGTTAGAACAAAAAATTATCACTAAAATTTCCAGCTCCGCCTTAGAGAAAGCAAAAAATGGCGCAGATATTCCTAATAAAAATGCATTTATGAAAAACTTAGGTTTACATGAAGCTGCAAAACGGGAAATAGGAACTGGCGTTAATCAGGTGCCAGATATGTCGTTTTTCAACGCAAACCTAAGTTCTACCGGCTGGCAAAAATTACCTTCGGGTTTGATTGAAATGTGGGGGTTTGTACTAGTTCACGGCTATGGTTCTATGGAGGCCGGGTATTTAAATAATTTCCCAATACCATTTCCGAACGCATGTTTAAATATTGTGTTAGCTAACGGTGGTTATAACCCTCAAGATTCTGGAATATGTTCAGTACATGTAATAGATCGGAGTCAATTCCGATGTTATAGAAGCCCTACTAATCATCCTACGCCTGTTGGCGCGTATTTTAGGGCGATAGGATATTAATTTAATAAAAATCAACTTGCCATGATCATTTAATTAATATGGCAAAAAATCATGACCGATAAAACCATGCATTCAGCGCATTAAATAAGGAATCACTTTTACAATAATTCAATATATTATCTATAAAGTTTATTACTTAATTTAAGGAGTATACTATGAGTCCTAAAAATGATTTTAAGGCTTTCTCTATTAGTCATAACGCCAATGTAGCAAGCCAAGAAAAATATGAAGAGAGTCAAAATTTGAAGACTGGGTTTGAACCCGATGGTATTACCACCCATATATTAAATAAAGCATTACGTCAATCATCCACGATATCCTCTGTAGTCGCTAATTTTATCGCGACACAATCTGGCAATGATGTTCTGGATGACGGAAATATAGAGAAACTCAACGCTCAATTAAATAATGCTCTGGAACAGAAAATGGCACCAAAGGTTCCCGATGCCTCATTAACTCAGAAAGGTATTGTTCAGCTTACCGATGTGGTTGGTAATAGTAATTCACTAGCTGCAACTCAGAAGCTTGTTTCTGATGTAAATGATAATGCTAACAATAAATTAGCCAAAAACCAAAATGGGGCAGATATTCCCAATAAAAACGAGTTTGTGAAAAATCTCGATTTGTTGGAAACCGTCAATTTGGCGAAAAACGCTGTACCGAATAGCAGGAAAATTAATGGTAAGGTGTTGACTGGAGATATCAATTTAGGGGCTGGTGATGTAGGGGCATTTAGGCTTGGATTAACAGGAAAATATTCTGTTGATAACCAGGTCCCGTGGAACGTAGATTCAGGGTCATATGACTTACTGAATTCGAAATTTAGTGATCATGTTGTTCACTTCTATAATGGAGTTGGGAGTTGTCCGGCTTTTCAGTTGAAAGTGCATTACAAAAACGGGGGGATTGCTTATCGCTCGGCGCGCGATAATTATGGATTTGAAGAAGATTGGACTAATATTTATACAACAAAAAACAAACCTACCGTAAATGAACTTGGTTTATCAGACACCGTAACATTGGCAAGAAACGCGGTTCCTAATAGCAGGAGAATTAACGGCAAAGCGCTAACTGAAGACATCAATCTGGTAGCCGGAGATGTGGGGGCGTTTTCACGTGCGGAAGTTGACGAGCGATATCAAAAGAAAGGCCCTAATCAGTGGTGGCGGAAAATAGGAGCCGGTGGAGACAAAGGAAGTAGCATATCACTGAGTCAGGATATACGAGGACGATGTATATATTTACGTACTGTTAGCCAAGGTATATTTTTACCTTTACAAATGCCTCCGATCGATAATATTTTGGTTAGTATAGGGTATGGTTCAAAAGGATGGCTCGTTGTGCATTCGTCAGATGCAGGGCTGAGGTTATCTATAGTAAACCAAGAGGATTGCCCTGATATTACAGAGATTTATATTGCTGATTAAAACTATGGGCTGCATAGCAGCCCTTTTTCCATTTTATTTTTTAGGCGATAATTCATTCCCCTATTTGATAGAGATATTTATCTATATTTATCGAACAAACAAAAAATATAATAATTCAATCAACAGACAAAACAATACTATTTTCATAACCACTATTCTGACACCATCTATTTTAATAAAACTTGTTAAAACCGTTTTAAAATAGACAAAATAAAATAATTTCCAAATGTAAAATAAAAAAACTTTGAATATGCTTTCTATTACAAGACATTAAACGATTTATTACCATCAGCCACATACAAACAATCAATCGATTGATTAATAATGTAATCCTATTATCCTCTTTTTGGCGTAGACTATAATTGAAATCAATCTCGATAAATTACCTGTACTATAACTCAATATGTTAATTATAAAAGAATATTATTTACTTAAGGAATATATGCATGAGTCCTAAGAATGATTTTAAAGCGTTTTCTATTAGCAATAATGCTAATGTAGTCAGCCAAGAAAGATACGAAGAAAGTCAAAATTTACAAACTGGATTTCCTCCAGAAAATATTACCACTCATATATTAAATAAGGCATTACGCCAGTCATCAACAATATCATCTGTTGTAGCTAACTTTATTGCGACAGAATCTAACAGTGATGTTTTGGATAATGGTAATATAACCAATCTCACTGCACAATTAAATAAAGCACTAGAACAAAAAATTACAACAAAAATTCCCGATGCTTCATTAACACAGAAAGGTGTTGTTCAGCTTACAGATGTGGCTGGCAATAGTAATACACTGGCTGCGACTCAGAAGCTTGCCTCCGATATAAATGATAATGCCAATAAAAGATTAGAAAAGACGCAAAATGGCGCAGACATCCCCAATAAAAATGCGTTTGTAAAAAACTTAGGTTTAAATGAAGCGGCAAAACGGGAAGTAGGAACTGGGATTAATCAAATTCCAGATATGTCATTTTTCACCGCAAACCTAGTTCAGAATGGTTGGCAAAAATTACCCTCAGGTTTAATTGAAATGTGGGGAATAGCACTAGTTTCTCTCGGTGGAAATCCTAATGGCGGATATGTTAATAACTTTCCAATACCATTCCCAAATAAATGTTTTAGCATCACATTAACTCACAATGACTGGGACCCCGGAGCAGCAGGAATATTCGGGGCATCCGTATTAAATCAGAGTCAGTTCAAATGTTATAGAAGCTCTACCCCTCATACACCTAATGTTTATACCTATTTTAGAGCAATAGGATATTAATTAAAAACAATTAATTTACCATGATGATTATTTAATTAAAATTGGCAAAAAATTATGAACGATAAAAACTATGTATTCAGTGCATTAAATAGAGCATTTTATCCACTATTATTACAACAGAATTATATTGAAGCTGGCTCATGGCCAAATGACCCTTTACCTGTAACTGATGATATATTCAATGAGTTTTCAGGAATCCCACCCATAGGAAAAATACTTTCCTGTGGTGAAGATGGTCTTCCTTGCTGGGAAGATATCCCACCACCAACAAAAGAGGAATTGATATTTATAGCGGAAAGCAAAAAAACACAATTTATATCTCTTGCAAATGAAAAGATAACCCCACTTTCTGACGCAGTAGAACTTGATATAGCGACAGACGAAGAGATGCTATTACTCAAAGAATGGAAAAAATACCGCGTCATGCTTAATCGGATTGATACTTCAAACGCACCAGAAATTGACTGGCCAATTGCGCCATTATCGTAATTAACAAAAAGACCGGGATTCAAACAGAACCCGGTCTTAATTATTTTATTATTGTTAATACTACAATGATAAATATTCTTTCATCATCCAAGATATCCTCCGCCAAGATTTTTTAGTTCATACGATGATATTATCTGTCTTGTATGTCATAGACTTTATTTTCCAGAACAAATCTTTCAACATAAAAATTACTTAAGATGGTTTACATAAGATAAAAATTAATCATTTGGATATATTTTCAATTTAAACACACTGAATTATTTATTACTTAAAATATATGAAAAATAATTAACCCCATAAGCTATAAAGATATTTAATTATTTATTTTCATCTCTAAACTATGAGCATTGAGAAGTTACTTCTACAATAATTTAAGAACAATAATTTAAGATATTGTCCATAAAACCAATTATTTAACTTTAGGAGAATATACATGAATATAAAGAATGATTTTAAGGCATTTTCTATCAGAGATGGTGCTAATGTGGTAGCTCAAAATTTATATGAAGACAGTTCAGAATTGCAGACTGGATTTCCCCCAATAGGTCTTACCACACATGTATTAAACAAGGCATTACGCCAGTCATCAACAATATCATCTGTTGTAGCTGATTTTATTGCGACAGAATCTGGCAGTGATGTTTTGGATGATGGCAATATAGCTAAACTCACTGCACAATTAAATAAGGCGCTAGAACAAAAAATTACAAAAAAAGTTCCTGATGCCTCATTAACACAAAAAGGTGTTGTTCAACTAACAGATGTAATTGGCAATAGTAATACACTGGCTGCAACACAGAAGCTTGTCTCCCATATAAATAATAATGCCAATAACAGACTGGAAAAAACGCAAAACGGCGCAGATATTCCTAATAAAAATGAGTTTGTGAAAAACTTAGGTTTAGATAAAATTGCAAATCTGAAAGTGGGAAATGGAACTAATCAGATTCCAGATATGTCATTTTTCACTACAAACCTGGTTAAGAATGGCTGGCAAAAATTTCCTTCGGGTTTAATTATAATGTGGGGAGTAGCACAAGTTTATAACCATAGCAACCCTCAATCTGGGTACTTAAATAAATTTCCAATACAGTTCCCAAATAAATGCCTCAGTATTACGTTAACTCACCTTGGTGATGACCCACAAGCAGCAGGTATATTCTCAGCAACGATAGAAAATCAGAGTCAGTTTCGGTGTTATAAAAGTCTTAATTACCATAAACTCGATACTTATACATATTTCATGGCAATAGGATATTAATTGAATAAATTATTATGGTTATTTAATGAAAGTTGGAGAAACTTATGAATGACAAAAACTATGTATTTAGTACATTAAATAAAGCATTTTATCCACTATCATTACAGCAGGAGTATATTGAAGCAGGTTCATGGCCAAATGATCCAATACCTGTAACTGATAACATATTCAATGAGTTTTCGGGAATCCCGCCCACAGGAAAAATACTTTCCTCTGGCGAAGATGGTCTTCCTTGTTGGGAAGATATTCCACCACCAACAAAAGAGGAGTTGATATCCATAGCGGAAAGCCAAAGAACGCAATTTATATCTCACGCAAATGAAAAAATAACCCCACTTTCTGATGCTATGGAACTTGATATCGCAACAGACGAAGAAATACGATTACTCAAAGAATGGAAAAAATACCGAGTGATGCTTAACCGGGTTGATACTTCAACAGCACCGGAAATTGACTGGCCAATTGCGCCATTATCATAATTAGCAAAAAGACCGGGATTCAAACAGAACCCGGTCTTAATTATTTTATTATTGTTAATACTACAATGATAAATATTCTTTCATCATACAATCCATTTCCCGTCAATATTTGTTAATTCATGCGACATTAGTTACATTACCCATCATCGAAATTTAATTTCCATAACAAACCTTTCAATATAGAAATTATTTAAAATGGTTTCCATAAGATAAAATTAATCATTTCGATATGTTTTCAATTGAAATATATTAAATTATTTATTACTTAAAATATACGAAAAATAATTAACATCATAAGATATAAAGATATTTAATTATTTCTTCTCATCTCTATACTATGAGCGTTGAGAAATTATCTCCACAGTAATTTAAGATATTATCTATAAAACTCACCATTGAACCTCAGGAAAATATATATGAATCCAAAAAATGATTTTAAAGCGTTTTCTATTGGTAATAACGCTAATGTAGTTAGCCAAACAATATATGAAGGAGAGCAAAGTTTAAAAACTGGGTTTCCAGAAAGTGATAGAATTTCCCGTCATGTATTAAATAAAGCATTACGTCAGTCGTCAGCTATATCCTCTGTCGTAGCTGATTTTATCGCGACAGAATCTGGCAGTGATGTTCTGGATGATGGTGATATCGCTAAATTAATCATTCAATTAAATAGAGCATTAGAAAGAAAAATTATCACTAAAATTTCCAACTCTGCATTGGAAAAAGTACAAAATGGCGCAGATATTTATGATAAAAATGCGTTTGTGAAAAATTTAGGTTTAAATGAAGCTGCAAAACGGGAAGTGGGAACTAGAATTAATCAGATTCCAGATATGTCGTTCTTCACCGCAAACTTAGCTCAGGCTGGCTGGCAAAAATTACCTTCAGGTTTAATTGAAATGTGGGGAATTGCACTAGTTAACGGTAGTCTATCTACTAACGCCGGGTATTTAAATTATTTTCCAATACCATTCCCGAATAAATGTTTAAATATCACATTAACTCACTCTGGCCATACTCCTGAAGCAGCCGGGATATTCTCAGTAATGATAGAAAATCAGAGCCAGTTTCGATGTTTTAGAAGTCCTACCGGTTTAGATGCTGATGTTATAGCATTTTTTAGAGCAATAGGGTATTAATTTTATAAAGCATGACCGATTAACCCATTATCGTAATTAATTAATAAAAGGCCGGCATTAAGACAGAACCCGGCCTCAATTATTTTATGAATAAAACAACCTGTGACTCATTGCATCGAATGTAACAGAGTGGCTATCATCGCCGATGTAAAAAATAAAAGATGCTATTATGTAATGCTAGACTTATATCGTGCTAGACTTCGTTTTTCCATGTAATTTATACTGCGTAGCAATGCAACCAGTGTGTAATAGAACGGAATAAGAACCAGCGATAACACACTGAATATAAAGTAAAGAAAAAGTTAATTTATTGAAATGTCGTTATTAATCAAAAAAAGCTGTATCAATTGTGATATGTGTGAACCCGAATGTCCCAATCAAGCGATATCAATGGGAGATGAAATCTATGAAATCGATTCTGACCGTTGCACTGAATGCATCGGTCATTATGATGTTCCAACCTGCCAATCAGTCTGTCCGATAACTAATACCATAATCACCGATCCAGACCGACAAGAAACAGAAGAGCAATTGTGGGATAAATTTGTATTACTGCATCATGCAGACAAAATCTGAAATCAGCGCTCAAGAATAACGGTCGCACAGGCATAGCGGCGCTCATCAGCCAATGTCACATGCAAAGAGGTCGCCCCCAATTGCTGAGCCAATGCTGCGGCCACGCCATAGAGCCGCAAAATCGGTTTTCCCAGTGCATCATTGACCACTTCAAACTGGTTAAATGCCAGCCCATTACGGATACCCGTTCCCAGTGCCTTTGCCGCGGCTTCTTTTACCGCAAAGCGTTTAGCCAAAAAACGAACCGGTTTTTCATGTTGCTGATATTGTTCCCATTCTAATTCACTGAGAATGCGTTTTGCCAAGCGCTCGCCTGAGCGCTCGACAACCCCTTCAATACGGGCAATTTCAACAATATCTGTACCTAACCCAATAATAGCCATTAACGGCGAGCTTTCCGCATTTGGGTTTTCATATCTGCCACAGCAGCGGTCAAACCACTGAATACCGCACGTCCAATAATGGCGTGACCAATATTCAACTCATAAATTTCTGGCAGTGCAGCAATACGTTGTACATTATGATATGTCAGCCCATGACCCGCATTCACCGTTAGACCTTTGCTCGCCGCATAAGTCGCCGCTTCTTTAATACGATGAAATTCTTTTTCCTGTTCTACTTCATTTTCCGCATCGGCATAAGCACCTGTATGAATTTCAATGAAAGGTGCGCCAACTTCACTAGCCGCATCAATTTGTCGATGTTCCGCATCAATAAATAACGAGACAAGAATACCCGCATCAGATAGACGCTTAACCGCCGCAACAACCTTATCTTTCTGACCAATAACATCTAAGCCCCCTTCTGTTGTCACTTCCTGCCGCTTTTCAGGCACCAAACAGCAAAATTCAGGTTTAATACGACAGGCAATATCCACCATTTCATCTGTCACGGCCATTTCAAGGTTCATCCGAGTCTGGATGGTTTTCTTCAACAATTCTACATCCCGATCGGTAATATGACGGCGATCTTCACGCAAATGAATGGTAATACCATCGGCTCCCGCTTGTTCCGCAACAAAAGCCGCTTGAACCGGATCAGGATAATTGGTACCGCGGGCATTGCGCACCGTCGCAATATGATCGATATTAACGCCTAATAATACTTCAGCCATATTTATCTCCTGTAGTCATATTAGAATATGACAAGTTTACACTTTCCATCTTGAAGAGAAACAAATTCATTAATTTTCTTTCTTTTCTGGCTTCTGATGTACAAACTGCCGAAATAATTCACGACTTTTTAAAGGTTTGCCACCCAGATAAGGTTTTAATGCAATACGTGTGAAACGCTTTGCTGCCTTTAATGTCGCAGAATCAGGGAATTCACGAGTCGCCAGTGATTTTAATTCGCGCCCGGTAAAACTGTAATGATCAACAACCAAACTAGCGATAAATCCTTTTTCTTCTCTATAACGGTAGGTCATCGTGTCGGCGACAGGTTCACCACTGCCCGCACAATGAAGATAATCAACGCCATAACCAAGATTTGCCAGCAACGCTAGTTCAAACCGACGTAATGCATATTCCGGTGTATATTCACTGGCGGCAAGAACTTGCAAGCATTGTAGATAATCAAAGAATAAGGCGGGATAAGCCGTTCCCTGTTCAAGCACTCTTGACAACAATTCATTGATATATAAACCGCTGTACAACACACTGCCGGTAAGAGGAAGAGCCAGGGAGATAGGATCTGCGTCACGCAGCGTTTTAATTGCCCCCCGCCCACTCCAACGAACCAGCAATGGGGTAAAGGGCTGCAAGCAGCCTTTTAAATTGGAACGACGGCTACGCGCACCTTTTGCCAACACGCTAATTCGCCCTTCATTTTCAGTAAACAGATCCAGTAACAGACTTGTTTCACTGTAAGGACGCCCATGAAGAACAAAAACACGTTGCCAACCGTCCACAGAGATGCCTTATTTCAAATCATCGACGTAACCCAAGCTACGTAACGCTCGCTCATCATCAGCCCAACCCGCTTTAACTTTAACCCACAGTTCTAAGTGGATTTTTACATCAAACAGCCTTTCCATATCCTGACGGGCCTCAATACCAATGGTCTTGATTTTACTACCTTTATTACCAATAACCATTTTCTTCTGGCCTTCACGCTCAACCAGAATCAAGCCGTGGATATTGTAACCACCGCGCTCGTTCGCCACGAACTGCTCAATTTCAACCGTGACAGAATATGGCAATTCATCACCAAGAAAACGCATAAGCTTTTCTCGGATGATTTCAGAAGCCATAAACCGCTGAGAACGGTCAGTAATATAATCTTCCGGGAAATGGTGAGTCGCTTTCGGTATATATCCGCGCACAATTTTGGCAATCGTATCGACATTCATGCCTTTTTCAGCGCTCATGGGGACAACATCAAGAAAACTCATCTGTTTACTGATAAAGCCAATATGTGGCAACAAACTGGTTTTATCGGTCACGTTATCCACTTTATTGATAGCCAGTAAAACCGGACAACGCAGATTACGCAGTTTGTTCAGTACCATTTCGTCATCCGGGGTCCAATGAGTCCCTTCGACAACAAAAATAACCAATTCCACATCACCGATAGAACTGCTGGCCGCCCGGTTCATCAGCCGGTTAATCGCCCGTTTTTCTTCAATATGTAATCCCGGCGTATCCACATAAATAGTCTGATAAGCCCCTTCAGTATGGATACCCATAATACGGTGACGGGTCGTTTGCGGCTTACGAGAAGTAATAGATACTTTTTGACCTAAAAGCTGATTCAGCAACGTGGATTTCCCCACATTAGGCCGTCCAACTATTGCAACAAATCCGCAATAGGTTTCTTGTTCGCTCATTCAAGCTCCAGTTGTTTTAATGCTTGCTCAGCCGCTGCCTGTTCCGCTTTGCGACGGCTAGAGCCTGTTCCTTTAACTGGCAGTTCGATACCACTCACTTGACAGTGAATAGTAAATTCTTGGTCGTGAGCTTCACCACGAACCATAACAACCAGATATGACGGCAGAGGCAGATGATGCCCCTGCAAATATTCCTGTAAACGGGTTTTCGGATCTTTCTGTTTGTCGCCAGGGCTAATTTCATTCAAGCGGGTTTCGTACCATCTCAGGATAATTCTTTCAATAGTCTGAATATCGCTATCAAGGAAAATCGCACCAATCAATGCTTCAACGGTATCAGCCAGTATTGATTCACGACGGTAGCCGCCGCTTTTCAGTTCCCCCGGCCCTAAACGAAGGCATTCACCTAATTCAAATTCCCTGGCCAATTCAGCCAATGTATTACCACGCACCAATGTGGCGCGCATGCGGCTCATATCCCCCTCATCAACACGAGGAAAACGATGATATAACGCATTGGCAATAACAAAACTCAGGATTGAGTCTCCAAGAAATTCCAGCCGCTCATTATGTTTACTGCTGGCACTACGATGAGTTAACGCTTGTATCAGCAGATCATGCTGATCAAAAGTGTACCCCAGCTTACGCTGCAATCTGTTAATTACGATGGGATTCATGTGCTACCAATATCGGTCAGAATTCGTCAAATAAAAACGCACACGCAACAGACCTGTTACAGAAACCCCTGACAAAACTGTTGCGTTTGCACTGGCCCCTTATAGGAGCCAGTCATTAAGTTTGAAAGGACATTCTACACTGCGAGTAAAATTAATTCTTCGCTAATATAAAAATATTAATTAATTCCACCAATACGGCTGAAGCGAACTCCGGTAGGCCATTCCCCTTCCTGTTTTTCAAAACTCATCCAGATGGCGGAAGCTCGACCAACTAGATTCTTCTCAGGGACAAAACCCCATACACGGCTATCAGCGCTATTATCACGGTTATCACCCATCATAAAATAGTGGCCTTCGGGCACAATCCACATTCCCTCTGGCAAGCCAGGTTGACGGAAATTAGGCACCGAGAGTACACCAGGAATCTCTAAAATATGGTGGGTTGCCGCGCCCAGATTCTCAATCCGTTCACCCTGCCGCATACTGTAAGGCGGCAGCGTTTCTTCAACCGGGATTTGGAAAACACCTACTTTCTTCAGACTTTCACCCTTGGAATCGACGCCATACTGCTGCATTGTCCACTCACTTGGGAATAGTGAACCATAAGAAACCGGTAATTCTTCCTGACAATTCCCTGTTTTGCTGCAATTAGAGAAAATACGCAGCTCTTTCTTTGCCGGATCATAAATAATTTTATCGCCCGGTAAACCAACCACCCGTTTAATGTAGTCAAAACTGGGGTCCAACGGGTATTTAAATACGGCAACATCACCACGCTTTGGTTCACCAGTCTTAATCAGTGTTGTTTGAGTGATAGGATCTTTCAATCCGTATGAATATTTCTCCACCAGAATGAAATCACCAATCAATAAAGTTGGCATCATGGAACCCGATGGAATCTGAAAAGGCTCATAAACAAAAGAGCGCAGAATCAGAACCACGGCTAACACAGGAAAAATAGATGAACAAGTATCTACCCATGTTGGCTTATTAATAGTCTCAGCCAGATGCTCCTGATCCATTGTACCTTCAGTCAACTCTTGCAATCTGGCAAGTTTTTTCTTGCGCGCTGGTGCCCATTTGAAACGATCAATACACCAAATAATGCCGGTGACTAACGTTGCCAACGTTAGGATCAGGGCAAAAGTGTTAGCCATTTAGACTCCTTACAAGCTTATTAATTGTCTTTACCAACATGAAGAATGGCTAAGAAAGCTTCCTGTGGCAACTCAACGTTACCCACTTGTTTCATACGCTTCTTACCCTCTTTCTGTTTCTGCAATAGCTTTTTCTTACGGCTGACGTCACCACCATAACACTTCGCCAAGACGTTTTTACGCAATTGCTTCACTGTTGAGCGAGCAATAATATGATTACCAATCGCAGCCTGAATTGCGATATCGAACTGCTGACGAGGAATAAGTTCTTTCATCTTCTCCACCAGCTCCCGGCCACGGTACTGCGCATTACCACGGTGGGTAATCAACGCCAATGCATCAACTCGTTCACCGTTAATCAATACATCCACACGAACCATATCAGATGACTGGAAACGAGTGAAATTATAATCCAGTGAAGCATAACCGCGAGAGGTCGATTTCAATCGATCGAAGAAGTCCAAAACCACTTCCGCCATCGGTATTTCGTAAGTCAGCGCAACCTGTTTACCGTGGTAAACCATGTTGGTTTGCACCCCGCGTTTCTCAACACATAAGGTAATGACATTCCCCAAGTACTCCTGAGGCAACAGCATATGACACTCAGCAATTGGCTCACGCAGCTCTTCAATATTATTCAGCGGTGGTAGTTTAGAGGGGCTATCCACATAGACAATATCACGGCTAGTTGTCTCCACTTCATACACAACCGTTGGCGCCGTGGTAATAAGGTCAAGATCATATTCACGTTCCAGACGTTCTTGAATAATCTCCATATGCAACAAGCCAAGGAAACCGCAGCGGAAACCAAAACCCAGCGCGGAAGAACTTTCTGGCTCATAAAATAGTGAAGCGTCATTCAGACTCAATTTACCTAGCGCGTCACGGAACGCTTCATAGTCATCAGAACTAACAGGGAACAGCCCTGCATAAACTTGCGGCTTCACTTTTTTAAAGCCCGGAAGTGGTTTTTCCGCAGGTTGACGGGCCAATGTCAAGGTATCCCCGACAGGCGCGCCAAGAATGTCTTTAATTGCACAAACTAACCAGCCCACTTCGCCACAATCTAATACATCACGATCAACACGCTTAGGGGTGAAAATGCCAAGGCGATCGGCGTTATACACCTGACCGGTACTCATCACCTTGATTTTATCACCCTTACGTAAGGTGCCGTTTTTAATCCGCACCAGGGAGACAACACCAAGGTAATTATCAAACCATGAGTCAATGATAAGAGCCTGTAATGGCGCATCAGGATCGCCTTCCGGCGCGGGAATCTCTTTAACCAAGCGCTCAATGACGTCTTGTACGCCGACACCCGTTTTGGCTGAACAACGCACTGCATCAGTAGCATCAATTCCAACGATATCTTCGATCTCTTCCGCTACGCGCTCAGGCTCTGCCGCCGGCAAATCGATTTTGTTCAGAACAGGAACAACTTCTAGATCCATATCCAACGCGGTATAACAGTTAGCCAGCGTCTGGGCTTCCACGCCCTGTCCCGCGTCAACCACCAGCAACGCCCCTTCGCAGGCAGCTAGTGAGCGGGAAACTTCATATGAGAAATCAACATGCCCCGGCGTATCGATAAAGTTTAATTGATAGAGTTGCCCATCATTCGCCTTGTAATCCAAGGTAACACTTTGGGCCTTAATGGTGATACCACGCTCACGCTCAAGATCCATAGAATCCAGCACTTGTTCTGCCATCTCACGATCTGTTAAGCCGCCACAAATTTGAATAATACGGTCAGATAACGTCGACTTACCGTGGTCAATGTGAGCAATAATGGAGAAATTTCGTATTTGCTTCATTATAAATATTTTTCTGCCTTGATATTTCTGAGTCATTCGCCTAATGGACACACGAGGGACATAAAGCGACGGTTTATTAGGTCGGCCACCGGCCTGAAAGGCTGTATTCTACATGCCAAATCCACGAAAACCTAGTCATGCCTGCGGCTTTAGAGTATGAGTTGTTAAACGTTTTGGATGATTAAAATAGATTTATTCCCGATGCTGAATGTGAATGGCATCAGGAGGCAAGCCGATTTGTAAAACGACAGGTTGATATTCCAGCCGATTATCCCAGTAAGTGGCGATTCTGCGGGCAAAGAAGAATCCTAATGCGCCTCCTAAAACACCGCCACAAAACACCCACAATTGATTGGTCGCCCATAACTGAAAAAGCGCCCCGCCAAGGAATAACCCAATAAGCGGAGTCAGATAAACCAGCAACGCCGAACGCAGCAAGCTCCCTTCCGGGATACCAACTTCCACTTTTTGCCCCGGTTGCAACGGTTGTAAAATCTCCAGTTCAAGCTGATGTATGCCATCAGACCCTAATTTATTGAGTAAATAAGAACCACACGTTGCTCGCGCCTGACAACTGCCACAGCCAGAAGAGGAACCATAACGTAATAATGCCCGCCCCTGCTGCCAGTGAATTACTGTCGCCCACTCTTTGACCATCAGTCAACTCCTATAAATGCGACGCCAGCGGCGATACGCTTGGCGGTTGCCAATGGTAATTCACCAATAATTGTCACCTCATTTGCTCCACGTATCACACTATAAATCGTTCGAGGCCCACCACGGAAAGGATATTCCAACTTACCGGTTTTATTAGCGTTAGTCACATTCACAGAAAAGTTAAATAAGCCATCGCTAAACATGATGGATTCAAGTGAGTCACTCTTTGAAAATTTACGACGATTACGCGAAACCTCAACGAAACCAGCCGGCAATTTACCTACTTTCCAATTGAATACGACCTTCTCTGACGGTGGAATAACCAGCATCGGCGGCATATTTAAGCGAGTAATCACACTCATTGCATCATTGACGCCCCCACCGATGGTGGAAGAAACAACCCTAAATTGTTCAAGCGCCTCACTATCACGATCAAGTAAATCAATACGTAATGGTAAATGAGTCTCTTCGTCGATCAGTAAAATATAATTATAACGCACTTCATCTTTTGAGGTGATACGTACAACCCTACAAGGCCGATCACCGATATGGGTACGACCAGCATCAATAAAATTGTAGTATTTTTTCAACTGATTGAAGTCAGCAAAAATGACGGCCGGTAAATAATCAATAATATGATTACCGCTAAGACTGAAAGCATCTAATCCGGGTTCAAAATAACTGATCTCATTACCACGCTGGACAATCTCCCGACGAGAACCATCCATCTGCATAATCTGAGCAATTGGAATATCATCGATAACGGCATGGCGATAACGAACTGAGACAATAGACTGCTGGTTGAGATTAATAAAAGCAAGCTCGTAAGTCAGAGACTGAGTAGCATTTCCCATCTCCTGCAACAAAACCTCGGCGCTGCTAAGCTGCGCCGAGGCTTGTAAAGGAGC
Organism: Photorhabdus hainanensis; assembly: GCF_018448965.1. Lineage (NCBI taxonomy): Bacteria > Pseudomonadati > Pseudomonadota > Gammaproteobacteria > Enterobacterales > Morganellaceae > Photorhabdus > Photorhabdus hainanensis. Next base: position 101,213 of record NZ_RCWD01000010.1, on the reverse strand, counting down.
AAACAGGCAGCCTGCCAGCAAACAGACGGAAAACCAAATACGTTTCATTACTGCTATTGTGTTCCTAAAGATTGCGTTCCGGGAACCGGAATAGCAACCTGTGGTGAAATTCCCCGTTCGTCATTTTGCTTAAAATGCACACGGCGATCGAGTTCATATTGTTGCAGCATGATGTTAATACGCTTATTACGTTCCTGCATTTGAATGCGCTGATCATTGCCAAACAGATCATCACCGGAAGGCACTCCCAAACTCACCGGAGAAGCCGATCCCATCATTGGCAAAGTGTTAAATGCGGGCGTATCAGATTGATATTCAAGATCCTCAGCACTATGGCTGTTGTACTGCTGCACACCAACCAATACCGCCAGCGAAACACAAGCTGCAACACTCACTTGAACCATTTGACTCACCCAAGGGCGAAGCTTTTGCCAGAACGGCATTTTTTGCCAGCTCTCTGGTTCAGGTTGGGATTCAGGAATAGCCCCAGCAATGGAATGAACTGGCTCTTTTTCAAGCGCCAACGCAACCCGACTAGCAATATCCAGATGCAATACTTCTGTCACATCACCGCGCAATGTGTCACGGATCAAGTGGTAATTTTCCCAGCGTTTCTGCATTACAGAATCTTTAGACAAAATACTAACGACTTCACTATCAAGAGTTTCGCCATCCATCAATGCGGAAAGTTTTTCTCTTTGCATGTCAAAGTACCCTTCAGTATTGTTCCACTATTTTTAATTTTAAATCAGTGGTTGAATGTTATCATCAATGGCTTCCCTTGCACGGAAGATACGAGAACGAACCGTACCTACCGGACAATTCATAATGGTAGCTATTTCTTCATAGCTTAACCCATCTAATTCCCTCAGCGTTATTGCTATTCGCAAATCTTCGGGAAGAGATTCAATGGTGCGGAAAACCACCTGCCTCAATTCTTCTGACAACATTAAGTTCTCAGGGTTCGAAATTTCTTTTAATCCATTCGAAATTTCATAATTTTCCGCATCACTGGCATCCAAATCACTGGACGGCGGACGGCGCCCTTGAGCGGTCAGATAATTCTTCGCAGTATTTACTGCTATACGGTACAACCAAGTATAAAAAGCACTATCACCACGAAACGAAGCCAATGCCCGATAGGCTTTAATAAATGTTTCCTGAGCAACGTCAGGAACATCACCCTGCGGAATATAGCGGGATAAAAGACTCGCCACTTTATGCTGATATCTGACTACCAGTAGGTTAAACGCTTTTTGGTCACCTGTCCGCACTCGCTCAACCAGCATTTGATCCGTTAACTGCTCGCTCATCCGAGGTTAAATCTCCCGAAGCAAAGCTCCACATTGATATTTACTGAACTAACCATGATGTCCTATTCCCAAGCAAGCATGGCTTTGAGTAATAAAATTCTGCGAAGTTCAATTTCCGCCATCATTTTGTTGCAATCATCGCCTTTCTCATATCTGATAGGCTAACATGATTTTTACCCATCTTCTTCATACATCATCAATTATGCAATCATTATTCTCACAACATTACAGCGATGTACTTATTGTCGGCAGCGGTGTCGCCGGCCTATCTCTAGCTTTACGGCTGGCCTCACAATATAAAGTCACTGTATTAAGTAAGAGTATTCTCAGTGAAGGGGCGTCCTATTATGCACAAGGCGGTATCGCCGCTGTATTTGATAAAACGGATAGTATCGCATCTCATGTTGAAGATACCCTTATCGCCGGAGCTGGGCTTTGCGATAAAAGCGCTGTTGAGTTTATCACCAGCAATGCCCGTCCTTGCGTGCAATGGTTGGTTGATCAAGGTGTTATGTTTGATACAGAAACTAGCGAAGAGGGAGAAAAACAATATCATCTGACCCGTGAAGGTGGTCACAGCCATCGTCGTATTCTACATCATGCTGATACAACAGGCAAAGAGGTAGAAACGACGCTGGTTGATAAAGCGATGTCTCATCCGAATATCACGGTGAGAGAGCGCTGCAATGCGGTTGATTTAATTACTTCAAATAAGGCCCGGTTAGATGGCGAGAACCGAGTCGTCGGCGCTTATATCTGGAACCGTCAGCAAGAACAAGTGGAAACTTATCGCGCTAAAATCGTGGTACTGGCAACAGGCGGGGCGGCTAAAGTCTATCAATATACGACAAATCCCGATATCTCATCCGGTGATGGCATTGCAATGGCATGGCGCGCGGGCTGCCGTATCGCCAATCTGGAATTTAACCAGTTTCACCCGACCTGCCTATTCCATCCTCAGGCACGCAATTTCTTGCTGACAGAGGCCCTGCGAGGTGAAGGGGCATATCTGAAACGACCGGATGGCAGCCGCTTTATGCCTGATTTTGATGAGCGTGCTGAACTGGCCCCTCGCGACATCGTAGCGCGAGCGATTGACCATGAAATGAAACGCCTTGGCGCTGACTGTATGTTTCTGGATATCAGCCACAAACCAGCGGATTTCATTACCCAGCATTTTCCAATGATTTATGAAAAATTGCTGACGCTGGGCTTTGATCTAACAAAAGAACCGATCCCAATCGTTCCTGCCGCCCATTACACTTGCGGTGGTATTGTTGTCGATCACCAGGGACGCACTGACCTCGACAACTTATATGCTATCGGTGAAGTCAGCTATACGGGCTTACACGGCGCAAACCGTATGGCGTCTAATTCCCTGCTGGAGTGTCTGGTGTATGGTTGGTCTGCTGCGGAGGATATCCAACAACAGATTGAAAAAATAGGGGAAGTACCGCAACTCCCCTTCTGGGATGAGAGCCGTGTTGACAATTCAGATGAACAAGTCGTCATTCAGCACAACTGGCACGAATTACGTCTATTTATGTGGGACTACGTCGGTATTGTACGTACAACCAAACGCCTGGAACGAGCACTGCGCCGTATTAATATGCTGCAACAGGAAATTCACGACTATTATTCCAATTTCAGGATCTCTAACAATCTGCTGGAATTACGAAATTTGGTGCAAGTCGCTGAATTAATCGTGCGCTGTGCGTTAGAAAGAAAAGAGAGCCGAGGTCTGCATTTCACACTGGATTATCCCGATTTATTGCCAGAATCAAAACCGACGATTTTGACGCCCTGATTTTTGCTGGCAAAATCTCTGCATGACCACGCTCCGGCGTGGTTCTTTCAATAACTCAATAAATAATTCAACAATAGAGATAGAAATCCGTCACCAATTGCTGAAATTCTCGCGTATATGCACCGTCTGGCTGACGAATAGTCAATTCACTGATCAAACCGGTTTTTTCCTTACGGGAAAATGCCAATAGCATCCGATGCAATGGCTTGCTGTGCCTGTCGCGGATATTGACCCGACGATGAGAAAACCAGCCCAAACGACATGCCATTGTTTCAAATTCCTCACCAATGGCATATGGCAATACCACACAAAACAGACCATCCGCTGTAATCAACTTCTCTGCATATTGCAATAACCGCCGGTGAGTCAGCGACCCCGTATAACGCGCCTGTTCCCTCGCCTCATTTCGACAAGCAACAGCCGGCTCAAAATAGGGAGGATTACTGACAATTAAGTCATAACATTGCGAATACTGTTCAGCAAAATCACCAATATCCTGCTGATAAACACCTATTTTTCTCTGCCAGGGAGATTGATCTGCATTATCTTGCGCCTGCAATGCAGCCGCTGTATCCAGCTCCACTGCGTCAATTTTGGTATTCTCATCCGTACGCTGCGCTAACATCAACGCAATTAGCCCACTGCCACAGCCGATATCTAAAATAGCTTTCTTGTCACTCACCGGAGCCCATGCTCCCAATAAAACGCCATCAGTCCCGACTTTCATCGCACACCGATCATGACCAACAAAAAATTGCTTGAAAGTAAATCCATCCCGGCGTAAAAGTCGTTTCTGTTTCAAATTAATAACCTATATCTATTTAGCACAATAAATTTCGCTACAGGATAAGGGTTATTATGTTTCGATAAAAGCTATCTACCTCAATTGACCGCTTTAATATGATGAACAATACGCCCAACCTGTTTATAATCGGCGGCCTAAACAGAGGTATATGATGACTGCAACAAACTTTTCTGAACTTGAGCTTGATGAACGCCTGCTTAACGCCCTGAATGATAAAGGCTACTCCCGCCCAACAGCCATTCAGGCGGCGGCTATTCCAGCCGCAATGGACGGGCGTGATGTACTAGGATCAGCGCCTACCGGTACTGGTAAAACCGCAGCTTACCTGCTGCCAGCTATGCAACATTTATTAGATTTTCCACGCAAAAAATCTGGGCCACCACGCATTCTGATCCTGACGCCCACCCGTGAGCTAGCCATGCAAGTGGCAGATCAGGCCAAAGAATTCGCGGCGCATACCAATTTGGATATCGCTACCATTACTGGCGGCGTAGCCTATATGAATCACGCAGAAATTTTCAGCGAAAATCAAGATATTGTCGTCGCCACTACAGGCCGTCTGCTGCAATATATCAAGGAAGAAAACTTTGATTGCCGGGCAGTTGAAACACTGATCCTTGATGAAGCCGATCGTATGCTGGATATGGGTTTTGCCAACGATATTGAAACCATAGCGGGTGAAACCCGTTGGCGCAAACAGACCATGCTGTTCTCTGCCACTCTGGAAGGAGAAGCCATTCGTGATTTTGCTGAACGTTTACTGGAAGATCCAATTGAGATTGATGCTGAACCATCACGCCGTGAACGCAAAAAAATCCAGCAATTTTACTACCGTGCAGACAATTTGGCACACAAAACAGCCCTGCTTTGCCATTTACTAAAACAACCCGATGTCACTAAATCCATTATCTTCGTTCGCAAACGTGAACGTGTACACGAACTTGTGGGTGAATTGCATCAAGCCGGCATTAAAGCCCGATTCCTTGAAGGAGAAATGGTACAGGCTAAAAGGACGGAAGCGGTTAAGCTCCTGAATGATGGCAGCGTCACTGTTCTGGTTGCAACAGATGTTGCTGCCCGTGGATTGGATATTGATGATATCAGCCATGTTTTCAATTTCGATTTACCGCGTACCGCTGATGTTTATCTACACCGTATTGGCCGGACAGCTCGCGCAGGTCGCAAAGGCACTGCAATTACCTTAGTGGAAGCGCATGATCATTCTTTATTAGGCAAAATCAGTCGCTATCTGAATGAACCACTAAAATCGCGGATGGTTGATGAACTTCGCCCAACAACCAAAGCACCAAGTGACAAAGCCCACAATAAGCCATCGAAAAAAGTATTGGCTAAACGCAAAGAGAAAAAGAAAGCGGAAGAATCAAAGAAAAAAGCCAAAATACGTCATCGGGATAGCAAAAATATCGGTAAACGCCGTAAACCTTCCGGTAATCCAAAACCAGAAGCGCCAACCAATAGCAATGTGTAAATCTCTAAACGGGCCAATTGGCCCGTTAATTATAATATGCAGTTTCGCATAGTAAGATTATTCTGTGAGTAAATAGGGTCCTCAGCAAACGCTTCTTTATTTCTATAAATAATTCATCAGGTATTTTGCCATCCCGAGTTTTTGCAGTTCTTGGATTCACATAATAAGCAAACCACCATAATTGCTATGATACAAATGCAACACTATTATGAACGAAGTAAACAAGTTTGTATTCCCTTAAATAACTCATTTGGTGTTTTGTAAGTTCTCTTTTTGATACTTAGACGGGGGATAATTGATGATTACTTTTACCGTTCTAATATATTCAAAAAATTGAGAAATATCTTCTTACAATCTCTCGTCCAATTTCTATTGATGCCGTTGCAGCTGGTGAAGGTGCATTGCAAACATGTAATGAACGATGACCAACTACGAAATGAAAATCATCTACCAATTTTCCATCAATTGTCAATGCTTGGGCACGAACTCCAGTCGCCCCCAAAGAGATGTCCTCTGATTGCAAATCAGGAATAAGCTGACGGGCATTTTCGGTAAAAAGTTGGAGCGAATACGAACGTCGGATTTCTGCTATACCTTCGCCGAAATAACGTGTAACAATCTTCCAAAAACCTTTATAAGTGAGTATCTCCATCATATCTTGCAGACAAAAATCAGTTTTGCAATATCCCTCTCGTTTAAAAGCTAATACCGCGTTAGGACCAACATCCCGTTTGCCATTGAACATTCGTGTAAAATGTACACCAAGGAATGGAAAATCAGGGTTAGGAACAGGATATATCAGATGGTTGACCAAATAATTTTTACTACTATCCAGAATATAATACTCACCACGGAATGGTACAATTTTCATTCCTGTCTCATACCCCGCTAACTTAGCAATTCTATCGCTATGCAATCCAGCACAGTTCACAATCTGTTTAGCCTTATAACTCGCATGTAAGGTTTGTATTTCAACGTAGTCGGTATATTCATGAATTGAACACACTTGCTGTTGATAATGAATATTCCCATCTCTGTTTTGAATAATCTCAGCTAGTTTTCCCGCAATTTCTGGGTAATTCACAATTCCTGCATCCGGAACAAGAATAGCTTCCAATCCATTGACATAAGGCTCACGCTTTTTTAAATCAGATCGTAATAATCGATTAATTTCAATCCCGTTTTGTAATCCCCTCTGATAGATATTCTCCAACAAGGGAAGCTCTTTTTGATGTGTTGCCACTATTACTTTACCGCAGCGGTCATAATATAACCCGTGCTCCTGACAAAAGTGATAAATAGTTTGGTTCCCTTGTTTTGCTAAACGTGCTTTTAAACTTCCGGGAGAGTAATAAATACCGGAGTGGACAACATTGCTATTATGCCCACTTTGATGAGCAGCTACTCTATTTTCTTTGTCTAATATTAACACATGTAATTGTGGATTATGTTCTTGCAAAGCATTTGCGACACCAAGACCAACCAATCCCGCTCCGATAATGATAACGTCATACATTTTTAATTTTTCCTTATTTATTCCTAATATGATATATGGACGCCGACAAAAATTAAAGTTGGCTTCCATATATTTTATTTAAAATGATTCTTATCAAGATTGAATAAATAGATATTTAAGTATACATAACCTTTCATTTTTCAAAGATATTAAACCCCATCGAACATTATTTAAATATACGAAATAATGCACATAATAATAACCTGATAAAAATACACACCTAATGGAGTTTCCTGTTTATTATGATTTTGCGTAAATTCGTGCGACTCTATTAAACCTTAATTAAATCGAATTGCTTTATCAAAATTACTATCTTCTCAATATCGTTGTCAGAAAGATGGTGATGACAGGGAATAGTGAGGATTTCTTGCGCTAAACGTTCAGTAGTGGGAAGAGCTATTTGAGTCTGGCTACGCAGCCATGCTTGTTGTCGATGAATCGGTATTGGATAATGGATAGCGGTTTCAATACCATGTTTAGCCAGGTGCTGCTGCAATTTGTCTCGGTTTTTTGATTTTACCACATAATGATAATAAGCATTTCCCGGTTTTCCTGCCCCTAAATCTGTTCCAGTTTTTGTATTGAACAATTCTTTGTCATAAAAAGATGAAATTTCCTTGCGACGTTGTAACCACTGGTTTAGATACTGAGTTTTGATATTTAATGCAGCTGCTTGTAAAGTGTCAAGGCGTGAATTTATACCAAATAAAATAGACTCATTACGTGTCTGCAATCCATGATTGCGAGCAAATTTTGCATACTCAGCTATCTTCGAGTTAGTCGTGATGAGAATCCCACCATCACCAAAACCTCCGAGCGTTTTCAGTGGATGTAGCGAAAAAGCCGCAGCATCACCTAATGTACCGACTTGCTGATCATTGATAATAGTTCCAATGGCTTGAGAACAATCTTCGATAACATATATTCCTCTCATGCGGCACAGCGTGATAATCGGAGCAATATCTACGGGGCGTCCGCGCAAATAAACGGGTATAACAGCCTTTGTTCGTTCAGTAATCAGAGGAGCAATGGTGTCAACATTAATGAGCTCATCCTCTCCAATGTCAGCCAAGATTGGTTTAGCGCCAACAGCAACTATTGCCCCAACTGTTGCTATAAACGTATTAGCACAAGTAATAACTTCATCACCCGAACCTATACCTAAAGCTTGCAATGCAAGTATCAAAGCATCTGTACCAGAATTGAGTGCGATGGCATGTGCTCCTCCACAACATTGTGACATCCATTTTTCTAATCTTGAAACCTCTTCACCAAGCACAAAATCACCTGTTGTCAAAACATTTTGCCATTGCTTGAAAATTAGTTCGGACAACTCGATAGCCTGCTCTTGAATATTGTTACATTTAATCATGTTATTGCCTTTTAAATTTTCCGAGTGACAGCAGCAAGTGCGATGGCAGTGATTCCAATAGCACTAACGATTGCAGTCAATGCTAGTGTTTCAGAATATCCCACCGTTGCACCGATGATTCCTGCTCCAAGATAAATGAATGGGTGTGCACCACTGGTAACAAAAGTATCTACCGCTACAACTTTTCCAAGGTCTTTTTCCGGAGAGAGGGTTTGCATAGCAGTGGCCCAACCAGTAAGCCAAGATGCCTCAACAATCCCAACAAACATTGCCCCCAAAATGACCATCCAAGCGAAGCCCCCCATACCCAATAAAAGCATTGCACTACAAAGAAATAAACCACAGATCACGGCAAGTCGTATTAGACGCTGGTGACCAGCGGTAAGTACTGTGATAACAGATCCAATACATGCACCAGCTCCCGAAGCTGCTAGGCAAAACCCCCACATCGTATCGCTGAATCGATCACTGATTGCGTATGGAGCGATGACTAAGAAAATAGGGAAGCACAACACATTCAGGATCAATGTCGCGATAAATCCGAGTAACAATACAGAGTTACCAGTAATGACTGTAATACCGTTCAATACCTCACGTATAGAGAATTTATCATCGGAACCACGAATTCCTATATCAGGTATCAGGGCAGTAAAAAAAGCTGCTGCGAAAAATGTAATACCATCAACCAGTATTCCCCATGCTGGTTCCCACAATATGATCATCACTCCTACTGTGGCCGGAAAGACTACTGCCACAAAGTTATCTACAAAATTCATAGCTCCATTTCCTGCCACTAAGGCTTGCTTGGGTAGCAGATTTACAAGCAGAACTTGAGCGCATGGGCGAGAAACGCCAATGCCAATGCCAAATATTAAATAGGCAAGTACTAATCCCCACCACGGAGCGTTTAACACAAGTAACATAGTTGCAGCAACTTGCGCCAACCCTCTGGCAGTATCTGTCGCAATGAGAATGTGTTTTGGTGACTTTCTGTCTGCTAGCAGACCTCCAGCGACAGCCCCAATGACCGTCCCTAATCCTACCGCAGCCATGACGACACCAAAAACCTCCCCGCTAAGTTTGGCATGAATCAACGCAACAGGAAGGGCAGCTAAACAGACTGCATCACCAACCATTGACAAACCTTGACCAATAAGCAATTTCCGGAATGATGAGGAGCGTAATGCCTCGGAATAAGGTGATGCTCGTTCAGCGAATGAAGTCATTTGTTTCTCCGCAAATATAGATACGTCCATCAGGACAACATTCGGTAGTGAGTTTCTTCCCTCCACAGTAGATGTCAATGATCCCATCTGCAAGTACACTAACCATAAGTCGTTGCCCACAGAAATAAAGCATGAACCGATAGGAGTCCCAGTCGGATGGTAATCGGGGGCGAAAATAAAGTCTTTTCTCAGCGACACGTAGCCCGGCTAAGCCTTCAACAAGCCCTTGCCATGCACCCGCGTAAGCTGAAAGATGTAATCCATTGTTGTAATGTAATATAGGGGTGAAATCCAGATTATATCGACTTGCGCGTGATATAAAATCGGCACAGACATCTATCTTACCTATATCTGCAGCAAGCACGGCATGAGGGCCATAACTGAGTGATGATTCATGAACAGTACGGGGCTCATAGAAGTTGAATGTTACTCGCTTGACTTCATCAGAGAAATCATCAGGGAATAAAGACATAAGAAGAACAACATCAGCCTGTTTTATGATTTTGGATGTGAAATTTTGCAGTTTTTCGGCAGAGTACCGTTCATGTTCATCCATGAATTGCGGCCCACGTTTTTTTTCGTTTCTTAATTCAGTATCTTGAAGAATTGCATACCCATCGAATTCCTCCGGAATGGAAACGCCATCAACAACCATCCAAGGAAGATAGACATTTTCACTAATTGTTTTCCAATTCTTGATCTCGTTTGCAGAAATCTCGGGGAAGCATTTGTATCTAATTAGCGAAAGTGCAAATTTTATGCACCATCTGAGAAGATAGTTTGTAAAAAAACTATTGTCGACATGATAATGATATTCATCAGGTCCCATTACTGAGTTAATAACATATGCCTGTTTTTTATCGGACCACTTAAATACAGATGCAGCAAATCTTGCACATTCTGCAACTATTTTATAACCACGAGTGTTCATATAAGCATCATCGTAGGTTACAGACCAGTATCTGTATAGGGAGTAGCAGACATCTGCAGAAATGTGTAATACTTCATCGACACTCCACTCACGCACGATATCAGCATCAGGATAGGAAAGGACATAGTGAGGTCCGTTTTCAGCACCATGATCATTAGAAGCCTCTGGAAAACGCGCCCCAAAAAATCCTGTGGATTTTGCAAATTCAATCGCTTTTTCCATACTATAGTATCGGTAGTCAATGAATGCTTTTGCTACACGTGGGTCATTCCAAACCCAAAATATACATTTATGAAGTTCAGTATCAAAAAAAGTCGCTCCTGAATGATAAGGGCTGGTCAACCCCCGAGCTGGTGAAATAAAACCTGACTCACGGTTATATGCACCAATACCATGCTGTAAAAGTTGGAAAAGTGCATATTTAATACCGAGTTCAATGGGTTTATCGGACGCATTGATTGTCACATCATGATCTTCCCATAATTTGTTCCACCTTGTTTGATGCTCATTCTGGGAGGAGATGAAGTTAAATGACTCCGGGGATATCTCAAGTCCTACACTACTATCCTTTGAACGTACCTTCCAATGTATAAATAGAGGATGATGTTCATCCTGGGAAAAGTCGAAGGTTACGGATGTTGCACAACTCTGTCCCAGACATGACCATGTGCTTGCGTATCTGGCAGAGAATAATTGAACATCATAGTGCAATTTTTGTTCCATGGTTGTGACTATAGCGCTAAAACCATCTTTATTGGAGTGACATTGATTAATATCATAATGACGAGCAACTAGCCACGGAGCCGTACCGAGGTATTCGTTACCTGCAGAAATATCAAGCCCGTAATCCAACCGTAATCTCCGCGGGCCAATTTCGGTATTTAGTTGACGTAATTCAATAACAACTGAAACTTCAAGCTTATTGGGAACATCAATAAACTGCCTTATGATTAACTCGAACTCTCCTCCTCTTACGCATAAATATTCAGTGCTGGTAACAAATGCTGTATCGAGAGATAAAATAATTTTCGCGGCTCGTCCATTTTTGTGAATTGCTGGTTCACCAGTTTCGACATCATAAAGCCGGAGAATTTTTGGTGCTGGCAGTGATACTATTTCACGTGAAACCCCAACACCTGATGTATATACTCTATCCATAAGTAGCTGAACCCGTTGAGCTCGTTCAGATGCTTCTGGTACGTGAGGCCGCAGTCCGATAAAACTATTAGCCAATGTTGTCATACATGAAATAAATGCTGACGAATCAGAGCCAACTTCAGATATATTTTCTTCTTTTCCTGCATAAGTGATAGTCAGCATCAAAGACTCCTTGATACATTGAAAGACCAATCCATGTATTTCATATTCAGCATATTATGGTAGCAAGGATCTGTAAGAACATTTGTGCTGTTAATAAACCAACCTGATTGCCATTTCTCACATATTTCCAAAACAGCATCCCGAATTGTATAAGCAAATTGAAAATTCAGTTCATTTTGTACTAAACGAGAGTCTAATCGGTAAGATCTTGTGTCATTAGAAGCTGTTGTAGCGATAGGTACATTGGTATTGAAATAGCGATCAACAACACCTTTAACCTGCAATGCTATATCGCTCACAGTATGGTTTTCATAACCGACGTTAATGGCACGCCCGCTGACTGAACCAAGAGAATTACGTTGCACAAGTGTCGCATACAGGCGAGTTAAATCGCAAATATGGACATTAGGCCGGTATTGATTCCCGCCAAAAACGGTAATTTTTCCTTGTGAAAGTGCACTAGCAGTCAGAATATTTACAGTCAAATCTAAACGTTGTCTGGGAGACCAACCGCAAACTGTTGCTGCCCTCACTGCAATGGTTTCAAAATTTGAACTTGTTAGACCGAAAAGAACCTCCTCGCCTTCTGATTTATATCGGTTATAGTCCGTAATAGGAACACAAGGCTGACTTTCGTCGACGATAGGTTGATCATTTATACCGTAAACACTCGCTGATGATGCGTAGATAAAACGCCGACACCCCAGATTCTTGGCACTTGTCATGAGATAAGGAAGACAAGCAATATTTATAGATCGACTAACTTCCGGATCTGAGTTAAAACTAGGGTCATTTGCTACTGCAGCAAGGTGTACTACTGTTGTTACTCCCCGTAATGAATCTTCAACAACAGTTTTATCACGAATATCCCCCTTAACGAATTCCAGATGGGAATGATCAAGAAAGAAACTAAGTCCATTAGGAAAGAATTGGGCATCCAATACTCTAACTTTATAGCCTGCCGCCAATAATTTAGGTACCAGTCGAGAACCTATATATCCTGCTCCACCGGTTACAAGAATTGTTTCATATTTAGTTTGCATATCATTTCCTTATATTGTTTCGACAATCGGAATTGCGATGTCAGTGAGGGATGGAATAATAAAAGCGCGTTGGTCAGTAGCCATGGGCAGGAGTTCATTGCGATGTATCTGATAAGCCCGGATTCCAAGATTACAGGCTACGTCAATAGAATATGGAGAATCATCAATAAGCGTGACCTCTTTTGGGATACGTTCTTCAATGAGAGACAAAAACAACTCCTCTCGAGTCTGATCTTGTTTTTGCCTTACTATGCTTTGCTGATTAAGTGTTATGCTTTCCTTACGTAGCATATCGTCTAATAGGGAAGATGCATTTTGTGATGCCGTATAAAATTTAATCTCTTGAGACGACAATTCTACTCGCTTTAAAAGTCGTACTGCATCATCGAAAAGCCGAGCGTATACAGAAAGCCTAAGAAATTCAGCCTGTTTGATTTCCGCAAGCATACCTATGTTGCCATTGTTTAATCTATCCGGACCCGAAAGCAATCCAGCCTTTTTTAAATCCAAAAGGCGGGAAGCACCTTCTAATCGAGGTCGTCCTGCGATATTGGCAAGATATTCTTCATGAGTAAGCTCCGTTAGCCCGAACTTATGAGCAGCGTTACACCAGGCTTCGTAGTGCGGAGTATCAATGAGTGTCCCGTCGAGATCAATCAATAGAAGTGTCTGCATTTTTGCTCCATTATTTTTAAGAGTTTTACATACTCTTGCCCATAATTATGTTTGCGATCCGAGAAGTTGAATCCATTACCTTGTCATCAGTGAAAGCTATACGTCCTCCATTGCTTTCAACAAATATTCGTTCTGCATTCAGTCTTAAATCTGTACTAGTGCCATAATCCGCACCTTTAAAAAACACATGAGGACGAAGAGCTGAGAGAATACGTTCGGCGGTAGGTGAATCACTCACTATTACATGATGGCAGTAGCGAACCGATGCCATAAATTTGGCACGATGATAATCGGAAAAAATGGGGCGCTCAGAACCTTTGTTGACATACTTATCAGCGGTAATTGACACGAAAAGACGATCAACCAACAAATTGGCTTGTCGTAAATGGTGTATGTGACCAATATGGACGATATCAAAGCATCCGTGGCACAATCCAATTGTCAGGCCATCTTTTCGGTAACTCTCGGCAAGAACTTTTAACTCAGTAACGCTGTTCAAAACGGTCATGTCAATGCTTCCTATGAAATAAGATATTTTGCCATTATGTTTAGATGTTCAGATTTCCCCCAATAATCTGGAATTTGTCCGACTATTTGGAATCCATTACGAAGATGAAAGAGATATGCGGCGCGCTCTTTGTCAATGTTACCAATATCTAGACACAAGTATTTTTTCCTGAGACTTAATGCGAATGCCTCAATTTCTCTATAGAGCAACGAAGCAACACCGTATCGACGATAATTTTGATCAACAACTAACCAGTCGGCCCAAAGAACATACTTTGATGGTATTGCTCCCAAACTACATCCCATTGTCCCGATAACCACCTCACCTTCAGTTGCAACAAACCGAATCTCCTCTTGATGCGGGTTTTCTAATTCACGTATGAATTGAATACTCGCAGGTTGGGTTAGATCATCCTCTGAACCAATTTGTGCTATGAGTTTAAGAATCGCTTCCATATCAGAGATGTTAAAACGTCGAATAAGAATTGCGTGCGCACTTTTAATTGTCATGGTATTCCAGCCTAGTCAGAGCAGAATCCAATCGATCACACGCGCTATCGATCATTTCGGCAGTATGCAAAGCAGACAACGTCACAGGTTCTGGACAATATATTAGAGGTAATAGAAATCCGTATAACTTATATTCTGTTGACAACAAGCGGAATAATTTATGTGCGAATTTCACAGGGTAGGTATTTTCTATATCTTTCATTGTTTTTGGGCGCACTGAAGACCCGATATGAACCCCAACTCTTCCGCCATAGCCATCAATATGACAGGGAATATTGTGTTGCTTAAAAATTTCTCTCATATTTTTTATGAGTTGGCTTTCTAAATTTGCAACATGTTGATAGAGGATGCCAGCTTCTAAGTGCTCGAGAACAGCCAAAGCAGCAGAAACCGACAGATATCTTCCCGTATTTGTGCCACTTATCTGTACAGGCCCACGCGGAGCGATCATATCCATATATTCAGCCTTACCAGCAATTCCAGCTATCGGCATTCCAGCACCAAATGCCTTACCATAAGTCGCTATATCCGGAATGACCCCATAGTCTTGTTGGGCACCACCAATATTTGCCCTAAATCCTGTTAACACCTCGTCAAAGATAAGTAATGCTTTATGTTTTGTCGCAAGTGTACGCAGGTTTTGCAGAAATCCCTCATCTGGTTTGATACAACCGATATTCAGAGCCACTGGTTCTAGAATGATGCCAGCCACATCACCAGAATATGTTTCAAATGCTTTCTGCACTGCATTTAGGTCATTCCATGTCAATGGCACAGTTAATTGACCTAATTCGGCAGGAATACCGGTAGTACCTTCAAGACGTTCTAGCTCACCATTTGCAAAAACAACACCACTTCGTGGAGAGGAATCTATATTCCATGTAAGAGTATCATTTAAGCCATGAAAGTGACCTTCAAATTTAAAAATAATGCGTTTACCTGTTACGGCTCGAGCTATTCTAGTCGCATACATAGTGGCTTCTAGCCCTGAATTTACAAGACGTAATTTTTCTGCGCACGGTACCACAGAGCAGAAGCGTTCACTCAACAATTGATGTTCTTCAGTTTCATATTGTTGAAGAAAACCACGTGATAGTGCATGAGTAATGGCCTTTCGTATAACAGAGCTATCATGACCAAGAAAACATGAACCCCATCCCATGATATAATCATCGTACCATTCACCCGATAATAGCTGTATCCTAGGACCAGAAGCGTTGCGAATTTGTATTGATCCAATAACAGACAAATGGTTCCAACCAGCCAATACGTTACCTACACGTGTTTCGTTAATTTTTGTCATCATAATTCCTCATAAACACCCCTAAACAAACTATTCCAAATAGAGATTTCATGTAATTAAATAAGGCTTCATAATTATTAAAATTTATGAAACTCTTCTTCCTAACGCTAATGGAAGTAAATTAATTAGCTATTATTTCAGTATGCTATTTAATATTTCTAATTTACTATTTGGTTCACTACCTTAGCTCCAATTTTTATTCACTTATGAATGGACATGATTTCTTTAAAAAACAGCAAGTATTAATATAATAACCTCAAAGGAATAAATAAGTTTTCATAATTATGCTCCACCTCCAACCAGCCCTTGTGTACTAAGACATACTGCTTTCTCATCTAAGAAGTCCGTAGAATCATATAGAACATCTTGATGCAATCAGAAATATCGTTTCTGGCCTCTTCTCGCATTGAGTAAACTTTCCGCTAAATACAATTCCGTTTCAGCGACAGGAAAAAATTCTCGGTAACCACACTATCATGGCAGTTACCACATCTACTCATGCTACTTTCCAGTTTTAGAATTTCTTTCAGGTCATTGTTAAATTTCAGATCAGATTTGTCCATAATGAATGCCTTAAGTCTTAGTGAATTTATTCCGGCAATCATGCCAATTTTTGATCATCTATAATAAATGATCAGGCTTAAAGCGGCTACAATTCCGCTTCACAGCTAACAGCTAACAGCTAACAGCTAACAGCTAACAGCTAACAGCTAACAGCTAACAGCTATTTAGAGAAAAATTACTTTCAAAAAAAACACTACCGCAAATTTATATGCATGAATGCAATATAAGTATAACATTTATCACAAGTTTATTTTTCTACCTTTAATTTAAATTAAAGTCAAACTTAAACAAATATGAACTGTTTTTTTTGAGATACAGATCAAATAAAATTTAAATAAGTGAATATTATTTAATGTTAATTACGAGTTCTATTATTTATTTTTCATAAAAACATGCTACATCAGTAAATTAATTTAACTTTCCCATCATTAGTAACAAATAAAGAAACATTTTCTCGAAAAAATAAATAATTTAACATTTCATACCAAACAACTTACCATAACACTTATGTCCTTTTATTTTTCCCGACTAGGTGTCAAGATACTGTCTCCATAAATTTATTCACTTTTCATAATAATTACCACATGTAACAACACGGGTGTTCACGATTAACGATTTCGCTTAATAAAATCAGATAAAAATATCATAGCAATGTAGATATCATTTATCATGTAAGCCCACTATGGGAAACCGAAACATATTTAAGGGAATATATCTAGCAACACTGTTTTTTAGACATTGTTTATTAAGGAAAATAAATCAATATATAATATTCATAAAATGCGATAAAAACATGGTGATTTATGAGTTGATCCTAATATTCCAATCCTCAATTACTGATTTAATTTATTTATCTTTAATCATAACCACCCGCATAGCGGGTGGTTTGCTCTAGCCCTATAAGGCATATTACCGACTGCGCCTAAATGACGCCCTTTCTCTTCGTTCAAGCTAAGTGTCTTTGCTTCTTTGGCTTACCCCTTGAAGGGGTCTTCATGCTCTCGTGTACTTAACTTATCCTGCATTAAATCTGACTTTTCTTGCTCTCTGATGTATTTTCGGATTGTGGCTTCATTTAGCCCTACCGTACTCACGTAGTATCCTTATGACCAAAACTTCCTATTGCCAAACTTGTATTTTAAATTGGCGTGCTTATCAAATATCATCAATGCGCTTTTACCTTTTAGATATCCCATAAAACTTGAAACACTTATTTTAGGTGGGATACTCACCAGTATATGGACATGATCTGGCATGAGATGCCCTTCGATGATTGCTACTCCTTTATACTGACAAAGGTCTCGTAAAATCTCACCTATACTCGAACGGATACGGGTAAAATGACTTTTCGTCTGTATTTCGGCGAAAAGACGATGTGGTATTTGCACAGCCACTTTGTATGTGCTGAGCTTTGTGCTTTAATGCCCATAAACACCTTTCCTTATTTGAGTTACGTATATTAGCTTGAACATCTATATCGTAACGGAAAGGTGTTTTTCTTGGTATAACCCTTGATTTCCACCCGCATAGCGGGGGGTTTTATGTTTAAGAAGCTGACGCTACTTAAACTGGCTAAAGCCATAATGAAAAATAACGGGCCAAATAGCCCGTTTTTATTTTACTTCAAATAATAGCGGCTGACTTGCCGAGCTTTCAGCCAGTGATTAACCTTATCATATTCAGCTTGCATCTCACGGCTCCGCGCTTTTAGCGGTGTGAGATTGAGATACATCTGGAACATTGATTGTTGCTTGTTTTGCAATTTAGGATCAGCGCCTGACTTCAAGAATATCAGCACCAATTCCGGCGAATTAATTTTGGCTGCAATATGTAACGGAGTATCTCCAATCCGATTAGCCTGATTGGGATTAGCACCGGCGGCCAACAGTAATTCAATCTGCATTCTTCTTCCTACCTGAACCGCAACATGTAAAGGCGTTGCTAAGGTTATGGGATGTATAATATTCACATCCGGCACAACTGATAATAAAGATTTAAGATAATCAGGGTTGTTGATTTTTGCAGCCGTATGTAAAGCACTTTCTTGTTGCAAACCAGGTTGAGTAGGATCAGCTCCCTCTTTCAGCAAATTATTAACATCATCCATTCGCTGATTGAATATAGCCCATTGTAACGGAGTTATATTTTCTTCACTCCGCTGACAATCCAGTTCCAATTCAGGCTCAATTACTTCGCCAACTTTCATCGCGCCTCTCTTTAATTATGCGGAAACATTCAGCTCCAGTTCATCAAGCATGACTAGAGATTCTCCTTGCTGTTCATCATTTAAAGACGACCAAGGTTTGTATATTGTTAATAATTCCAACATCTTTTTAAGAGAATGTGCTTTTAGTCCACGTATCAGATTATGAGGAAACCCTTGATCTGATTCTCCTGAATTATCATTATATTTCAGTAAGATTTTATGTCCTATCGGCTGAGATACGGGCAGTTTCTGTTGTAATACATCAAGCAAATCATGTTCCACAACATAATGACGTACCAATCCATTTTCAGCGATAGCCCTACCCTCTTGGGGTGAAAAACCCAAATTTTTCATCATATTGTCAGAAACACCGGCTGAATTAAATATTACCGCAGGCTTTCCAATTGATAATGCGGCTGTCGCTGCTAATCCCCCTCCCAAAGAGTGCCCAGTAAATAATAAGTTTTCGCCAAATGCCATTCTGGCGGCACGAGCTAAATCAATGGCTTGATGATATTGAGCTTCATCAAATCCAAAACCTTGTCGTAAATTAGTTAATATATCCTTCAAATCATTAGTGCCCACAAAAGCAACTATATAGAGATCATCTTTCCGATAAATACCTGCCTGAAAACCCGTTGTTTCATCCCTTAAATTTGCCGGTTCTATTCCTGCCTTTAATAATTCATCATCAGAAAGACGAACATAATCACCTATTCCCATAGTGGTGCGTATGTAGACATCATCAGAAATTAAGGTCAACATATAATCAATTTCATGAGATTGCTTACCCCTAATTTGTTCAGACTTAATTCCTGTGATTGACTTTAAATTAATGTTAATACTCTGCTCATTAATTAATGATTGATAGACTCTATTATTTTGTTTAGTTGTTTCCGAGAGGGAAAAAACTTCAGTGGTCGCTTTTTTAATATTCTGGTCTGGAACAGAAGACGGTGTAACACGTTGAAGATTATTTAAAACGGGAAAACTTGAATCGACTGATAGATTCATTTCAATTGATAAACTCATAAAATTCCCCTAAAGATAGCTGAAAATAATCGACTATTTAATTAGTACAACTCATCTATCGGCAGGGAATGCCATAAAGTTAAATTAATGTTTAAATTATGTTAACAAAATTAATCAACTGTGATTCTTCTCTCTGATAACAGAGAAATTTCTACCTATTATTTGTCAATAAATAGCCAGAAAAGAGTCAAAGTGAACTGACTGCTTACAACAAGTATTGTTTTGGTTTCATACGATATTCAAACGATCCAGCTTATCCTTAGCTACAATCTGGCCCTTCACGGTATTGAATATCCGTAATCATTTCTATCTCTACATTCGCATAATAAACCAAATTATCAATGAGTTACCTCGGTTATTTGGTCAGGCTGATATGTCGCATTCCTATCTATTCACACAAATGAGGATACTATTGATTCAGAACAGTTAATTTCATATAGTTACTATAAAACATATTGCTACCTTATGTTTTAAATAAGTTTCTATAGCTAACCACAAAGCAATTCTTTGGATAAACTTTCAAAAATACTTTACAACATTGAAATAGTTATCAAGAATTTAGTTTTAGTGTGCATCAAAGGTTTTCCTCTGATTTTGTAATCGGTAAGCTAACATCCATTTGGTAATCTATAAAAAGGATTTACTATGTCCGCACCTCTCACATGGCACGACGTAATCGGTAACGAGAAAAAACAACCCTATTTTCTCGACACACTGACCTATGTCGCAAAAGAACGTCAGGCAGGTAAAACCATTTATCCGCCACAACAGGATGTATTTAATGCATTCCGCTACACCGAGTTGGCTGATATTAAGGTGGTGATACTTGGGCAAGACCCTTACCACGGCCCCAATCAGGCACATGGCCTCTCTTTTTCTGTACAACCGGGTATTCCCGCGCCACCTTCGCTGGTGAATATGTACAAAGAGCTGACATCCGATATACCTGACTTCCAGCATCCAAATCACGGTTGCCTAGTCAGTTGGGCTAAACAAGGGGTGTTACTACTCAATACCGTACTTACCGTAGAACGTGGTAATGCACACTCCCACGCGAATCTGGGGTGGGAAACTTTCACTGATAAAGTCATTGCCGCTATCAATGAGCACCGTTCAGGCGTCGTTTTTCTGCTTTGGGGTTCCCATGCTCAGAAAAAAGGCTACTTTATTGATGCTAATAAACACCACGTTCTCAAAGCACCCCATCCATCTCCACTATCTGCCCACCGAGGGTTCTTTGGCTGCAAACATTTTTCAAAGGCCAATGCATTACTAGAAAAACAAGGCATCGCGCCAATTAACTGGACACCTGAGTTGCCACAATAAAAAAATGCCGCCCCTGTTGGAGCGGCATTGATACTTATTACTAAACTAAAACCACTACTAAACTAAAATTACTTCGATACGGCTACCATTGCCGGGCGCAACAAACGGCCGTTTAAGGTATACCCTTTCTGCATGACCATCATGACATGATTTGGTTCATGCTGATCGGATTCCATCATGGTCATGGCCTGATGAATTTCAGGATTAAAAGGAACATTTGTGTCGCCAACAACTTCAATACCAAATTTACCCACAGCCCCAAGGAAAGACTTCAACGTCAGCTCGATGCCTTCAATCATAGGTGCTATTTCGGTATTAGTACGATCTGCTGCTTCCAAAGCGCGCTCAAGATTGTCAATCACTGGTAACAGTTCATTGGCAAATCTTTCTAACGCAAACTTATGGGCTTTTTCTACATCTTGCTCAGTACGACGACGGATATTTTCAACTTCAGCCTTAGCACGCAAAATGGCATCACGTTCACGCTGTTGCGCCTGCTTGAGCTGTTCTTCCAGCTCTGCGACACGCGGATCAACAACGCTTTCAGTCTCTGATGCTTCTGCTTTATCCGCACTGTTTTGCTGTTCAGATACAACTTCCATATCTTCCGAGACTTGCTCGTCAGGCATTTTTTGTTCTTTACTACTCATGAATATCTCCGCGTATTTGGCATTAATCTCGCTACTTAGCCTATTATGGGGATCTAAACTGGGGATTCAAGGGAACCCGCCGTATTGTGAGGATAAAACCTCTTGCTAGAAGGAAATTACAACGATGAATAAAAAATTCAAATGCATAGGTATTGTTGGTCACCCTCGCCACCCAGAAGCGCTTGCTACTCATGAGATGCTTTATCATTGGTTAAAATCCAAAGGTTACTCTGTCATTATTGATCGTCAAGTTGCCAAAGACATCGGTTTAAAAGACGCACGAACTGGCGGTCTGACCGAAATTGGTCAACAAGCTGATTTAGCTGTCGTTGTTGGTGGTGACGGCAATATGTTGGGCGCCGCCCGGGTCCTCTCCCGTTATGACATTAAAGTCATTGGCATTAACCGAGGCAATCTGGGCTTTCTGACAGACTTAGATCCTGATAATGCCCTACAGCAACTTTCTGAAGTATTAGATGGCGAATATCGGAATGAGCACCGCTTTCTGCTAGAAGCCCAAGTCAGAAGAAACGGCCAGAAACCCCGTATCAGTACCGCAATCAACGAAGTCGTACTCCATCCGGGGAAAGTGGCCCATATGATTGAATTCGAAGTCTATATCGATGAACGTTTTGCCTTTTCCCAACGTTCTGACGGACTCATTATCGCAACGCCAACAGGTTCCACAGCTTATTCGCTTTCCGCGGGTGGGCCTATTCTGACACCTAACCTGAACGCTATCGTCCTGGTACCGATGTTTCCACATACATTATCTTCCCGGCCATTGGTTATCAGTAGCGAAAGTAACATAAGGTTGAAATTCTCCCAAAATAGCAACGACTATGAAGTCAGTTGCGATAGCCAAATCGTTCTACCTATACAGGATGGAGAAGATGTGATTATTAGCCGCAGCAAACAGAAGCTCAATCTCATTCACCCTAAAGACTATAATTATTTCAATACATTAAGTACAAAACTAAGCTGGTCTAAAAAAATGTTCTAAAAAATTAGGTTTCACCTCTTTACTGTATAAAAAACCAGTTTATACTGTATGAAGATACAGAGGTGTTTTTATACACAGGAGAAGTGTGATGCTCACCCAGTTAACCATTAACAATTTTGCCATTGTTCGTGAGCTTGAAATCGACTTCCAGCCAGGAATGACAGCCATCACAGGTGAAACTGGCGCAGGTAAATCCATCGCAATTGATGCACTAGGTTTATGTCTGGGTAATCGTGGCGAGGCCAATATGGTGCGTAATGGGGCTTCTCGTGCTGATATTTGCGCCCGATTTTCTCTTTCTGATACGCCCTCTGCTCGTCAATGGTTAGAAGAACACCAACTTGATGACAGCAATGAATGCTTACTACGCCGCACAATAACGTCAGATGGCCGTTCCAGAGGCTTTATCAATGGCACTGCCGTACCGCTTTCCCAATTACGTGAACTAGGCACCCATCTTATTCAAATTCATGGTCAACACGCTCACCAATTACTATTGAATAATGGTCACCAAAAACGCCTGCTTGATACTTATGCTAATCAATCCAATCTACAAAATGAAATGAAACAAGCATATCAACAATGGCACCAAAGCTGTCAGGATCTTGCTCGATTCCAGCAACAGGCGCTTGAACGCCAATCTCGTCAGCAGTTGCTGGAATATCACTTAAAAGAACTTAATGAGTTGGCGCCGCAACCAGGTGAATATCAGGAACAAGATAATGAATATAAACGGCTAGCAAACCGAGGTCAGTTACTCTCTGTCAGCCAAACCGCACTCCAGCTACTAAGTGATAACGATGAACAAAATATTATCAGCCTGCTGAATTACGCTAAACACGAGCTGGCAGAACTCATCACTATGGATGATAAATTCAACCAGTTACTCACTATGCTGGAAGAAGCATCCATTCAAATTAATGAAGTCAGTGATGAACTCCGCCACTACGGTGACCAACTGGATATGGACCCAAATCGTCTCTTTGAACTGGAACAGAAAATTTCACAACAAATTAGGGTGGCCCGTAAACATCACGTTGCCCCAGAAGAGCTTCCTTCGCTACATCAACAATTATTGGAAGAGCAGCAATCACTGGCACAGCAAGAAGATGACTGCACCCACCTTAGTGAACAGGTTAATAAACACCATAAACAGGCATTGGAAGTCGCAGAAAGATTGCATCTGGTTCGCCAACAATATGCAAAAGAATTAAGTAAGCTCATTACTCACAGTATGCATCAACTCGCTATGCCTCATGGCCGCTTTACTATCGATGTCTCTTTTGCACCTGAACACCTGAACGCCGATGGTTCAGATAAAGTTGAATTTAATGTCACCACTAACCCTGGTCAGCCACACCAATCTCTGGCAAAAGTCGCTTCAGGCGGTGAGCTTTCCCGTATTGCGCTGGCAATTCAGGTTATAACGGCTAAGAAAATGGAAACATCCGCCTTAATTTTCGATGAAGTGGATGTCGGTATCAGCGGCCCGACAGCCGCAATCGTCGGCCGTCTGTTACGTGAATTAGGCGAATCCACACAGGTTATGTGCGTCACTCACCTGCCCCAAGTAGCCGGTTGTGGACACCAACATTTTTATGTCAGTAAACAGACTGACGGTGAAGAAACTGAAACTCAAATGCAATTGCTGGATAAAAAAGCCAGATTACAAGAGCTGGCGCGGCTTCTCGCGGGCAGTGAAGTGACAAAAAATACCCTGGCGAATGCCAAAGAGCTGCTAGCAGCATAATTTGATACAACTTTTGCGTAGATTTAAGGTCATAGTAAAGCTTGTATACCCTATGGATTTCAAGATGCATCACGACGGCAAGGGAGCGCAGCCAACAAGGAGGCAACTTGAAAGATAACGGGTATAAAGGTTTTCAATTTCGTCAAGGTCTATTATTATCAACACCCTGACTCCTAAAGGAATGTAATTACCATGCGCTGTAAAATGTTGACTGCCGCTGCTGTATCATTTGTCATGCTGACCGCGGGTTGCTCTACGTTGGAACGGGCTGTTTACCGCCCTGACATTAATCAGGGGAACTACCTAACACCGACTAGTGTATCAAAAATTCACAAGGGAATGACCCAGCAACAGGTAGCTTACACATTAGGAACACCAATGTTACAAGACCCGTTTGGAACTCAAACGTGGTTTTACGTATTTCGTCAGCAACCTGGGCACGAAAAAGTGACTCAGCAAACGCTGACACTGACATTTGACAGTAATGGTGTACTGACTGACATTAAAAACGAAAATTCACTTACCGAAGATCTTCAATAACCAAAGAAATATAGACAGTCAGTCAAAAAAATAGATGACTGACTGTCTATAATAATCATTGAGCATTATTTTTAGCCCGTTCAGCACGCTTACGACGCATTTCTTTTGGATCAGCCAATAATGGGCGGTAAATTTCCACCCTATCACCCTCTTCCAAAATATCCGTCAACTTAACAGGACGGCTATAAACTCCAATCTTATTCTTTTGCAGATCAATATCATTACGCAAAGTCAGCAAACCTGATGCAACTATTGCCTGCTCAACAGTTGCGCCTTGAGCCAATTTCACCGTACGCAGATATTGGCGATCAGGCAATGCATACACAACTTCGACATTGATATCAGACACGATAAACCTCGCGTGCACGCAGAGTAAAAGCCTGCACCATACCCCCGGCCAGTTCCTTAAAAATCTTACCGAAGGCCAATTCAATCAGCTTATTAGTGAATTCGAAATCAAGTTGTAACTCAACTTTACAGGCATCTTCACTCAGAGGGATGAACCGCCAACCTCCCATTAACTTACGAAAAGGCCCGTCGACCAGTTGCATATTAATGCTTTGGTTATCGGCCAGAATATTCCGGGTAACAAAAGTCTTACTTATACCCGCTTTCGAAACATCGACTGACGCAGTCATTTCGTTATTGCTAACACTCAGTACCCGACTGCCGACACATCCCGGCAAAAAATCCGGGTAAGAACCGATATCATTGACCAATTTGTACATTTGTTCCACGCTGTATGGTACTAACGCAGAGCGACTAATCTGTGGCATATCATTTCCTGTAAGGCTTAATTGTAGCGAATAATATCACCTATACGCGATCAAAGAAAAATCTGTCAGCGTATAATGCAATAAACACTCATTAATCAGCAAATATGTGCGGGAAAAGATTTCTTTCACCAAAGCATTCAGTATAATGCATACACTATGACAAAGAAAAAAGCACACAAACCCGGTTCGGCAACCATTGCCATGAATAGACGAGCTCGTCACGAATACTTCATTGAAGAAGAATTTGAAGCGGGTCTCTCGTTACAAGGATGGGAAGTCAAATCACTGCGCGCTGGTAAAGCCAACATCAGCGACAGTTACGTTTTGCTCAAAGATGGAGACGCTTATCTTTTTGGCGCCACCATCACCCCGTTAAATGTAGCTTCTTCCCATGTCGTCTGTGATCCAATGCGTTCACGCAAACTCTTACTTAATCAGCGCGAACTTGACTCATTATATGGTCGAGTCAATCGTGATGGTTATACCGTTGTTGCCTTATCTCTTTATTGGAAAAACGCCTGGTGCAAAATCAAGATTGGCGTAGCAAAAGGCAAAAAGGCGCACGACAAACGTTCGGACATTAAAGAACGTGAATGGAAATTAGACAAAGCGCGTATTATGAAGAATGCTGGGCGATAAATTCTGGCATTATAGTTTAGTATTCTGATATACTTGCTTTTAAGACACTTGGGGCTGATTCTGGATTCGACGGGATTCGCGAAACCCAAGGTGCATGCCGAGGGGCGGTTGGCCTCGTAAAAAGCCGCAAAAAAATAGTCGCAAACGACGAAAAATACGCACTGGCAGCTTAATAACCTGCGCAGAGCCCTCTCTCCCTAGCCTCCGCTCTTAGGACGGGGATCAAGAGAGGTCAAACCCAAAAGAGATCGCGTGGATGCCTTGCCTGGGGTTGAAGCGTTAAATTTAATCAGGCTAGTTTGTTAGTGGCGTGTCTGTCCGCAGCTGGCAAGCGAATGTAAAGATTAGACTAAGCATGTAGTACCAAGGATGTAGGAATTTCGGACGCGGGTTCAACTCCCGCCAGCTCCACCAATTTAGTAGGGACAGTGATAGGACAATAGCTTTAAAAACAGTGAGTTAGCAAAGTTGATTGGACACTGACCGGACAATGAAGGGACACAAAAGGATACGCAAAGGAGCCGCGGAGCTTTTGGAAAAACCAACCATGATTAGGTTGGTTTTTTTATGTCTGTAGCACAGCAAACTAGGTGTAAATACTACGCATTAAAATAGGGCTAACACCTCTTTTATAATGCATAGTGCAAAATAAAATGCCTCACTAGATCTCTACCTCATAGGGCATTATTCATAAATCCAGCACCTGATACCGTCAACTTTTGACGCATGCATGTAACCCAACTTCATATAGCAATCGCCTTAGTGATAGATATTTTTGGTGTGGCATATCCTATGTTCATGTCACTTAAGCGGTCATTTTATTTACTAATGTCACCCTACCGGCAAAATGGCTATACTATGATGTGTCGATAAATAGTTTATATTTGTGGAGTAATTTTGAAACGTATACCGCCAGAATTGTTTAAGTCTGAAATGAAACGAAAAGGCTGGACGCGCCGCGAACTGGCTATACGGTGGGGCAAATCAGAAACATGGATCAGCAAAATAGTGAATAATATAGAACGGGATCAACACTGGAATGACGCCCTCAATGGACTACCTGAAAACGAAAAGCCTAGGTAAACTATAGGTCACATTTTTATTGCAGAAAGGTGACCTATAGTTCATAATTCAACATTGAGAGACTATTTTCACTGACGCAGAGCTACCGGGCGGGCACCCGATAACCCTGCTTACCACAACTAACTATATAAGGTAGTTAATTATGGCTAAACGCGATAATAAAACAATTCGCCGAATTTCCCAAGCTGAACGTTTTGGCAAGGTAGCTAAAAACGGCATTTCTTTAAAAGGAAAATGGTTACAGGAGGCGGGATTTACCTTCGGAATGCCACTAAAAATCCGGGTGATGCCGGACTGTATTGTTATTACAGCCCAGAACACCCAGGAACTCTGGCAATGCCTGGAAGGACTGAGCATTGAGCCATTTAACCCCAGTGCTGCTATTGATTGGATTAAGTATTATCCTGGTGGGTTGATGATTACCTAATAGACTAAAACATAAATGGACTACACCTTTAAATGTTGGATGGTTATCCAACATTTTGAGGACGATTCAGTCAGAGTAGTGCAAAAAAGCCATATTTGATTAGACTTATCTAAACGTTCAATTGGCCCTGATTCCATTATTCTAAGGGTTTTTCGGGCCAGTTAATATCTGACGCTGAATTAACATCAATGCGGTTCAATAATACTCTATATTTTTTTAACTCTGCTAACAGCGATTTTTCCTCATCACTCGACATCCCCAAATCTACAGCATCTTGTAACGGAGCGATCTGTTTACTTACAGTGAACATAAGTTGCTGTTTCTTATGTTCTGCTTGTTGTTGCTGTTCCCGTCTAAGCTTTATTTTATCACTTTCTGATATTATCCACTTTTCACTATCCCATTTGTGATAAACAGACGGTGCTTGCTTTGTAAGAATTGGATAACCCTCTTTATCACTGACGATAGCAAACCCGCGTGATTGACCGTCAAGCAATTCATTGTGTTTTTCTACTGTTATTTCAACACACTCTTCATGAGCTTCATTATAAAAAACACATTCTTTTCTGGAGAAATAGACCATTTATACCCCCCAAAATAATATATGTACAACTTTGCCTGGATTCTCATCATTGTTGGGAGTACCTGCTTGATATTCAAATGTCGATAGTGTTGCATTACGTACTAATGTGTGGCCAGTTGATGTATTGATACTCGACATACTTGCAACATAGCCAAAAAGCTTATTTTTAAAAGAAATTGGATAATTTACCTTTATCCATGATTGTTGAGCTGATGGGACTTTAACCCATTGAATAATTACCCCCGTATCTCCACATTGCCACCAACCATTTTCGGATTTTATAGCTGTATTTTGTAATGCAAGAGTACCACTTCTCTCAGGCGTTAATATATTGTAACGCCGCTGATTCTTGGGATCGTCAGAATAGATATGCAACAATTTCCCTTCAGAACCGTTAATTCCCAATATATATCCATCTTTCGATTTGAAACGCAATTTAGGAAAAGGAGTTTTACTGTCAATCAGTAAATTGCCAACGGTTGCGGTTTTATTGCTAGAAATGCGTAAGAAAGTATTATCACTCTCAGATTTAGCATAACTTCCCACATCCCCAGCATTCAGACTAATATCCCCGATCAACGGCTTCCCGTTAATTTTCCGGCTATTCGGCACCGCCCCTTTAGCCAACTCCACCATTTCCGATAAACCGATATTTTTTACAAATTCAGTTTTATTGAAAACATCAGCGCCATTTTGATTTTTAGCGAGCTTATTATTGGCATTATCATTCACATCAGAAACAAGTTTCTGAGTTGCTGCAAGGGTATTACTGTTACCTGTCTTGTCTGTAAGTTGGGTGATGCCTTTTTCTGTGAGTGTGGCGCCAGGAATAAAATCTTGAGTTGCAATCTCTCCCAGTCCCAAATTATTACGCGCTGTCGCTTTGTTATTAATATCAGATAAATTATTAGCTTTCTGTAGAAATAACCCATTAGGATCTGCTAGTAGATTTTTCCAACCGGAAACTGATGTACTATCCGGATCTGTATTGTTATTTTCTACCCCATTCCACCAAATTTTACTTCCATCAGAACTGGCAACAATGGCCCCTTTAGGATAACCATCAATGGCAGCACTAAAGTCAGCATTATACGAATACAAGCCACCAGACATTGAATAACGTATTGCGGTAGTAATATCATTCAATATCCCGTTCATATCCTTGCCGGATGGAGGAACTCCACCAGCAGATATTGCAGTCATCGTTAACGGGGGAAAACCGCTCTGATACGTAGCGATACCTTTCGCCAGACTGCTTTCAGTAGATTTTGTTGCAATTTCGTTATAGTTACCATCTTTTGCGAACGGAACCGTAATAAGAGTGGGTTTTTCAGTTGATTTCATTTGTTGGTATCCTTTGAACGATTGCGACACTGACACCAACCGGGTAAGGCAGTGCTCCCGATGTTTGAACAATTGCTAATTCTGCTGTTGATAGCTGAAATTCAAATACATAACTCATCTTCATATTTCCATCATCAGTGATATATGCACGTCCGCTATCGTTAAACATATAAACAAGCATTCTGTTGATGTTTGGTATAGTGCAGTCAGATATATTTGACATGGCTTTCATCATAATTAGCTTTCGGTACATCTGATCTGATAGCTCAATAGTTTTTGTTTTTGACTCCCCGGAATAAAATGGTGCTTGGTCAAATGGATTTGGATCTGTCGTTGTCGGAACATTCAGTAAAGCTTCACCAAAACCTATATATTTTACATTTTCATTAACAGTCAGCCGCCTGCTGACATTCACTATTTTTCCCCACACATCCAACCCGTAAGTGTTTGCTGTATCAATATTCCAAATCAGATCATAAAATGTATTAATAAATTCAAAAGAGGAAACAGCGGCATTGAAACTTCGAATAAGTGAGTTGAGTTTTGGACTAGCGGCATACTGAGCAAGAATAGTTGCTCCCACATTTTCCATTTATGAACCTACTAATTTCACAGATATATTATCAACGTCAAGCGTTGGGATTTCATCAATACCAAAACTAATTGATGTTGAATAAGTAATACCGTCACGGCTAAGCGTAATATTGTAAATATCAACACTCGATGTATCTATGTTATAAACGCCTGAATAATATCTACCAGCAAATAATGTAGATGCTATTCTTGCTCGGGTTCCACCGTCTTCTCCGTTAAATGCTTGCGCTATAGCTGACTGAACCTGTGTTTCAATATCAGCAGGAAGGTAATCGCTATTAGCAAGTGAGACGTCAACATAGACACGAATGGGCGCTGGTATCACATATTTAATTTCATATTCGGGGTAAGGCTGAACATAGTTTTCATCATCCACAATTGTGTGAGTTGTATTTCCGTTCGTAGGAATACCTGGAGGCTTTTTCTTCCAGATTACTCTAGCGACATCCTCAGTCTTTCCCCCATACACAGCACTATAAATAGAGTTTGGCACCATTCTGTATTTTGATACCCCGACCGTTTTTACTACCGATGTATCATTTGAAATAACGTATGCGTCTGCCACACCATTTACTTCTAATACTGCGGCATAAATGGCATGTAATGAGTTTGTCGCATTTTTAGCAACAGATTGTTTACGACGATACTCAAAATTAGCGCGGGTTTCTTCATCAGTACCAGGTACGCCAGCACTCGCATTACTGATACCAGACCAGCCGGGCACCGAGCTATAAATCGTGTTCAAGTCATCAATTTGGCATGCTAACGGCCCTGATGTTGAGTTTTGGAAAACAACATCAACAGAGCCGCTGTCCGGGATCTTAACCTCTGTTATTGAATGATAAAGATACCCTTTTTTATCTTGAGCAATACTACCAATTGGAATAACTGTATTAACTAACCCAGTGCATGTTGCTGTTACCGTTGTTCCCGATGCTGGAATTCGATCTAAAAAATAAATTCGTCCGATAGCATCTTGAAAACGTCCGGTTGCATAATCCGGATTAATTTGATTGACGATAGCAAGTAACTGATCGTTCTTGTCAGCAATGATAGCCGCATCACTCATGGCTATTTGACCTTGCGGTGTTGTTAAGCTCGTACTCATTGCACCACCCATTGCTGTAGCCAAATCATTTAACCGCCCATTTAAAATATCAACCTCGTCGGGCACAGTTAGACCCGTCTTTGTAAAGGTTACACCTGGAACACTTGTTGTCAGTACTACAGAGTTAGTCATCAGAAATTTACCACCGTTGATTGATTGTTCGAGTCCGTTATTGTCATCATGCCCGTAATAGTTATCTCCTTCCCATTTATAGCTTTACAAGTGGCAGACTGAGCATAAGGTAACTTCATTGCTTCTTGTTGCATTTTGCTGTTGATTAGCTGAGTTCCCGGCCAATGTCCCAAAATTCGCTGGTAATAAGGAATACCCAATTTTGTGTCATACCAGCACTCCCCCAGATATGTACTACAGGCACAAGCGACATCCTGCGCTACAGAATAGGGATTATCAGTAATGGCGATATTTCCAGAATCATCTAACGTTAAATCCCATGACGCGGTATCAAGCAGAAGTGAACGTGTTTGCATTTTCGTACCTTATAGAAATAAAAAAACCGCAATTAAGCGGCCAGATATGAAAAAAACCGTACTAGACGGTTTAGTTATTATCTCTGAAATCCTGAGCTATTCTTGCCAGATAACTCATTATCTTGGGATTTCTAGCTTTTCCATGAGCATCAGGATGCATTATCGCCAATAAGGAATATTTGTTTTCTTCCAAGAGACCTTGAACATATACTAGACAAGCATCATTTTCTGGGCTATTTGATTTACACGTTCTATAATACTGAACCCTATTTGTAGGGAATGAATCAGGCGGAAAGCAAAGATGAATATGCATCATACATGATTTATATGCTGCTTCTGGCTGAGTGTAAGCAACATCCCTACCAAAATAATCAGGGACTTCTCCGGTTTCTTTATAGTGTTTAAAATCTTGCAGAATAGCCTGTTCAAGATCTGGATGCTTTAGGAAGACGTCATCAAAAAAATCTTTCCTCGTATACTCGTTTATTGATACATCCACTTGTTCCATTTATCACCCAGTAAATGAAAAATTCCCAGACTCAATCTTTTTGGTTGTATAAGCAGCCAATTCTGATAGAGCAGCTTTATTTATATCGCTTTTATAAATCTTAGGCAAAGTAAATAATTGACGAGAAAAATCATTAAGACGAGTTATCTCAAATCTGGCCTTTGCTATAGATTTCAGATACATCCTCATTTCTTGTTTTTCTTCATCGGATCGATCTTGCTTCAACATAGCTTTGAGCCCCTGCTCAAATCCTCTCATTGTGGTTTCGCAAGCCTTATTAATTTCTATATCGTTTTGAAGCAAAATACCACGAATTTGACTTTCATCAAGGCTTAGGAGATTTAAATAATATTGGCTAATTTCATTAGCTAATGAATCAACAATCTCTCTTCTTTCTTGATATTGAGTTTTCAAATCATCCAGACTACAGATAGTTTCACCTACTTTAAAGCTAAGCATACTACAACCGTCCCTCGAATCCACATAACCAGCAGAGAATGAAGGAACCGACAGCACTCCTCCGAATAAAACTACTGCTAAACAATTCCTTAGTGATAGATTCATGACGTTCTACCTTATCAAATAGTTTGTTATAGTGAGTGACAAACAGTCATAATGTGTCACTATGTATCATATTAAACCACTATTCTGAACCTTACAACCATGCAGTAAATGACAATTAGCCACCTATGTAAGCCTTATTCCAGAAGATAACGAACGTTAAAAGCAAGATTTAGAAAAATAGCATCACATTGACATCATTTTGTCATGAGTGTCATACGTCTGATGAAAATACGCAACAATATTGTACTGTAAGCCGAAGATGACTTTATCCACCAACACGACTGGGGTTTATAGGTTCTTGAACCGTTCGATTCTATATTTTTCCCGCTGCTTTTAACGCGTTGTAGCTAGGAAGATAACGTTTTGGATTAACGATACATAGCTGCTGAAAAACGGATGCCCCCCCTTCCCCCCGCGACAACATTGCTTCATCACGATTCTCATAGTAATACCGGATAATATTCATTACTTGTTTCTCTTTTAGCATCAATTTTTTTCCTTGATTTACAGCATCTTCCTTTTGAGCTTTATATACCGGGCTTTCAGTCGAGTAACTTCCTGTTTGTAACAGGACCTCTTCTGCGAGGGTGGACGGATCTATATAGTTAAGCCCTGCACTCGCGGCATACTGCTGTAATATAGACTGGGACATACACATAGCGGATATCTTTTCTTGCCGAGAAGTGTCACTGTTTTTTGCTCCGGCGCTAAACACGCAGGCAAACAAAGCTCCTGCGACAATAATATTTGATGTTAGATTTCTATACATATTTTTACTCTGGACTGTTGGTTTTCGAACCACCAGATTCAACACCACCATGCACATGTGATGAAAGTTTAACCCCATTTCCTGTAATTTCGCCCTTCGCTGTTACGGTACTGCCGAATATTGCATTTCCACCGTTACCGCCACCACCTTGAATAACCGCACCATTTAATATAATAGATGGTGAGTTCATTGTGATTGAATTTGATGAAGTCATTTCCGTTGTCGGAGCGACTACGTTAATTTTATTCGGTGAAACAATATTTACCTGATTATCTACGAATTCAACATATTGTTGTGGTTCTGCATTTAAAACGCCCCCCAGGTAAATTGCATCTGAATAATTGTGCGTTCTTTTTGAGCCCGGCAACGCCGGCGCTTTTGTTGCTCTGACGCTGCTAATGTCACGATCACAGATAGCAATTAAACCAATATCACCAACCACTGGATTCATAATGACAGCACTGTTACCACGCTGAAGGCGAAATACTGGAACATTATAGATTATTCCATTCTCGATTTTTCTCCCTGTTCCCGTCATATTATGTACCATCGGCTTTACATCTACGGTTTTCCCGTTCGATTTAATAATAAGGCCCAAAGTGATAAAAACATGCTGACTAAGAAACCGCCTCATGACAAAATCAAAAGCATTCGTTTCACTGTTTATGTCCGTTGGTTTTGTTGTCAGCTTCCCCATTGTTTTTATCCTCTGTTTTCACTGGAATGCCACTAAAAAATGTATGCCACTGACCACTATCAAGCCAGGAGGTAAGATAGTGTTCCGCCCCTGTTATCAGATAAGTGCCGCTAGCGTTCGGCAAAGAGGTTTCTATTTGTATCTTACGACCTAAAATAATCTCATTACTGAAAAGAGTAGTTGCTGTTATTCCCACGCCAGTAAATATGGGATAGCCAATTAGCCCATATTCTGGAGACGTAAACAGCAGTTTTTCAACTTTCGGTTGACCATGAGGCCAAATAGTCACTTTATCAATCCCGAAGTCAGTGTCTATATCTAGCGCATTTGCCGCCTGTTGGATTTGATTGACAACATTTCCTGTATAATGAGGATTGGAGATAACACCTGTGGCGCCATAATTTTCAACCGTCAGATCCGCTTTTTTAGCCATTCCAGTAATAATATCGACAATATCCACATCTCCCGATGCAGTGAACGGTTCAACGTCCTTTGCTCTTAGGCCAAACATCACACTAGCTGTTATCGTCAGGGGAATATCGGGTAACTGATTAAAATCCGCACAAGCATCACTGATAAAACCCTCAAATATAGCATGACCATCCGCCCATACACGCATTAAGTTGAATTTCGCACTACCAATCCAGATCCCGCGATAACTCAACGTTGCCATTTGGCTGGTTGTTAAGCCCCAGATTTGTAATGTTATTTGTGTCCCTGATATGCCGCCCCACTCCACCATGTTGACATAAACACGTGCATTGTCGATAGTCAGTATATACCGCTATCATCAAATGTCTTGCCGTCAACTAGCTGAAATTCAACTTTGATATTGTGTTGTTTGTACGTCACTGAGTCACCTCGCCTGGAAAAAGGTAATATAATTTGTAGCGTTGCCCTAACCCTTCCCAGTGAGGATCAGATGAGCCGTTTAAATCAGCAAAAAACAATTCGCCGGAAAATCGAAGATAGGAGTAACGGACAATTTTATTGCAGTTGAGGCACACAACTCCCTGTAACACAGGTTTATCATTGACGGTTAAATCCATATATAAACCTGTGCTACGTTGATTGAGACGTATCATGCATGACTGCTCATTCAAGGTCACAGTGAATTCCTGAGCTTTGACCGCTCTGAGTGCTATTTCAATCACGTTAATTTCCCTGATAATTCTTTTACTGCTTTAATGAGTTGATCCGCAGAACTCACCACGGCGCTATTTAGTGGCCCCGTCACTATCTCCATAGCTGACGTGAAACCGGACGAAACCGAATCGGCAACTTTCGCTGTCGCACTGAAAATCGACTCCTTCAATCCGGTCAGGGCTTTTTTAACATCAGATAATGTGGCGTGTTTTGTTGAGCCTGTTGATTGTTCGGTATTTTTACTTGGGCCTTTCGCCGTCTCATTCTTTGTTGTATTCGACTTGTTAGCAACATTGCTGCTCATTTTCACTTCGGCAATGTCTTGTACAGCCTGGAAAACTGCAGTCACAATCAGTAAGGTAACACCATTATCCTGCCTTATTCGAAAATCGTACTTAATCAAATCATAACTTGTGTACGTAGTATCAGGTGTTTCAATGTCGTAAATTTCAGCACTGGATACCATCTTATCTAACGCTTCAAGAACATCGGAACGGGACGTCAGGGTGAGGTTTGTTAAGTTAGGCACGGAACCAGAAAAACCAGTCCACCCCTCAAACGAAAATGTCACATGGACTTCACCGGGCCGCTGCACTTTGTTATATGATGTATAGCCGCCTTTCTCTATCGGCGCAGTGGTGATTGACGCCTCTCGTGTGACTTCTACTGCAATGAATGACGTGGGCGTAAACGGCTTATCACCCACTCTCTGCCCGGATGCATAATAAATACCATATCCAGGAGATATCATACTGTTAACGGTAGATAACAGGTTGCCGCTACGGAACGCGCTAAGTACCGTGGTCTGATTGAGAGAAAACTCCATTATCCAGTCACCCCCGTTGAATAGTTTGTTGCCAGCGTTGATCCACCTATTTTCTGCCGTGCATCGTTAACCACGCCTTTTACGTTGTTAGCGTTAGAGCTGACTTGAATAGTTCCGATGTGATAACTCTCAGAAACAGAGGAGGTACGGTTGTTATTTACCGTATTCGAATAACGCTGAGCGGCCACATGAGCCCCCAGTTGTGGCATATTCGCCAATACCTTTGGGATATAATCGCGGGTTTCTTTTGGCGCAGCGCCCAATCCTTTCCGTATAACATTTCCCTGTCCCCAGTTATAAGCCGCCAGTGCTTTACTCAAATCTCCGTCAAACATTCTCATTAGCTGAGATAAATATTTTGCCGCGGCTTCCGAAGATTTTACCGGATCAAAAACATCATCATCCATTAACCCAAAATGTTTGGCTGTACCTGGCATAAACTGGAATAAGCCCTTGGCACCTGCTTTAGACACAGCATACTGATTGCCTCCCGATTCCGTCATGGCAACACTACGTAACAAACCCTCCGGTAACCCGAACTGCTGCTCAAGTTGTGCTAATTTTGGTGATAGCCAACCCAGTAATTTCATGCCGGTAATGTTCGGTGACATTTCAGCGGCTGCGACTTGAGGAACGAGCGAATCAATCAGTTTATTAATTGAATCGGTCAGCTTATCTAACGCGGCTTTTAACCAATTATTGCTGTATTCTAGCCGCTGTTGTCGTTCATCCTCGGCCCGAATGATACGGTCATTTTCGCTGCGCTTTTCTTCCTTTTTGACCTCTTTGACTACGGTCGTATCTGGCTTAGAGGTTTTACCATCCAGTTTTGCCTGATAGGCTTCATACTCTTTTTTACTAAAAAAGGGTGTCCAGTCGCTTGCCAGATACAATCCATATGAATCCAGTATATTTTTTGTCTCTTGCCCAACAATCGAAGTCGCGACTGACTCCACAGGATCATATAACGCATACCCGATAGCGCCGTATATCCCGGCTTTCCCTATAGCCCCTTTGCCTGACAATCCGCCGCTACCTTTCCCCATTTTCAGCATGGACGAAGCCACGCGATAAATTCCCCATAACCACCCCGCAAACTTCAACCCGATCAGACCAATGATGACATTACCCCAACCGCCTACCGCATCCGCGGCCTGATTAGCGACTGAAATAATAAAACTCATCTTATCGAGAAAACCACTGACCGCTTTTTTAATCTCTTCTGGGTGCTTATTCATCCAATCAGCTAAGTTTTTTAGCCATATATTGAAATCATTGATATATGGTAAAAGGGCATTAAACAGAATGTAGCCTGTTTTCTCAAAACTCTGGCTTATCTCTGTCCACTGTTCACGAAAACGACGCGCGGCGGCAACAGATTTATCATCCACACCCGAACTGGCTGTAAATTTATTCACATCTTTGAGTGCGTGGCCGGATGAGAACCACTGTTGCGCGGCGTACCCGAACCCAAGTTCACCACCGTAAGCTTGCTGTTGATCTTTATTAAGCCTGGGAAAAACACCAGTCAGCTTACGCATGATGGATTCGGTGCTTTCTGAGGCAATATCAATATCCACACCCGCTTGTGATGCCGTTTTTAACAGTGTCTCAAGAGCCGGATCAAGCGTAACACCTGATTTTAGTCGGGCTTTAGCATCATTAATGCGTGAAAATGCCCCCACAATCTCATTTGCGCTGACACCAAATGCTTGACCTGCTTTTGTCCAGCCATCAAGCGCTTTAGCCGACATGCCGAACGCATCAGCGACAGTACTTAACTGATTGAGATTGCCGGTAAAGCTGGTCACAAAACTTTTCAGTCCACCGAGTGAGACCGAGACACCCGTCAAAGCCAAGATCTGGCTCTTTATGCTGGAAAAGAAAGAGGAAGCTTTCTTTCCTGCCGCCTCCATTTCTTTTGCCACTTTTTCGGTTTTCTTACCGGTTTTGTCTAATGATTTGCTGGTTTTCTTTTCACCATCATTAAACGAGTCAATCAGTTTTTGCATAACCTGAGCCAACCCACCGATCCCGGCAATCACCGTGGTTTCACCTGCGCTAAATTCAGCCGCATCAAGCCCCAGCGTTATAACAAGTTCATCTATAATGTTTGCCATCAGTTTTTACCCTGCTGTAAAACGTAAGCATTGTGATTATCGACCTGAATAATCTCTATTAACTGCCAAAGGTCCTCCACGCCATAAACTGTATCCAGCTCATGGAGCGTTGCTTTTCCTGACGAGATAACGGTCGCTATTGTGCCTGGGACATTTGTATAACCGACGATACCGAATGGTCTTGAGATGCTGGAATAGCGCGGTGGGATTACGATTGGTTGGCGGTTTTGAAAAAATCCACGTGTAACTTAAGCACCTCTGCACGTAATTTCAGCCGGGTAACAATTTCTTCAATGTCACTGTCGATCAGTTCGCGTTTGATTTTTTTATCTGCCGGATTCGGAACCATCTGCACACAACCCATCAGTTCATCAAGTAGTAGCCTAGCTTCATCAGGAGCAATGCGAGAAATTGCTTTCAATCCAACCACCGCTAATGCAGCCATGCCCAAATCCCGAAAATTATCGGGGATATCCAACCCCTCTCTCCCCATTGCCATCAATGCACGAATAGCCCACCATTCAGCCTGCGAAGCGGGCATTTCCTGAATGTAAAAAAGCTTTCCTTTGTCGCGATTATCATCATTCATAGTGATGAAGGTTTCTTTACGTGCCATTAGCTATATGCCTCACCTGTTATTGATTCCCACTCAATGACGGCCTGCGCCGCTTGTAAAACCTTTCCTGCGTCCGGCATGGTTTTCCATTGCTTCAGAACGCCGTTCACCAATGTGTATTTACGCCCGATGGCCGGAAGAATAACCGTCGCATTACATCTGAACACCGCGACGCTAGTACGTGATGTCGTTGCCCAGGTATCAAAAATGGTGCGACTTTCTGAATCAGGCATAATATGAATCGTCTGATTGATATTGCCGTAGATAAAACCCGCTGACAGTTTACCGTCCGCCCCACGTACCGTTTCAGCCAAATCCAACGCCTCAGTTTCGAAAATGTTGTCGGCGGCAAATCCCTGTAATTGCACACCAGACGGGTATAAATTGGTCACAGTCAGGGTAATTACCGCATCAGCAGAAGTGATTGTGTCTGACATTATTGAACCTCCGTAGATGCCATTTCGAATTTCTGAATACTGCCACCGTCGCAATACCACAGTGTACAGCTTGGGCTGGTGCGATTTGCACGCATAGAGGCAGACATTTCCCCAATATACAAGTAATAACCCTTCGCGATTATTGACGTTGAAACATCAGATCCCACAGCGTTAATAATTTCCAGTTTTTGTACAGCCGATAATGTTACGCCCGATCGGATACCGCCCCACAACTTAAACCGCTGGATAACATCACTCATCGAGGCTTCCACCAGCGCACGGCCAGCCGTGTTATAAGGAACAGTCTTGTTGGATTTGAACAAGGCAATAACCGCCCCCTGTAAGTTCGCATTCAGCCAGATTTGACCACAGAAGGAATCTAACCACTTAAAATCACCGGTTATTGTACCATCAGCCCAATAATTTTCGGTGATGTTATTAGCGGCATAATTGCCATAGAAGTTATATCCATTAGCAATCAATGCATCATAAACATCAGAATCGATCACATCAGGACTGAGGCCGTTCAATTCTCTGAATTTAAACGGAACACGTCCCTCCGTTCGCTCAAAATCCAGCACCGCCGCATAACCCAATACTGCTGCCGGTTTCATATTATCAGAGCAGAAAACAGGAACGACACTCCCGTAGCTGTGAATGCCAATAATTTTATGGGCGATAGTTTCCTGACTGCCTTTCACTTTTGCCGTGCCGCTTGTTGTCCAGGCAACATAGAAATAGCGATATACCTGACTACTAGCCCATGCGGATAATGCAAGATGCTGTTCATCTGTACATTCAAATACCGTCGTAAAACCTGCCCATTGCTGAGACTGCGTTTTAATCACAGCGAATAGATCAGGAACCGCCGACACTGTAGCCCCCTGAGAAACCGTTGCTCCTAGTGCGCCAGTGAACTTAAGAGCCTCGGCCCCATCACCAGTACCATAGGTGATATTTGTATCTTCCAGTTTAATGCTGCCAGAGACAACATTGATGATAAAAGCTTTACGGGTGGTATCGAACACAACCGTTACTGCCTTGCCAATCACTGTTTCAATGCTCTTTGCTGCATCCGCAAAGGATTTAACCCCATCAAGATTGATTGCGGCGTTTATTGCTGTACCATTGATATTGAGTTTCAATGTACCGGACATTTTTTGCAAATCGGCAATAGCTACTCCATTAAAAGAACCTGAACGTAACCAGGCCGATACTGCCGCTCGATTAAATCGGGAAAACAGTAATTGGCCGGGTGTCTTTGTACAGTTGTTGTACCCTGAAAAATAAATAGCCGCCATGCTATACTCTTCGGATGCACCACCAAAATATACCGCCACATCTTCTTTAGTCGAGAACGACAGCACCACACCAACAGGCGCATATATATTATCTGTCAGTAATAATCCATTGAGATCAACAGCATTACCCGCTGCCGACAGCACCCCCGGATTAATCCTCACGTCTTTACTGATTGGAATTGCCATGAATAGACTCCACTGTTTTAGTGTTCAGCGTAATACTGTCGAAAAATAGTTGTTCTGTTGTCACAACAGGGTTGATTTGAGCAGTAAATTCAAATGTCCAACGCGACTCATATTGCTATTCACCATTAATCATCGTCGTCTGAATCGGGTCGCTGGCATAAAGTGGTGCCATATCGACACCTGACCTCTTGAATAGCTCAATCGCATATTCAGTGCGCACCGTCATTGCAATAATGTGAGCATCCTCATGAGCGAACTGACCGTAACAGTCAATTTGACATGTCCAGCGTGTCGTCCGAGTGATTAGACTTTTTCCCATACCTGCCGCTGTTGGTGCGTTATAGATCACTACACTTGTTGATAAACCCGTGCTGTTCAATGGTGTCATAACAATAAAATCGCCATCTGGCATCGGTGAGCGATTTATCTGAGACAAAATAACGCTACGCCTGGGTATTAAGGCCATTAAAAAACCGCGTAATGCGGTTGTTATATCGTCTTGCGTTACACTTATCGTCACCACTATTGTTCCCCACGCTGCAATGTAACAGCGAATTTGCACCAATTCGGCCACTCTTCCAAAATCTGCACTATCAACCACTCTTCACCATTAATAATCAACAGATCACCCCCTTGCTGTCTGGGGCGGTTGACGGCATTAAAATTGCCATTCACATAAGCCGCTTTGAGCATGCCCTGAATATTCAAGCCGTTCGTATGTTGTAGATCAGTAAAAGTCAGTGGCTGGATTTGTGCGGTAACGGGTGTTGTAATGTAGCGCGGGACTTGCTTACCACTGGGTGCAATATCATATCCCACACTTACCCGTATCTCTCCAGGTGAGTGCGGATTAACAACCCCAACAGCACCAGATACAATATTGTGCAGGTTCATTCGTTCCCCTCATCAATCACATAATCAACACTGTTCAGCATGTGTTTGGTGTGACGTAACGGCGCATCAAATCCCTTTTTAGCTATAGTGGATTTTTTATTAGCCGGTGAAGTGAAAGAACGAATAGATTGTTGAATTTGCCCCTTGATAACTTCCCCGGTCATCCGTAACGCTGCATCCCCATTCATATCGTTAGCACTCAGGCCCTGTGCAAGCACATCACCCCATTCATTAGCATGTTCGTTGATAGTGTTACGAAAAAACGGACGGGGTCGCCTATTACGCCTCGGATCGCCAATCTCGTTACTAATTGCCACCATTGCAACTGAGGTGCCATCGGGATAAGTCGCGTCTTTGAAAAAACCAACCCGCAATTTTTGGCCTTCACCCACTCTTTTAGCTAATTGCTTTAAGTAGCGTTTTGCTGCATCACCGCCCTTGATACTGTTCGACATTAGCGTCTCCATTGAGTCCGTGGATAGTAATATGACGGATAGTGAGAGGGAGAGCTGCCGGGGACGTAACGCATAATTCTATATTGCTCTGTTGCCTGCCAGTACATAGCCCCGTATTTTGTCTGCAAGAACCAAGCAGCACGTTCACTCACAACGCCCATATCAGCCGAAACGGAAACAGATCCCTCACTTGCGCTGCTAACTCGCCCCACGAGCGGATTGGCCGCTGTTCCGCTAACAGATAAACGATTAAGTTCGGCAATATGAGCAACAAGCATATTCAACAACAGTATTCGTTGTTCAAGATCACTAACTGGACTTTGGGCCGTATTGTTAAGATAGAGTGTTGCTTCAATAAAATAGGTATCCAGCAGGACATCACTGATAGAAGAAAACTCCGGGTAACGAGTGCGAAATTTCACGACATCAAAAACGACAACAAAGCCCATTAGCTTAATCCTCTTCTTTTCGCTGCTCGATATTCTTACCCGGTTTTTGGGGATCGATAGGCTCTAACCCGTTCTTTAACCCGGCTTTTTCCTCAGCTTCCGTCCGAGCCTCTTTGAGTTTTTCCTGGGCAAAAATAAGCCCATTTTTGACC
Source organism: Photorhabdus hainanensis (assembly GCF_018448965.1). Taxonomy (NCBI): domain Bacteria; kingdom Pseudomonadati; phylum Pseudomonadota; class Gammaproteobacteria; order Enterobacterales; family Morganellaceae; genus Photorhabdus; species Photorhabdus hainanensis. The sequence goes on along the minus strand of NZ_RCWD01000010.1, from coordinate 58,163 downwards.
AATTCCGTATCTGCATAGAGCTCCAGATATTTGTCAAAAAACGCTTTATCAACATCATATGTCAGCCCATAACCACCAATAATTGTTGATGAATTTATCCCGTTTAGCGTCACACTATTCCCATCAATTTCAATCGTTAACCCGTGAGGCAATTTACACCCCACAATGACTGCCACCATTTAAACCCCCAACATTTGTGCAATAGCGTGTGGATAACGAATAATCGCACCCCACGTACCGGCTGATTTCTTTTGTTTAAAACTGGATGAGCTCACAACAACCGCATGTGCCCGCATTTTTTCAGTAAATGAGGCATAAGCCGTTTTTTCATCATCAAGCGTATCAGCAATCAATTGAACCAGTTCCCCCGCTTCCGTACTGTATTCAACCGCCGTTTCAATCGTCAGATTCGGAAAATTCTTTTTCAATTGATCGGTAACATTAACGTTGTACTGGTTAGTTTTTGTCAGATTGACTTCCGCTGTTGGCGACATGCAAAGTTTCAATGGCTCTGTTCGTTCCACCAACCCTTCCGTTTGTTTTGTAAGCTGTTTAAATAGGCGTTGGGAAATATCGTCATAAATTGCCTGCCCATCTTTGGTTTCCCACGTTGTACCATTGGATTTTCCGTTTGCAGCCGGTACCACCGGTGCGCTTAACCCCAGATCATTCAACAGTCCATAGTTTTTAAGCCCCGCAATACCATAGAAATAAGACTTGTTCATAAACTTGTTTAGGGTTAATGCGCTTGCGGTGTTAAGTTGCGCTGCTCGATTGATACGGGCCGTACCGTACATATCCAGCTCACGCTCCCCCCAGACAGTAAATGTTTGGAAATGATAGCTCTGGCGTTCCACCCAATTCACGTTAGCATCTGACATGCCGTTATTGCTGTGATCACCGTATGAGCTCACTTCACCCGTTGATTCTTCAACCGGGAACTGGGTTGTCAGCGTTGTCCAGTCACCTTTTTTATTTTCACCGATAATTTCAGCCGCTCTCATCGGCGTGACCAACACACGAACCAACTCAGGATCGAGATAGTTAGTCAGATACGCAGGAACACCGGCGTTACTCACGGTCACCATAGCTGGCTGTGCATCCATAGCTAACGTATAGTTACGAGCATATTGGGGATTTAAGTAATCGACGGCCTGTGGTACTACAATGCCGTATTCCCCTTCAATATATTGAAAATCTGTATGTCGTTTCATTAGCTCCAGGTCCCCATTTTGACTAATTCACCCGCACCAGCAGCAGTACCGGCAACGAATTTAGTTTCGATAAAATCAGTGATAGTTTTTCCCGCTGCGGCGGCCTGCACCTCACCCGTTTTTAAGGATGCGTAAATCTTATCCCCAACTTTTGCGGGAGTGCTTGTTCGTACCGTAAAATCACCCGCAGTAAATAAAGTGACTTCACGTCCGGGTTGGATCAGCATGGATGCTTCTCCCAACCAAAGAGTGATAGACGCTTGTCCGTCACGCCCCACAAAACCAGACGGGGCACCCGCCCCCTTGTTCGAAACAACACCATCAATCACCCAGGCAAAACGCCCAACAGTTACTCCATCGTTACCCGCAATCAGCGTGCCGTCCCTTGCTAACAAAGTGGCGCTAGGGTTAGTACTGGCAAATGCTCCCTCAATGCCGGGGGCTGGATAGTGATTAATTTTGTTCGGAAAACCCATAGTTAAATCCTCACTAATTCAGATGCGGTGGGAAAACGTTTTTCAAAAGAATCTATAGCAGCAGAATCCATTGCTAGGCGGGCTTTAAGTTTTGCTGATTCTGCTATGCCGATCTGCATTTTCACTAAAGAGCGATAAGCGGACGGATGAACGCCGGTTGTATCAACACCCACCTCATCAAGCGCAACCTTGTAAATTTCGTCAGCAGAATCCATTGCTACTACATCACCGATGAGGGGTTTAACCTCAGCCTCAGCAATGCGAATAGCATTAATGTGATTCACTGTGTCTTTTTCTGCCTTTCGAGTAGCTGCACGAATAGCAGCATCCATTGCGGGCTTACTGACGCTATCCTCTTCCTTTGGTTCTGGTTTATTATCGGGATCATCGTCTTGCGCGGGAGTGCCTGAAATTAACGCCCGGATTTTTTCCAAGTCTTCCTCTGGCAATTTACCCGCAAGCAGTTCAAGTACTTGCGCACAGATATCATCGTCCTGCGCGGGTAACTCCGCAGGCTCCTGTGTCTCCGCATCATCAGCAACAGCTTCAATGATTGAGGCAAGCTCCGCTGAGTCGATTTCCATATCCTGAGCCAGAAGTGTACCGAATTTGCTTTTCGCCGCTTCCGCTATACTTTTCGCGCTACCACCCGCTTTCAGTAATGAGGCAATTTCTTTTGGTGCAGCATCTTGTGCTAATTTCGGCTGCAAGTATGCCCCCAGCGCCGCACGTACAGCGACAGCCACCATTTTTTTATTTAACTTCATGTGTTTTAACTCCAGAGGGAGGGAATCGCAGACAACAACATCTGCACCGACTCGCCCTTCTTCAACAAGAGCGACATGGTTCCCGACGATATCGCGCATAACGCCATCATGATGAATGCCGTCATACATGCCGGGGGTCATATCAGCGACGTAGTGATACGCCGCTGACAATTCTTTTTGTTCATCCGATTCAATACCCGCTATAGATTCAGCATCCCAAATTGCCAGGCTGTTTTTCAGGTATGTACCATCGAACATGGAATCTGATCCCGTTGTACCGACAATCAATTCTGTTGAAGGTTTGGCCGCCGTGACGGGAATGTGTTTTTTCAATAACGGCAGGTTATTGAAAGTTGCAACCCCTTTCTCTAATTCATCAGGGGCACGCAACAGTTTGTAGATACGATTAGGATCAAGCCTTAACCCTTGCCAGTTCGGGATTTCTCTTCCGTAATACGATGATACCGTCGCCTTAGAGATAGGACTTTCAGCAACATGCAAACGCCCATCTCTGTCGTATGAGCGTACAGAAGCCCGATCTAACGCCAGACCGTGATTCATAATATTTCTCGGATTAATTAGTTGGTTAGTTTAGGAATGACGACCTGCCAACCACACCCGCAATTGATTTCTTCACCAGGCATGATCCATTTTCCGTCAATATAAAGCCCTTTTGATAAATCGAACTCTTTACCATCCGCTTTCAAGTGTGATTGACGAAATTTTTTTGCTGCATGACTGTGCCGCCAAATGCCCGTCTTAAAACCGATTGAGCGCTGCCGGGCAGATTGCATAACAGAAGTCGCTTTGTTGTTCTGGTCACGAGCAATCAGGGCTGCTCGGCGCTTAGTAATGTCGTAACGCTCTTGCAAGGCTTTTGTCAACGTTCCAAGATCACGCCCCCTTGCTACTGATTGCATCACTAGCGTTTCAACTTGGGATAAATATTGCCGTGGAATACTTTTAATCAACCCAACATTCTCACCAATGACCGTCTGTAGCGCGTTATTCATTTCTGTCGTCATCGTGAACGGTATCGAAATATGTGCCGCATCTAACGCATGATTTAACGAGGCATCCATGTTGTCCATTGATAAAGCCGTGAATTTTTTCGCCAGCTTATCAGCTAAAACATCAAACTGCTTTAACCAACGCCGGGTTAATTTTCGCATTGCTGAACGCATCAACATCTCCGGGCTAACATCCATTGCCATTACTGCACCGCTGTTCTTATAATTGGCGGATACCCAGTAAATCACCGAGTTATTCATCTCATCCACCAGCTTATATAACTGCTTGCTGTACCACACCCGAACACCGGCATTAGGTTTAATTTGTCGGAGTGTTTGAAGGGGATCAGATGATGTTTTCCGTGTTGCCCTCTTCTTCGATGTCGTCTTCTTTGTCGATTTCATCATTGATTTCCAGAGAGTGATACGGGCTGTTTTCATCGTTGGCTAGACGTTCGCGAGCTTCATCTGTGCTAATCACATTTGCAGCAATTAATACTGAATCAGTATCTGCATCGGTCTTACGTATGCTGGCTTTTTGTTCATCATTCATTTGATACAGCGGCTCGAATGTAAAGCTAATATCAGGATCAATTTCGCCAAATTCGGATAACTGAATAATATCAATCATTCGTGCCAATCCATCTTTCACTAACATTTGCAAGGTAGCAATGAAGTCATAGAAAACACGGATTTCCCCATCAGATGACGCATTTAGCCCGCTTGGTGTGATACCTGTAAAAATCACTAACGGTATGCTACTGACTGAACTCATATGTTCCTGAGACTGGGCTTGCAGTGAATCAAGGCCACTTAGCGGTGTATTGAACTGGAAAAACTCCTCTTCGTTATCCAGCATCATTACCCCTCGGTTATCACGCATCTTGTTAAACAATTCTGCACGATAAATTAACTGATCGGGATTCTTCGCCTGTCCTTGCAACGTCGATTGAAGATTGGTTTTAAATCCAGACACAGAGAATGAATGGATCAAATCAGATACGCTATCACGTGTCCTATACCAGTTTTGTACATAAGACTCTGCAATCTGAGTCAGTGATAAGCCGCCGAAATTATACGCAGGTTTAAACATATCGGTTAATGGCCGGGTGATAAATGTAATCAAACGACTGTCATGTACAGTTTTTGCCATCACATACCAACTTGACGGCTTATAGAAATCATTGCTCAACGGGTTGCTAGCGTTATAAATCCCCGGATATGTCCATATTGGCTCAATGACGTTAAAGCCAATAAGACTCCCCTTTGTGATTTTTTTGGGTGACAGAAATAATCTAGACTCAAGTTCAACCGGATCGGTTGCAGCAAGCACGCCTCTTGACGTGCGAACATCAATGTAAATCTGACCTCGCCCAAAAAAACCATCATGTTCAATGGCTTTTTTTAACCGTTCACGAACGTGGAATTTTTCAATAGCCTCATTAAGCGCTTTGATTTTATCTGATTTGTCATTATCCCCCACTGACGTTAGCTTTATCCACTTACGAGTCATCTCCCCTGCAATAGTGCCGACCATTTTCCGATATTCGGGTAATTGTGACAGTTGGGCCAGATAAGGATAACCGGGGAAACCCACATCTCCCGATATACCACCTGTACCCGTCATATATTCATAAGGTGTAGAATCCATTGCCATTAATGCGGATAACTGTTCAGTAGGAACAACACCGGGAGGGGGCCTGTATGGTTCAACAGGCCGAGCTACTTTTCTCTCTGTTATCGATCCGACAGTATCCGGATGTATGTTCATTGGCTGAGGTGATGCTTGATCAATATCCTGTTCAACTGGCAAAGCCTCCGCTTTCTTTTTATGTCTGAATTTGAAAAACATTAAATTCGCCCCAACAGATTTTTAGATATACGAAGTGGGTTGTTTTTGCCTGTGATATAACCATCCAGCGAATAACGTACCGCATCCCATAAATGGTTATGTTTGTCGAGCACCACCGGCAGGATTTCACCGGTCAGTCGGTCAGTCTTGTATGAATAGAGTCTTGCCTCATCAATCATGTGCTTACAGCGTTCATGAATAATGATTTCTTCAAACCCTTTTAGGTAAGTGATCCCATCTTCGACACTTCCGGGCCACTTTGTAGCACCATCGATAACGAACCCCTGACGAGATAAGTAGCTGATTGTCTCCGGTCGGCTACTGTCCCCATGAATGGGCCATTTGCGAGAAAGTGGCACTGAATCATAGAACTGGGACATTTCATCTAATTCAACACCTATCCCATAGGCTTCATATTCAATATATAGTTTGGTACCGATAATGAAGCAGCGAATTAATGTTGACGGGTCATGAGCGAAACCGAAGTCAGCCCCATAGAAAAGCCGGGCGGCCTCTAGCCACAACTTATTAGAAAATGCTTCAACCCGGTACTTGCCAGAGAAAATAACTGCTTCACTGAGTGCTTTTGGTAATCCAAGCCAAATATGCTCATACGCTTCATAGTCGATACGTTTGCAATATTCCATCTCTTGCTTAAGCACATCAGGGAAAAAAGCATTATCGCAATAATTAACCTTGCTAATAATAACGCCGCCGCCAGAGGGATCTTCGTGATGCCGGGTCATCAGTTTGTATGTTGGCTCTTCCTCTTCTCTGGGGTTGAAAGAAACCCAGACTTCGGATTTATTGGCGCGAACTGTCGGACCAAGAATATCCCAACTATCTTGTGATACCGTCTGAGCCTCTTCAACCCAACAGATCTTAATGCCATGCATCGACTTGATGCTTTGAATATTGTTGCGAAGACCTTTAAACGTGAAACGAGTGCCGTTCTGACCTTCAATCTCGTTGTTTTTGACCTTATAGAAGTGGGACAGTCCAAGATCAATGATTTGTGCCTCAAGCAGGGCAAGAACAGAATCATTGATTGAGTTCTGGAATTCACGGGCACAGAGAATCGTCATTGGCTCTATAGCACCCAACAATACCAGCGCACGAGCGATCTCTACCGATTTGCCACCACCACGCCCGCCATATGTCCAACGCCAACGAACAGAACCCAATGCTCGGTCATATAAAACCTCTGTCGCCCAGTCACTACTAAAGGCGTACAGCACACCATCTATGATGACTGGGCTACCTGTTTTCCCTCGCGCAGTTTCTCCATATGTGTTGACCAGACATCAGCCGGGCAATTGGCAGGCGTGACAACAGACCTTGCCATAACTCAGACCAGCGAGATCAACATTGACCTCAGTTTTATTGCTGCTCATATCGATACCGGTAAGCTGAGCGGCGTTTTTAATATTTGGGGCAACCTGCCCGAATTTCTTATCTGCTAACGCTTCCTTCCCAGCACGAAACGACAATTCAGCCAGGTGTCCAGCATTGAATGAAACAAGCAACGCCGCTTCGTTTCTCAGTTCTCGAATGCGGGCTTTTATTTCCGGTCTGCGTATCAATATGGATGATTGAGAATCAGCACGGGCTGGAGAGTAACCCGCACAAATTGCCGCCTCTTTCATCGGCATACCCGCCGCTATGTTTTGAGCAAACTGTTCGTATTGCGGCTTTAGAATCCCTGCGGTTCCTTGCGAACTCTCTGCGAACTTTTCAGACTCCAAGATATTACTGGTGCTACTTGCTACCTGACTTTCCGTTTGGTTCGCATCAGGTCCGCACTGCGTACTTTCAACAATAGTGCGAACCCATTCCTCAGTCTTTGCCCTCTTGCGGATTGCGGCATCACTAATACCGTACTTTTTGGCAATCTCTCTGATTGAGATGAGGCCGGAACGGTAATCGCGCTCTATTCCCTCCCAGTCAGTATTTTTTGCCATTTCTTTCCCTTAAAATATAAAAACCACCGTGGAAGGTAGTCAACATGTAATATTTATTCAATAACAAATAATCATCATTCAGTTATTGTTTAATTCGGCTTTCCGTCTGATATTTACCATTCGAACATAAAAATCATGCATAGATTTATAGTTTTCTTCACGTTTATCAATAGCCTCAAAAGGCTTAAGCCACTCATCAACCTGAGATTTGCACGTAATAAAAGCATCATCCACTAACTTTTCAGGCAGTATGTCTGCTGATAATTTAGGAAGGACATAATCATTTAGACATGTTGTCATAGGATCTGCGTATTGGGTTTCCGAGTACCCAATACAAGGTAAAATAAAAACAATCATCAATCCGATAAGTTTTACGCAATTGAATATTTTTAACATCACTTCCTCCTCGCATGGGAGGATTATATATCAGCATTATCACTAAATAACGCTTCATAATTCTGCTACACATGGTCTTCTTCAACCCATTGTTATACATAGAATTATGAGTAGTATAAGATGTAGCTCTATTTTGGAATCTTATTTAGTACGCGATAGATACAAAATGCCACCACGGGATGTTATGGCATGGGGATATTTCTGTAGCTACTCAGGGAATGGACACAGAAATAAGAATTTATCGTTAGAAAATTATGTTAGTGAGGAAACATGAATAACATCACGATTATCAATGCATATCTTCATTTATTTAAGAAAATACGATCCAGCTCTCTATGTGTTATCTAACAAAAGGTAATATACTGTCTATTCTTTAACCTTATCAAAATTAGGAGATAAATAGTGCTTGAAACAATTTCATATATCCCTATTTTAAAGACCAAAAGAGCTGAATTTAATGCATTAAATCAACTCGACACTTTTACGAAATCAAAGATTATTCCTCTATTAGAAATTGAGCCAGTTCCCATAGACCCTGACACAGATATCCCAGATAAAACATATAATGAGATGTTAAATGGGTTTGAGAGAAAAATTCTTTCTGGATGTGATGGTATTCCTATAGTATTTTTAGATGGGATTTTAATCGAAGAGCAATTTATTGCTTCAACAGACACATATCCAATTGAAAATGCGATAATCCAAGCAAGAAACGCTGGGTTTAGAGTGATTCCGGTAACATCTCCGACCAGATCAGTTGATTATAAACAATCTATCAGCACCCTTGTGCAGGGCGAAATTTGCTTCAGATTAACAACCACTGATTTAGTCAATCCTCAACTAATTACTGATTATATCCATGAATTACAAATTACCCCTGAGCACATTGATATAATTATCGATCTACGAGATATGCTATCAGAAAGTGATGTCAGCTCAGAGCATAGCAAAATACTTGCGTTGGGCTTGATTAATAACTTTAGCAACCTCCAGAGATTCCGTTCTATATCATTAGCATCAGGATCTTTCCCTATTGATTTGAGCGGCATATCGTTAGGAACTTACTCTCAAACTCGCTTAGAATGGACATTGTGGCAAGCTCTTCATTCTAGCGGACAGTTATTAAGAAACGTTATTTATAGTGACTATGGTATACAGCACCCTGATTATTCTCGCCTTGCAACTCGATTCCCCAGTGTTACCGCCAGTGTTCGATATACTGCCGATAGTGATTTTTTAGTATTTAGAGGGCAAGTTGCGAATCGATATGGCTATGAACAGTATGGCGCTCATAGTAAAGCAATTGTGACCCACCCTGAATACTCAGGAAATTCATTCTCTACAGGTGATAGAGATATTGATAATTACGCGAGAGAATACACGCAATACCTTCAAGATCCTGCGGGAAATTACAAATTTGGCAGTCCAGAAGTTTGGAGGAGAATTGGACAAAACCACCATATTACTAAGGTAGTCTCTCAGCTCTCCAATTTGTACGGGCTTTAAGCTTTTTCCTGACCAAATCACGAAGCTCATCTGTATCTAAAGTTTCGGCTAATTTATTCCATAATACACGCCGTGGTTTGCTTTTTAGACCACGGTCTTTACCTAAATCAGAGAAAATTTCCAGCATTTCCTCTTTCCATAGCAACATAGAAAGGGATACTTTATCTATAGACGGATTAAGGCGATTGTGGCGCTCAGTATATAAATGTATACCATTTCTTGCACCTTGCGTTACTATCTTAACTCCCCACCAATCAGGAATAATCTCCATTGCTGGCTTAGAGTGAGTTTCAGAAACGACAAGAGTTACCTTATCCATAACCGATGAATAATATTGAATCTGTAATGGTAAACGGAGCAAGTTATCACTTTTACTTTTGATTTCATAACCATGCATAAGTCCATTAATCACCGTAATATCAGCACGGCTTGCTCCGAGACTCATTATGAACTCGTCAATAATCAATGTATCTGGATCTTTGTGATGCTCCCTCAGTATTTTAGAATGAACAGCACGCCGCACGTCTATGTCTTTCATTATCTTGTCTTTCTTTCCAAGGTGTTAATGTAACCGTTTTTGAGGTCAGGAACTTTAAACGCTAACTGAATATATAGCACTATTTTTTTCTTCGTCCTCTGACGTAAAGCCTATTTTAAGAAAAAATTCCAATACTCAGTTAATGCACTGCCCCCTAACATACTCCTGCCACCCCAGTACCATTTGCTCTGAGGTGGCAATGTGTTCTATTCCTCAATTAGAAGGAGCTGTCTCTTTCTCTGATTTCAGTTCAGGGAAATTAGTAAACGCCATTTTTGCAATGTATTTACCGAATTCGCCTTTGCTGATGATAAGCGTTTGGTCAAGGATCGTCTCTGAATTGTTGTGCGATACATAGTATTTACTGGGTTGTGTTTGTGTTTCTCTGTCTTTCTCGAAGTAAATCAGATCAACTTCTGTTTTCATTTTGTCGCCTTGTAACATTCAGTTTTTATGTAATCCTGCAAATATCTTAATTTTGCTCGGTCATTGATGATGCTTTCTCGGATATCAAGAACAGTTGATCCAGTTTCTCCAGTGAGTTCGACTGTGGTTGTAGTGCCCACGCCGCCGGAGGTAGTGGCCTCACGCACGGGACAGGTGGCTTGGATGCGCAACTTGCGACGACCAGCGGCAACATCATTGCGAAGAACATCAATTTCAGATTTAGCATTAGCAAGTTCCTGAATGTGTTTCACATCAAGCTCGCGCAACATAGTGATGTGTGAATTTTGATAATTAAGCGCATCCGTAAGCTGTTGGATTTCTGATTGCAGCTGTTTTGTAATATGCTGCTCTTTCTGTAACTCAAAGTGATAATAATACGCTGTCAATGAAATAAGGAGCGACGCTAGTATAGTGTAGCAATGAAAGCTAAATTTCATAGCAACAACACCCCAGAAACCAGCCCCATCCATCTTTACCTATCAAAGCAAGAACGAAACCAAACAGAAACAATATCCTGGCCAACAAATATCTACTCATCCAGCCCCCAACAAGTTAATTCCGATTCCTGGGCACGTCGCTCAACTTGACCATAACAGCCGTTTGCCTGCCCTTTGGTCTGTCGACAGTCTCGACCATTATCAAATACCCAACGTTTTATCTCAGCACAAGCGCCTTTCTTATCTCCGGCATTCAGCTTTCTATAGAATGTGGAAGAGAAGCATTTCGATGGGCCAATGTTATATGGGCAAAAGCTGGCAATACCTGCTATCTGAGGTTCAGTTAATGGCACCCGCACATTGCGTTTTACCCATGCAATAGCCTGCTTTGCTTCTTGTGCATTGAGGTCACGGCACTGATTCGGCATTAACCTCATCCCCTGACGAGCGGGAGTTCCATCAATCCGAGTAACACCTCGGCAGATTGTCCAGACTCCCCCCGCATCTTGATACGCTGATAGCCGGTTACCCTCTTTCTCGTCCAAGAACTGAGACAATATCGCCGTGGCACCTGCACCAGAGAGAACCAGACCGATAACCGCAGCACTTAACTTACTGGTCTTTGTCATTGCGGCTAAGCTCCCGATGCTTGTAGTACCAGTTGACCCCAAAGGTGCCAACAGTGCAGATAATGCCAATAATGATGGCCCAGTCGTTCAGCGACAGAGCACCAAGCATTGCTGTAAATGTGCCCCAAGTGTATGCAGTGGGGCTGGTGTATTTGTCCATACGCATAATTCCATCCCACTGATGGAGTGATCATTTAGTTAATTTAATTACTTGGGCTGATTTGCCCTGTATTGATTTAAAAGACTCAATAAGCATGAGACTTCACTGCATTAAGAGAAGAACGTATACTTGCAACAAATTTGAATTACCTGACATACACATTTTTATGAGCTTAATTCACATACGACTATATATTAATAAAATTGTTGTTCGCAACGTCAGCACTGGTAAAGAAGTCTCTGGTACCCCCGACACTCCCTTTACCACATCTCGTTTATTACTAGGGCAAATGATACCTGCAATGTTTTTGCTTAAAAAATTAATAAAGAAAGTGAGAAAAAATACTTGGTATAACTTTTTTTTGTCAAACCATCATGTGATTATTCAGCCGATGGAAATGAATGAAGGTGGACACAGCCAAGTTGAATTTAGAGCTTATATAGATCTCGCTAAGAGTATTACTTCAAGTCAAAAAGTTAATCTCTGTTCACCGAGATTACAACCACTTTCTGACAATGAAATCCGCCAAATACTATCCAACAATTCACTATTTGGCCATAATAACTAATGAGAGAAACTCAAATAACCCCTCCACCGCAACGAGGTAGTTATTCATATTATTACCCCCATTTCCCGCTTAGTTTGGTTAAAGTACTCTTCTTCCAATTCTACACCCAAGACCCTACGATTCAGCTTCAGTGCCGCTTTTAGTGTTGAGCCCGATCCCATAAAGAAGTCCGCCACCAAATCCCCTTCCCGACTACTGGATCGGATAATATGCGCCATCAAGTCTGCCGGCTTTTCGCAAGGATGTTTACCTGGGTAATACTGAACAGGTGGAAAAGACCAGACATCAGTATAAGGCACATCTACCGTCACCGAGAACGGACGGCGCAGCAGCCCATATTCCAGACTCAATTCCTCATATTGGCGTGACAGAGTAAGATGAGATTCTACTAACTCATGATACGGCCTGTTTAATTCTCCGTTCTGGTGTTTTTCTCTGGCTATTCGAGCGAACAATACCCGCAGTTTTTGGTAATCCACTTCATTGGGTAATTGCCACTGGCTATCACTGAACCAGTGACTGACCATCTGTTTTCCCGTGGCAGCGTTAATTTCTTTTGCTGTGACACCCAACACCTTTCGTGCATTGCGAAAGTAGTCCACAAGCGGTTTAAAGACATATTGCTTAAGTTCGCGGCATTTGTGGAAATACCCATCACCTTTAGGTTGATAAGGCCCCTGATAATGTTCAGCAAATATGATCCGTTCAGTAGAAGAGAAATAAGCCCTTAAACTTTCTTTATTCTGCCTGCGCCACGGACCAGAAGGTTTTGCCCAGATAATGTGGTTAAGCACATTGAACCGTTCACGAACAAGGATTTCCGTATCAGACGCCAGACGCGAACCACAAAACATATACAAACTGCCGTTGGGTTTCAGCACACGCCAGAATTCAGTCAGTACTTCATCCAGCCACGCAAGATAAGCTGTTACATCCTCCCATTGTCTGTCCCAACCACACTCTTTTACCCGAAAATAGGGGGGATCGGTGGCGATTAAGTCTATGCAGTTGTCTGGTAACGTTTTGATAAATCGTAGAGAGTCGTCATTAATTAATGTGATACCACTTAAATTCACAATATTTTCCATAATCGATACTAGCTTACTCTCTGGTTAGCACAGAACAGGCGAATGGCTGGTGTCGTCAACTCCACCAGCCGTCCATTTCACCGCTTAAGAAGTCACCCCATCAAAGGCAACGCTTGAAAAAAGTGTCGTTGTCCCGGCTTTCCATCAAGCCCGCCAGACAAAATTGAGTTAAAAGTAATTGGCAACGCGGTGTTGATAGCCCCGTCAGAGTTGAAACATCGGGAATAGAAACCCAGTCATACATTGGTACTGTTTCTAAAACACATGAGGCTGTTGTTGTCATATCTTCATGTTTTAGCATGATAATTTAAACCTTTGGTCAGTTATTGTGCATAGACACACATGTAACTCTGACCAATGACAACAGCAAGTCTTATCTGAATTTCAAGCAATAAAAAACCCCGCACTGGGCGAGGCTATCAGTCACGAATACTACTATCACAACATATACTGAAATAGTGGCTCATAAGTTCAAAGATGTCAACACGTTCGTGACAAAAGTCTTGATTTTCTTTCCTGTTCCCGTCTTATAAAGGCATCTTGCAATGGTTGATAAATCAAATATTCCGTTGCTCTTAATATTTCCTCAACCTCACGCCGACAAGTTGACATTGATGGCTTTCGCTTACGCAACATACCATTTCTGCGGATCATAATTCTTGGCTGAACCGTTGCATGATAATGTTTGGCAATTGCTCTATCAGATACACAATAAACATATCGACTAAGCAACATCCCAAATGCAACCCGATCAATGTAGTAAATATGGTCTACTACCCTAGCGATTAACATTCCGTCATCATCATTGCATATCGGACGTTCTGGATAACCTCTCAGCTCTACCGTCGCCATAAGCTCAGCAATCATACTGCTCTGACGTTTATCAAGCCTGCCAGAATACACCCATGCACCGAACTTGGATAACCAGTCCTGCAACCAAATTTCTTGTGCCTGAGTCAATTGCAGCCCATCCGTTGAAAATATCACACCCGACATAACCGTACCTCTTCAACTTCCCTTTTAACTTGGGGCAATAGTTCCGTTGCCATACTGTGGATTGCTTGCCATGCCTTCGGTGCCGCATGAAAGCCCGTGGGATGCAAACGCTCGATGATAGCGAGGATGCAGCAGAATGGAGAAATGAGCAGCCCTTTGGGCCATATCTTGTACCGCTCTCACATGATGAATTTCCGCAAGTATTACTCCCAACCCCATATTCCGACAACAGATACATCCCAGTAATGTCACATTAGAAAGCCACTGTTTTTCACTTTTAGCCATTGGCTCTGCCTCTCATTACATAAAATCGGACAACTGAGAAGCTGCATGTTCAGCGGCGTTTCGGGTCGGGAAATTGCGATACAAAATAAAGTTCCAAAGCACGTTTAATGTATCTTTATAAAGTTCCTGAAATTCCATCTCTTCCATTTTGGCGAAACTGACTGAACGAGGTTCACGGTACAGACTGCCGTTGGGCATTTCGTAAATGTCATAGTGCCCTGATTCCACTGTTGCCCAGCGCCGAAAGGCATCAAAGGATTTGGTGGCAGTAATATTCTGGGCTCGGTTTTTAGATATGCCAGCAAGATATTCATCCGCAGCGGATTGTAAGACATCTTCACTGCCCGCGAAGTGTGCAAGAAATTGTACGTAGCCACGCACAAGCGCTTTCTCTTCCGGGGAAATGGTACCCCCAGCAGGTTCCCAGTATTCATAGCCGAGATTCAGAAGGGCAAAATATTTACGATGGAAACGCAGGTTACGTGCTTTCTTAAAATCCGCATAGAGCACATCGCCCCACTTCACTTTGGAGTGCAGGTATTCCCTGGCTGCGGGAGTCGCAGGTCTCAGGGTGTCATTCGAAATTTTGATAAAACTATGCTGCGTCATTACTTATCCTCAAAGTTATGACACAGCAGCTTTTGTTTAGGTTATCAGATGTTCAGGCCGATACGAACAGAATAACAGGTGTTAGTATTAATTCCCAATTTTACTTTCTATTAAATAAATTGACGACGTTTGTATCTTGTTGTGTAGTAGATATATTAATACTATTCTTCAATTGTATTCTGGATTGGAAATCAAGTACCTGTGATTCTGACAAGAATCCCTTAGGAACTGAACATAAATCCTCTAAATCTCCTTTTGGGAAACCAAATTCCTCAAGAAGTGTTTTTTTACTAAAAGTTCTAGAATCCAATAATAGATTTAAGCACCTAGGTAACAAACGAACCGACTCTGGTTTTCTAAGATCATCAAGCGGCTCTCCTTTTCGCCAACCTCTAGCAGAAATATTTTTATATAACCTCTGATATTCCAGAGAAGATATTAATTCTAAATTTCTCGCTCTAAGGATCATAGATTGTGCCGACATCCCCCAGCGATTTTTTAGAGATATGAAATTCTGCAATGTAGGATATGGAGGAAGCTCTACAGAAAATGACTCTTCCGGCAGCATGAAACTCGACGCAAACTTATGTGCTTGCTCTTCTATTGGATTAAAATTGATATTATCAAATTTATTTATATATCGATGTAAGACTATATGACCTAATTCATGAGCAGCATCAAATCGACTACGATAATAGTTATCTTTATCACTAGCTAAAACCACATACGGTCTATTCTCTAAATCATTCCATTGAGAATAGCCATCCATTACAGAACTACCTTGTTCAAATCTGGAACAGACTATCCCCGCATTCTCCATTACCAGTAATAGATCATCTATCGGTGCAATACCTAATCCCCAAGCTTTCCTACACTCAAAAGCCATTCTTTCAATCAATTGATCATCTATCGCTCTGTAATCCTTTACGTTAAGATGAGGAATGTTAACCTCTGGATAATCAAGATATTCTTGCATCTTACATGATAACTCTTGAAACCACCCCATGTATCGCTCTGAGGCGATACATAAGTCTTTTGCCGTGGTTGAAAGTGTTCGGAAGAATACTGGTTTTTTTTCGTACTTAACAATAGGCTTTGTGAACCAACTTACCGGGCAATTAAGAATCTGACTTAAGCTATGCAATACTTCTGCATCGGGGGAATGATTACCGTTTTCCCATTTGGTAATAGTTGATGGCGAACGATCTACTAACCTACCAAGGTTAATTTTCGATAATCCCCTCGCTTCTCTTATCTGTGTCAACCTTTCAGATTGGAAACCAGAAATTCCCACTCTCATAATGTCTCACCTATTCTATTTTTCCTGATCCTTCAGGCGCTTCTTGAGCTTAGGTAAAACCATATCAGGAATGACTATCTTCTTCTCTTCAGAATAGAACGCTAACAGCTCCGTTACAGATTTATTATAGTGAAAACCTTTCAGATTGGTGAAAGGAACCACAACCCTTAAATCCATCATGCTGGCCTGAGATTCATGATATGGTGGATTAATATTTATTAACAACACACCTAACGTACTAATGTCATTATGATGCTTACTATCTTCTTCTCTAAAAAGATCTGGAGTATAGCCTTCAATTCTTTCATTTAGCTGAGCTATCAATAAGCGATATTTCGCACCTCTTATATGGCGCTCATCGTGATCTAACCCCGTACGGCTAATTTTAACACCTTCTGAATCGATAATTCTGAATTACATAAAATTCCCGTTATAGAGTTAACACCAGCAATATTAAAAACTTGGATTCAAAAACGATCAACTGCTCTGAAAACAATCAGGAACAATCTGTCATTTTTACGAAGCGCCATAGATGAAGCAGTTACTGATTGCCTGATTAGTATGAATCCTGTGAATTTAGTCACAGCATCACGGTATCAAACTGAACGAATAGAAAATGATAGCGAATATATTGTTGACCCCCTATCTCCTAACGAGGTTACTGCATTACTGTCAGCAGCAGGCAATAAACAAAAACAATGGGAAAATTTATTCCTTTTTGCGATACATACAGGGCTTAGAAGCTCCGAGTTATGCGCGCTTCGGTGGCAAGATATCGACTTTATTGGCAAAACCGCACATGTCCAGTCGGCAAAAGTTGTGGGAATAATAAAAGGAACGAAGACAAAAGCCGGTACCAGAAAAGTCGAACTGAACACTGACGCTATGTCGGCCCTATTAAATCAGAAGGCATTCACTTTCATGAAAGGCAACGTGATATTTGAAGATCCTAAAACAGGCGAGGCTTGGGCAGGCGCAGATGCAATTCGTAAAAAAGCCTGGGTGCCCACACTGAGAAAGGCCGGAATCCGGTATCGAAACCCGTATCAAACAAGGCACACATTTGCAACAAAACACATCAGCCAAGGGGTTAATCTTTTCTGGCTTGCAGCTCAAATGGGGCATAAAGGCCCAGAGATGCTTTTCAGACATTATGGATCATATTTGAAGGACTATGACGGCAGCACATACAAGTCCAAACAGGTCAGTGGAGGGACATGAAAGGAGCTGCAAAGGATACGCAGCGCAGATATTTCATAAAAATGTTATTTATAACAATAAGATGAAAAACAATTAACGCGGGTTCAACTCCCGCCAGCTCCACCAAATTTGGTTATAAAGCAATCCAAAAGAGACCGAAAAGCCCGTAGTCACAACGAGTTACGGGCTTTTTTATGTCCTGAGAGTCTGATGCGACCTTAACTAAATCCAAACCTTTTAGGCCCATTGATAGACCCAACGAAAAGCTCTATATGTCTTCGTTGGGCCTAAAAGCACGGAGATTAGCCATAGCGAGACACAGAATTCTGAACGCCCTCGAGTTACACTTCAAAACGCGACAGAAATTGGGCTTTAGCTAAGATTTTCTGAAATTCAGGGCACTGCATATGCTCAGAGGTAGTACAGTTTGCGATATGTTTCAACCCATTACGTATTAAACTGAGCTTGCGAATGGTTTTATCTATCTCCCTTGCCTTAATCAGCAACCGTTCCCTGTCTATGTTCACTTTTCCTTTTCCGTCTGCATCAAACATGACTGCAATATCGTCAAGCGTGAATCCCGCAGATCGGCCAAGCGCAATCAGTTGAAGTTTATTCAGAACATCAGGACTGTATTGTCTTCTGAGACCAACACGTCCGATCGGACGTATCAGCCCTTTTTTCTCATAGAATCGCAATGCTGAAGGAGATATTCCAACAAGTTGAGCGACCAAACCAATATCAAGATCTTTCATAGTTGACTTAAACCTAACTTTAAGTTGCACAATGCTTGCCAGCTTAACATCTCTGATCAGACGGAGCATAGAACATGAACACAGACGTTATTTTTCGAATCTTGATAACTGGTATCGGCGCGACAATATGTATGGACATCTGGACATTAATACAAAGGCGTCTGCTCGGTATTCCATCTCTTGATTATGCTCTAGTTGGCAGATGGTTTTTATGGATGAGAAAACAACGATTTTTCCACCAGACTATAGCCAGCACTCCCGCAATCTGTGGAGAAAGACCTTTAGGATGGGTAATACACTATCTGACCGGTGTTTTATTCGCCCTCATCCCGCTAATTTTATCTAGCCAGAGCTGGTTTTATCAGCCCACACTAGCGACAGGATTATTTGCTGGCTTGATAAGTTTGTTTATCCCATTTCTGATTATGCAGCCGGCATTTGGATTCGGTCTGGCTGCGTCAAAAACCCCAGTCCCCATGAAATCACGAACGATAAGCCTATTAACTCACACTTCTTATGGGTTAGGGCTTTATCTCACAGCAAAAATTATAAACCTGGTAATATCATAACGACACCTGACGTTTTTATATTTTTCATGTATATAAAGGACGTTTCAATGAAAATCATAATAGAATAAATTATCAATCAGCTACCCCGTTAACGACCTAAAAAAGGATTAACGGGATCGGAAGGAAATTAATATTGTAAGCTAAAAATCTTATTGATAGGCAATGTTCTCAAACTTATCAACATCAACCATAGTAGCTTCATCTCTGGATACTTTAACCATTCGTCAATGACAATAATAATGTTATGGAATTGATACATAATTCAAATGCATCATCAATTGCTTTTTACAATAATTATCCTTTAACTTTAGTTATATTTATATTTCAATGCTGTAATGAATCAAACTAGTCAAGATGAATCTGTTAATATTGTATTTTCAATTTGAAATCGGGATGTTACTATTCAATATATTGGCTCAATTATATCAGGAGTATTACCAATGCTAAAACCTATTGGAGTTGTCTTAATCTCAGCTATTTTAACAGGATGTGGAACTTTTGGCTCTCGTGTAACTCACGGCTATGAATGCAAAGTCTACCCAGCAACTCAATTTGATATACAAGGTATTAAGGAAGGCTACCCATTTTCAAGCCTGATAGACCTTCCATTCTCGATAATCACAGATACACTTATACTTCCGTGGGATACTCATCGTTTATATACTGATGAAATATGCAAAAAACCACACCTTTAAACTATGCTGAATTATATTAGCCAACACCCGATAAAATAAGCTAAACCGGATAATAACAGACAATGGTTAATTTAATTTACGACGAACATTCTACAAAAACTGTTCCCGATATATAGATTGATATCGAATATTATGGGAGCAGTTCACTAAGTAGCTTTCAATATAATTTCTCTTTAATTTCAAAGCTATAATATATTAATTCTCTCTGTATTAAAATATTACTTAATATCCTATTGCAAACCAATATGAGCCTAAATTATCACGCCCAATTATAGCACCGGCAGAATTAAATTCATAAACTGTTGAATAGTTATCCGCAGGAATCGCATTGGAATAGACACTAACTTGCATAGATAAGCATGCAGTAGGAAATGGGATTGGATATGTTACTGTAATTTGTCCAGGGCCTCCTTTCGGATTATATCCCCATTGATAAATTATTCCGGTATCGCCACACTTCCACCAACCATTTACGGCTTTTAGGGCAGTATTTTCAGTGATATTAATCATGGATTCTCCTTAAGGTTAATAATTAATACTTTCTTCAAAAGAGATCTACCGACTAAATCATTTAATTACATAAGTCATGCATTGATAATACACTTTAACTATAGTAGATCCTAAATAAAGCATGATGAATTATTTTTATCGCTAATAGTGATTAACCATTACGGAGTAATTAATATTAATAAATAATTTTAAAGACAAAAATTATACAAAGCTATTTATTAATAGTATCAGGAAGCTGCCTTCCCACTTCCTGCTGTTTTCCTTGCGTGATGTCCCGTTCCCCCCTGTCACATAAATATGGATGTAATAGTATAAATAAAAAATTTTTATCATAATTTCACAGCATCAATATGAATGAATGTATCACCATGCAAAAAAAAATAATAAAAACAATATATTTAAATACAAAACATCAATAAATCAGCATTAAATTATTCATTAATATTAATCAATGGCAATTATTTTCCCATCTTTTGTCACAACCCCACCTGTGTTACTTCAACAGATTTTCAACAAAACAATAAAAAATTATACGAAAAGGGAACTTATTACCTTTTATTGAACAATAATTAGTAACGCAGATAAACTATTTGACTCCAATAAACCCCTGATGAGGTACCAACGATGAAGAAGTTATCAGCTTGCCTTTTAGTGTTAAGTATTGCCTCCTTTTCCTCCAACCCGGCATTCGCAACTATCTGTTTGCAAAGCGATAAGCCACTGATCAAATGTACTCAAATATGCGGACCGATAGCTCTTTATAGTATTTTCTTCTCAATGGCTTGCTTTTAAATCAACCAATAGCAAGCAAAAGTGACAGGAATAATTTTATTCTTGTCACTTTATCATGTGGTTATTACTCTTATTCATAATGATATATCTTTACACAGTTCAATTATTCTAATCGTCCAGCACACTAAATGAATCTAATCCAAATTAAGTGATTTTCACAATTATTAAATCGAATAAAATATAAAATTATCTATAGGCTATAGGGAACTACTTTAAATGAGAGAATTTATTTATAAAATATAATCTAATAGCAACCAACATAAGTCCATAATTAAAGCTATTTTTCTGCCTATTTAAGCTTATTACTTCTTAAAGCCATACCCATAAATAATCAATAAAATAGCAAGAAATATTAAATAGAAACACAATCTGCGAAAATTCTTATTAATGGCCGATAGTTACATTGATAAGCAGAAACATTAGCGTCAATCCATTGCTTAACATTTATAGATTCAAAAGAGATTTTATAGCCACAGTTTATAACAATATATTCAAATAACAGCCGCTGGGTTCGACCATTTCCCTCTCTAAAAGGATGAATCACATTTAATTCCGCATAATATTCAGCAAGCTTTTTAATAAGCTCTTTATAGTTTAATCCCACAAGATAATTTTCATTCTCTAACATATTAAATATCCTATTCCCTTCTATCTCAATACATTTAGCATGACAGAAACGGGTATCCCCTTTAGATATATCAATTATCCTTAGCTGACCAGCCCAGTCATATAAATCAGAAAATATCTGTTTATGGAGTTGACGCCAAAAGACCAAATCGTAAGGTGGTTCCTGGAATGAAATATTCAATATAGCAAGTTCAGTGAGTTCCCTTTCTGCCTGTTCAAGCACAACAGAATCACGAATACCTAATTTATTAATAAGTGTGTCGATACCCGGATATGTGTAGGGATCTTGCCCTGCTCCATATTTATCTACCATAATTACCTCAATTGTAAACTATACTTTCTAATGAGTTTATCTTTAAGATTTTTTTGCTCTTTCGACGTTTCAGGCAAACTATTCATAACAATATTCATTCCTTCAAGACGCATACTGTCTCTATAGTTTTTTAATTTTACATTGTCAAAATAATGTTTTTTTTCATCATAAGTTGTCATTATTGTTTTTCTACTCTTTTGGTTTCGAATACCTTTCTCTTGCTGACGGGAGTATTTAAACTTAGCTAAATCCAAATCGCTCAATTTACAGTTAATCGCCTGACCACTTTCAAATATTCCCCAAGAAATAACTTCAAAATAACTGATCTTCCCTTCCCTAATACGGTTAATTTTTACTTCTAAGTCTTGTTGCAATATTTGCAAGACCTGTTGTACCTTACGTTCAGATATCCCTGTCGCTTCAACAATTGAACGCGTATTAGGATGATCTAACTTAGTCAAGGCCGCCATAACAGCTAATTCATATTTCATTTGAATTTCCAAGATACAATCTATGCGATGATAGTATAAAACATCAAGGTAACGAAAACCAGAAAAGAGAATCGCGCTATTATTGACTAACCCGGTAAAGCACGTGTTCATGAAGTGGGTGCCCATCCGGTAATAGAGGATGTAAAAAAGTATTTTCATCTTTCACCATACCAAGCCGCTCCATAACTTTTTGAGATCGCAAATTAGAAATTGCCGTAAATGCAACTATTTCCTCAAGTTTTAATTGAGTGAAAGCAAAATCCAAAGCTTTACGTGCGGCTTCGCTAGCATAACCTTTACCCCAAAATGGTTTGTCAAGACGCCATCCAATTTCAATACAAGGTGAAAATGGTAATTCCGCCACAGGAATATTCAAACCTACAAAACCAATAAAATTCCCGGTTTCTTTCAGCTCCACAGCCCATAATCCCCAACCTCCCTGTTGCTCAAATTTCTGGATAATCGAATCCACCATCGTATTACTCTGTTCCGCCGTCAAAGCGGCAGGAAAATATTCCATGACTTCTGCATTACTATTCAAATGGCAAAATGGTAATCTGTCTTCTTCTTTCCATGCTCGCATGATTAATCTATCTGTTTCCAACACCACAGGCATATTCTTTTCTTCCCAATATTAATTAACAAACAGGATACCTACCATGCGACAAACCACATACTTTAATCAGAGTAATTAAAACAGTTAAATAGGTAGATTGTTATAGTAAACAAAACTAAAAGGAAAGGCCCGTGCCGGCAGGATCTGAATCAGATATCACACGGGCCTGTCTTATCAGGCACTTGTTTTTACCGTGGCCTTATCTTTAGATTTATCATTATTGGTATCTTTTATCATCGGTACAACACGTTCAGACGCAGTTTTGTTTTCAACCTGTTCCGATTGTCCAAAAAACAAGCCTCCACGCTTGATAGACATACTGCTGCAACGACTGATCCCACGCAGCTCACCATGTTCAAGAATATCCAACGTCGCTGCACAACAAGTCCCTTCAACATTACCATCAATAATGATTTCCGGCGCGCTAAGTTCACCTTCAACCCGTCCAGCGTGCATAATACGGATCGCACCCTCTTTC
Source organism: Photorhabdus hainanensis (assembly GCF_018448965.1). Taxonomy (NCBI): domain Bacteria; kingdom Pseudomonadati; phylum Pseudomonadota; class Gammaproteobacteria; order Enterobacterales; family Morganellaceae; genus Photorhabdus; species Photorhabdus hainanensis. Next base: position 34,878 of record NZ_RCWD01000010.1, on the reverse strand, counting down.
ACTCGGATATTGCCAATCACTTTGCCCCAGATCTGTATATCACCTTCTACATCAATATCACCCTTAAATACCGAGCTTTTAGCAACAATAGTACAACGACGAGCTTCCGCACTGGCGTTCTTTTTATCATCAACAAATTGAGACATGGGTTCAACAGCCGCTGCCTCTGATTTTTTTCCAAACATAGTTTTTAATCTCGACCTCATGTGAATAAAGCAAAATATTAGCGCCAAAAAAGAGAGAATCGCTGTCACTGCACAGCCCAAAAGATTACCAGCCAGATAGAATCCCAGAGCAATGCTCCACATGATCCATATACAGCTCAAAAAAATGTTGTCCGAAAAACGATGTTTTGCCATGTTTGTTCACGTTTTTGTTATTTTTCATGCTTTTTTCGTTAGAAAATACAAAACCAAAATCACTATTTTAACAGAACAGATAACAATCAATACTAAAGGAAAGCAGGTATTTACAACGTTATTAAACGGTTAAAGCCTATATTTTCATTCTTCGATAACAATTAACAAGGAAAAATTAACATTAAAATAGAAACCTTATTCCTATAATTGTTAACATAAATCAACAATAAAGTCACCTTATTAATGTTTAATTTTATTTACAAATTATGTATTATAAGAATCTTTCTCCATTAATATCTACTGACTATTTATCTAACAAGCATTTTACTTATTTATACAAACAAATTGATTTATTAATAACATCAATATTATTGCATGAAAAAAACAACTAATATCCGATAAATTAATCATTCTTATGAATAAATGATTCCATTACAAGTTTATAAGATGAATTATAGATTGGCGCAATAATCCTAAATTCTTCATCTAAATTAAATCACTATAAAAAATGGTTAATATAAAAAAGAGATAAGATTGATATGAAAATAATTCAATATTGGGAGATATAATGAATGAGGAATTATATAGTAGGAATAACCTAAACGCCAAAATTTTATTGAAAATAATTAGGATTCACTTGTCTCGTAATAAATAGTTATTAAAAAGTAAAATTTATCATTAATCTGAATATATAAAGTTTCTTCCGCTGATACAATTTCGGAGATTTATCAGTCTTGTTAGTCACCCAAGGTAAAGCCAGCAATATTTTCAATGTTGCCCGGGATAATAACTGATGAACTACTGGCTGTAATCTGCAATTTACCAAACGGTTCTCAAGATTATTGTGAGTTGAAGCCCTCGCCTTTTTCAATATCACGTTGGAAACTCCCCCCGGGTTGATAGTCTTACCAAGAAGATCCTGATCAGTAAAATAAGGCACAGCAATAATAGTGCCATTAAAGGTCACTGTGATATAACTTCGATCGGCTTTATTTATAATAGACACAATACCCAATATTAATATGGTCGCTATTATAATTTTATTCAGTTTCATTTCCAATTATTACGATTATCTAATAATGATTAATGTCAGCATAAAACAAAAACATATTTTAAATAAATAACTTCATTGTCAATCCTATCCTATTTTAATCCTGTGAAAATTAGAAAAAATTTGATGCAAGGAATAAATCATAAAAAACATTTATACATTAACAATGACCCTATCGACCTTTCAAGTATTACAGAATAATTCAATTAATAAAAACAAAAAATACAAATTCAAATAATTTCACAACAAAACACTTAGATAACATTTCAATACGATCATTTGCGATCTATAGTGTCGCAAATTATATCTATATAAGTATAAAATACTTTATGTGGTTTGTTTTTCAAATTAAAAGATCTAAAATTTCAATTTTTCGATATAATCGATCTGCATCGTACAAAAACCAACCTTGACAAAACAGGAGATACCCGGCAATTCTTTATGTCTGAATAGAACATTCAGATTGCCCTCATGTGTTGAAATTAACCGTTGGATTATCCGAATTGCTCAAGATATCCAACTGGGTTCAATAAAGCCTGGAGTTAATAATGGAAAACCGGAAAGATTCGACTCAACCTTCCCAGACGGATCAAGTACTCAATGTCATATCCGAATTATGCACTATTCGGAAAATGCAAGCGGCTCCCCCACCAGAATCATGGCCTAGCACACGTGATGTAGCAGAACAATGCGATTTCACCATCTACAAGGCGCGTTATCTGTTATTGAAACTGGCTAACAAAGGATTAGTTATGGTCACTCCGTCTCCCATTAAGAATTCTCTCCGATGGTATATACCGGAAGACAAAATTAAGTCTATCTAATATCAAGCAAATCTGAAGAAATGGATGTCTGTTCTGTACAGTAGGGCCTGTTTATATAGTCGAAAACTTGATAAGACAACATACGGCCCTATGGTGTTATTCATTCAAATCACTGTATTCTTCCCATTACAAAAGTCTCAACAACGCATTCAAGCGCAGAGATATCATAATCAATTATTATCATTTTATTTCAGAGGAAGTCAGAATGGAAAAATTGCATCGTTGGGAAAAGGATGGATATGTTGTCTCTACAGATAAGAATAAATTAGATATTACGATCATACAGCGGTTTCTGACGAAATCGATTTGGGCAGAAGGAATCGACAAGGAGACGGTTAAGTTGTCGATCGAAAATAGCTTGAACTTTGGTCTGTATAAAAATACTCAGCAAATAGGATTTGCTCGTATCGTGACTGACTTCACAACCTTTGGTTATCTTATTGATGTTTTTGTTTTGGATGATTATCGCGGATTGGGATTAGGACGTTGGCTAATGACATGTTGCCTGGAACATCCCCAAATAGCACAACTTCGTCATATTATGCTGGTCACTTCTATGGCGCCGTGGCTATATGAAAAAATGGGTTATTCCCCGGTAAACGAAGAAAACTTTGTTTGGCAACTTGTTCGACCAGATATTTATAAGCAATCTAAGAGATAAAGCAACCATATCAATTAGTCATGAAAAATGCCCGACAAGGTAGTCGGGCATTACTACGACAATAGCCACACTATTGCGATAAACAGGAAGCTACTGTTTTATCAACTTGTATCTTTTAACCAGAAATTAGAAGCTGGCATTAACACCTAAGCTGAAAGCATAAGTGTGATTCTGAACGTCACCATCATTGCGGGATATTGACGCAAAAGCGCCCCAATCTTTTGTAATAGCAGCATTCATACCGATAACATATTCACGCCAGTTGGTGTCCTGCTTTTGGCTTTTACTAACGAAAGATGTCTGAGTTGAGTTAATGGCACTACTAATCTGATAGCGCTTATCGCCAAATTGGTGGTTAAATCGAGCCTCAGCATAGGGGTTAAAACGACCCAAATTGGTGTCCAGACGCCAGCCTAATGTTCCGACCTGAGAATCGTAACGTTGATCACCGAAATTCATAGCCGTGCTGCTATTACCCGATTCACGATAACCTTTAACATAACTCTTATCCCAAGCGTACTGGATAATCGGGCTGGTCATAACCGTAGATGTCAGCGGAATATCCCAACCCGCTGTAATGCGCCCTCCCCACTGATGACCGGTAGTCGAAGCATGCTCCTTGCTCAACCACCCATTGAGCACGATACCGCGCGTAATATCCTCATATTTCATGTCCAAATAGTGAAGATCGCCGCTAATCCAACCTTTATCGTAGTAACGCCATAAACCATAAGTGGTGAATACATAACCACGACCATCAGCGCGGAAATGATTAACTGAGCGCTTATCCTGATAACGCGAGATCATTCCCCCTAACAGAATATTATCCGTGAGTTGATAGTCACTACCCAGTGTCAATGTGCTGTTGTGATTACCGCTATAACCACCGAATACGCCTATTTTATCCTGCTCGTTACCCACGCTGCGTAGCTGTTGCAAACGGTTGTCAAGAGAGGCAAGCGCTCCTTTCACCGGCACATTGTTGGTATTCGTCAGTGACATAACCTGATGTGGAGCATTAAGGATTGAAATAGTGTACTGACCAACCATACGTTGCGCGGTTGGAGTCGGATGAAAATTATCAGCAAATAAAAAGATTTGACTGGCATTAAAACCGGTATCATTGGCATGACAGGATTTAGCTTCAATACCCTGAGCACAGGCATAACCTACAGTATTGGAAAAACCGTAGCGTAAAGGATTGTCAATGACTTCATGCAAAAGTGCATTAACATCAACCCGAACAATATTGCCGCCATCCTGACTCAGTGCGATATCTTCTAATTTATTGTAGCTGTCAACCAATGCTGAAGCGTTGCTACTTAATTGCTTATAACTATCCTCAGCTTTTTTGGCATCGTCCTTCGAAACTATTGACGCCATCTTTTTAAAAATACCGTCGATAATTTGAAGGCGAGTATCTCTATCAATTGTGGTATATCCGTTAACTATCGCATGAATTTCATTCATCTGTTCAGAAGTGGCTCCTTTAGAGATAACAAGCTCCAAAATCTTCGGCGTCATACCAACATCAGGAACCGTAGGCACGATCACTAATCCAGCCCCCTTATCGAGAAGCATATGTACTTGGGATGCAGCGGCTTTCGCACTATCCTCAATCATTTTTTGTGCGTTACCTGGATCTCTCAATGCCGCCTCAATATCATTACCACCAACCCAATGAACATACATGCCATTAGGATCAGCACGATTACCATGACTTGCCAAATAACGGCCTACCTGCTCCTGAGTAGTGTTATCTTTATTTCCAGAATTAGGAATAGCGGTCGCTCCACCTACTGCGTAATTATTCCCTCCACTATTAGAATTGGTCAGTTTAGTCCCTAAATGTTGAGCAACAAGATCGTTATACAACTCACTGGTTGTACCATCGGTCGTATATCGACCTCCATTTCCACTGTCACTCAAGCTATCACCAAAAACATATAGATGGTCATAAGTGTGTGCATTCGAAATTGCACTTATCGAAAGTGCTAACATGCCTGGTGTAAATATAAATGCCCTTTTCATTAATATGATCCTCAAGAAGTTATTTTATATTTATCATTGAACTAGCCGTTCAACTGAAATGATCAATCCAAATAGAAACTACGTTAATGAGATATGACGCAATTCCTTTTTTGATTAGCCAATACCTCATTATAGTTAGTAACAGAGAGAATCCCGCATTATTTTTTTAGATTTTAAAGTGTAGTGCTGCTTGATTGTTCAATTAATCAAATCGGTTAAAATTCAACTATCTATAAGAAGTAATATTAGACCAAATAGATTGAATTCTCTCCTTTGTTTCATGAAATAGATCACAAAACAGACAGAAGAAGATTCTGATAAGAATAATGGCTAAATCTAATTAATATCTGAATCGATCCATCACAATAAACGTGATAGTGTTAATTCATCATCGGTTTAGCAAAGTAAAATATTAAGAAGAATGAATATGAGAATTCAGCAAGCAATAAAGGCCGATTTCAATAAGCTGATCGAAATCTGGGAAGCCTCGGTACGAGCAACACATGACTTTTTATCTGGCGAACAGATTAATGAATTGCGCCCATTAATTCTGCATACTTATTTACCGGCGCTGACTGTTTATAAAGCGATAAATGACAAACACGAAATTGAGGGTTTTATTAGTGTTGATCAGCATCGAGTTGAAATGCTATTCATATCCCCGGATTCCCGAGGTAAAGGCATCGGCAAAGCGTTGCTGAATTTTGCTATTAGCGAATTAGGTATCAATGAACTTGATGTTAATGAACAAAATACTCAAGGAGTGGGGTTCTATCAGCACTTGGGGTTTGAAGTTTTCAACCGCTCAGAAATTGACGGTCAAGGTAATCCATTTCCGTTATTACATATGCGAATTGAACGGCCGAACGCCGAAGCCACCTAACTCACACTTTCCCCACATAACGTTACTATTATCGAGGCAGCGACAATCTCTTCGCTGCCCAAACCTATATTTATTTCAAATTAAACTCTATCGCTAAAGTCAGCTCCCTTGGCAAACCGGCCGGTTTCAGCCCTACCGACCGAGCTTGTTGGATCGCCGTAAGGGCAGCCCGATCCAATTCATCAGCGCCTGAGCTCTGCACTAATTGGTGATTCGTCAAATCGCCGCTATCCAGCAAGCTAAACCTGACCTGAACTATCCCTTGCTGCTTCATCTTCTTAGCCCGACGCGGATAGCGTTTATGTTTTTCAATTTCACGACGCAGGGCAGCCTGATAGCTTTGTAACTCATCAGCTCCCACTCCAGTCATTGGTTGACTGGTCGTCGCCTGACGGGCGCCAGCTTGTGAATCCGCAGCATCTCTCCCTGCTAATTGAGCGCTGCCTTCCGTTTGCTCTGGCTGATTTTGCTCTGCTCCCTGTTTACGCCCACGCTCTGCCAGTTTTGGTTGAGGATCTTCTACCGGTTCCTTCTGTGGCTGAGGCTTGCTCTTCGGTTTAGCATCCGTACGTTTTTCTGGGCGTTCCTGTTTCCGTGGCTTATCCGCTGGCTTATTGAGTACTATTTTTGCCTCATGTGGCGATTCCGCTACCTCTATCTCTGGCGGTAACGGGGGCGGAATAGGTTCCGGTTCTACAGGTTGTTCCTGTCCGGCCGGTGCTGCCGAAGCAACCATTTCTATCGACATACTGATTATTGGCGAATTCACTGATTGATTATTCGTACTGTCATCATGCAGTAAATGCCGCGCCATAAGCCCAACAATACCCACGTGTAACAGTAAGGAAGCAAACAAGCCAATATAAAAACGATTTTTCATCATAACTTCAAGCCATCTTTCCGTTCGTTATCTATGGAGATTGCCAGCGCTCCTAATGACAACTGGCGAATCTCTCTTAAAGAGTCAGAACCGACTGGTGACACTAAGCTTAAACGTCCGCCCAGGCGCTGGCATCATGGAACGTGTTAACGGGTCCAGATAATAGCGATCGGTTAAGTTGGTGCCGGATAATTCGACAACCACATCTGGCGTAACCTGATAATTAATATAAGCATCTATAGTCATCACTGAATTCCAGTGCATCGGATTATTATTTATCCCTTTATAAGCACCGGGTAATTTCTTCATTAACCATTTTTCATCCTTATTCTCCACGCTACTGTGGTATAACACTCGGCTGCCAATTTCTAAATTTTCATCCAATAACCTACCACCAATATTCAGATTAAGAGAATAACGCGGTGGAATAGTTGTCCTTAAATAACCACCGGGAAAACCGCCATCAATACATTCAGGAACACCAAATTGGTTTCTTGGATCTAACATCAGCGATTCGGTTTTATCGCAAACTTTATTCTTAAGATTATAAGATAGGCCAAAATGGGTAAAGAAACTACCGTTATCATAACGTCCTTGTAGTTCTAAACCGGATAATTTCTGTTTATCTAACTGAGTAAATACAAAGTTACTGTCACGATCAAAAACATGCTCAATAATGGTATTGTAATAAGCGAATCTAATATCCGCATTACGCTCCGCACCCAATAACTGACTTAAATCATGCACATAACCCACTTCCACTGTTTTACTACGTTCAGGTTTAAAAGCACGTGTAGGCTTATCAGTCAAACCGGAAGAAAAGCCAACGGTATCCTCAAAAATACTTGGCATACGTACTGCTTCAGCATAACGGGTATAGATACGTGCATGATCAGAGATATAAGCCGTTGCGGAAAATACCGGCGCCCAGGCATGATCTTTACGTTTAGGTTGTTTAGACCAGCGCTCCTGTTCACTTTTCGCTTTATAAACGCCCTTATCACTGTTATTTAGTATTTCTCCAGAGTCATCAATATAACGGCTATTCTGTTGAGCAGTACTGTATTCATATTTATACACTTCTTTATTCGTCACGGGATCAATAACACGTTCGTTCATATCAAGTTTCCCATTAAAATAGGGATTATCTTGTTTATATAACTTACCATCGTCATGATATTTCCAAAGCACATCTACCGGCACCATAGGACGAAGAATTGAATCCCGTTCTTTTAATTCTGTAATCTTCTTTTCTTCATATTCGAAAAATTCATCTAAATCATCGAAACAATCATCAATGCAACTGCTATATTTCTTATACAATATAGCTTCCCGCTCAGTAAGTGTTCTCATATATTGCAACCCCTTACCAACTAATTTTTCATGCTTACTATAACCAATATCACGGGCAGCCAAACGTTCATTTAAAAAATCATCCTTAGACCAATAACTTACCCGTCTAGCGCCGGCACTTAATGCCAACCATGAAGTAGGCCGCCAATCAAAATTAAAAGCAATATTATTCTCTTGGCGGCGTCCTTTTCTTGGTGGCGATCGAAAATTAGAAAAATTCTTCCCTTTATAATCATCATGGGAACCTAAACGTTCCTGTTGTAGGCTAGCTGACAAGGTTAAATCTAAACTTGAGGTCAATTCGAAAGCATTAGAAAGATCAACACCCCAACGGTTATTATGAGCATTGGTAGAAGCAGTATCTACCAGACGACCATCTTTATTTGGATCTCTTTGCTTATTATTCACATCCTTATTCACATCCCATACTTCATCTCGTTCTCGCGGTTCACGTGGATATCCCCCGGCAGTATTGGTATCGCTGATAGTACGGGTAATCCAAAATTTCATATCAAAATCAACCCACTTATTTCCATCAGGTTTCCACTTATAATCCAGATTAAATGCCTGCTGATGTACATTCGCCAACGGCCACTGCGGTACAACATTATCTTTAGCACGAACCCAACCAATCCGCGAAGGCATAATCTCCCCGTAAATCGTTTTAGTATCACGGATACCAAACCCAATCGTCTGTTGATTAGCCAGATACCAGTTATTTTTAAGCAACCAAGATTCCATTTCACTGGAGGTATTAGGCACTTCATTTCCAGGGCGATATATACGTGCCACAAAAGGCAGATAAGGATCATATGACCGGGTACCGCCATCAAGGATCTCTATATCCTCTTTACTAATGGGATCATCATAACGATGAGCACCACCCTTGCCGGCAAAATAGTTTCCTTTACTGCGGTAACTATAAGCTGCCATTAAATCAAAATATTCCTGCCGGGTACCTAGCGCCAGACGTATCGCATTATCTTTCAGGCCCAATAATTTATTATCTTTTGAAGTTTTCGGCGTAATTTCTAACGCAGGATCAACATAATTAAATCCCTGATTAAAACCGGGAATATCCCGATAATCTTGCCCTAATACCAGATGCGGTACTCGTTCCTTAACAGCATTACTGCTGGTTTCCAATTTCAAGTTAATACCAAATCGTTCATCTATTGGTACCACATCATCAATACCCAAAGTTTTGATCATTACCGCCCCACCGATCGAACCTTTTACTCCACGTGTCAGTGATGGGCCTTTTTCTATCTCAATGCTGCTGATCAGGTTAGGATCAATATAGTTACGATTATTCGCACCGTTATAACCACGCCAAGTGGTAATTGCCTGCTCAGTACCATCAATGGTAACAGGAACCCGTCCCTGCCCTTGAATGCCACGAATATTAGGATCTAATGCACCACTGTTTCGCGAATCACCACTAAATACGCCGACTGCGCTTTTTAAAACATCCGCCGGTGAAGCACCCTTATAACGTTCTACCAAATCCTTACCCAAGTAAATATTGGTAATATCTTTATCATAAACCGCATCATAACCTGCCTCATCTTTTTCACTGGTCGCTGAAACGTTAATTTTACCAAGGTCAGCCTTATTTTCAGCAGGCTGTTTAGATGACTGAGCCGGGGTTATTAATGTTTCTGCATCAGAACGATAGGGCATCATACTGTAGGCCAATGCCAGCATGAATGTTATTTTGCTATATTTATTATTTAATTTATACATAATCATTATCTGCCATAGTGTGGATTGAAATAACTTGTTACTTCAACCAGTATCAAAAATACTTTTCAAACTTGACTAACACTTCATTCTTATTATAGGAATAGAGCCAATCAACATTACTACTATTTTTTCTAAATCGATAAGTAATTACTGGGGTTAAACCAAAAATCTCAAATTTAGGCATACTCACAATTGCCGCATAGAATTGTTCATTATCTTTACGACGCGCATTTAAAGGTACACTGTAATCACCAAATTGCCGCTGGCGCAATGCAGTAAATACTACTGCATTAATTCCCGGATACAATTGAGTAGAAATGCCTGCTCGCACGCCTTTTTGCTGATAATCATCCACTTTTTCAACACTGGTTTTATTAACCCAATCACCACCCGCAAAGGTAATGGTTTGATCAGTTAAATAATAAGATAAGGTAGTATAAACAGAAGTCATATTACCGTCATTATGATTATAAAGTTTATGATAACGAAACTGCTTATATTCACCTTCCAAATTTAATGCCAGATTTTTAGATAGAATATGCATCCATTCGGTTTTCACTCCCGTAGTACGATAACGGGAATTATTACCAACATAATTAAACTCAACGACTGGCCCCATTAGGAAATCATCTTTTTGTGCTTTATAGCTATAACCTAAATAAGTAGAAGTAGTATTTTCATTCTCCTCACTGTGATGACGATAGCTTTCTCCATAAGTCATCGAACGTAAAAAAATACCATGATGACCACTTAGTGGATATATCTTACGTAACGTAGCATCATAACTAATACCGTTTGCCTTCTTTGCCATAGGCAACCTACGTTCAGTTATACAACCAACATCTTTATGATATTCAGTACAAGCAGGAGGCTTATCTGGCGACATATTCGTGTTATCGTTAAAGATATATCCCACGGAAAAAGATCCACGCCAAGAATTGCGCAAATTAATCGCCTCCTGATAATTAGTTATATTCTTAATGACTGCCGGTGGTAATTTATTTTCATTATCGCGACTAGCCACTGAAATTTCATTAAATAGTAAACTGGCTTCTCTATTTTTTTGATTCTCATAATAGACCCTGGCTAACTCTAATTTAGCCCGGGTAAAATCAGGTTGTTGCTGCAAGATAGCCTGATAATGCTGTTCTGCTGCTGCCAAGTCACCCTGAGAACGCGCCAGATTTGCCTGAGCAAAATGGACCAATTGGGTATCATGTCCAAGTAGCTTCTGATATATCAACAAAAAACGCTCGACATCCTTCACTTGTTGATGATTAATGGCTAAATAAAGCGCCTGGCCGATATCATTCACATTATTTTCAACACTAAACGTTTGACCATTAAGTACTATCGATAAATGATCTGTCTTTTTATTTACAGTTTCATCTGTAACCAGCGCTTTTTCTTGATCTTGCAAATTTCGCTGTACGTTATGCCACAATCTTCTACCGGTATCTTCATCTGCCAACACTAGAGATGGATTTATAAACAAACAGCTAATGAGTAAAGTAAAACGAACAATTGGGGTATTTAGCATCATTAATATCACTGCTTAATTGTCGAGCCAAAAATAAACAAAAATAAGACAAAGCCAATATGAACTTTGTCTTATCCAGTCACTAAGAACGCATATTATGGGTTCTTAGTTCCGCCAAAGGCGGTGTCTTTACTATGGTCCGAAGTAAACGTAGCAGTTCCTGCTAAACTAGCGGCATTATCACCAAAGAAATGCCCGCTATTTCTACCAACAGCCCCTCCAGCAGTCGCACTACCCACAAATGAACCATCAGCTTTAATAATAGAATTAATACCGACAGTCAATGCGCTATTTGCTATTGAACCAGTAAGCCTTTTCTGACCGAAATCAGCAGTAAATGTTCCATGTAGAGCATTGCTGCCACTATATTGGTTAATTCCTTTAACCGTATAAGTTGCAATACCACCAGTAGGCAAATTAGTGGTCACATCTTTACCGGAATAGTAGGCGGTATGAGTAGTATCATTCACCTTGCCGGTTTGTGACCATTCACCAAAATAGACATCAGCATTAGCCACTTTACTAAAATTAAATACCCCCATCCCGCTGTGGCTGCCCGATCCCGGCATAGAAATTTTGTGAATTCCATTCGCATCCGCTGCGGCATAACGGGTAAGCCCTGAAAAGCTAACAATTTGACCACCAGCAATGGAATGTACCCCAACTCCCGGTTCCCCCCCAGGGCTTCCATGACCAGACCCACCCTGTTTAGTCACACCTATATTAATGCTAGGTTTATTCGCATCAAACTTTTGAGTTTGCCCAAAACCTGGATCAGCCATTGCCTGTGTTACTAACCCACATGTACCTAATACTGCAATTAACACTTTAACTTTGTTCATAGCATATTCCTTATGTTAACTAATTAAATGTTAGAGTATTGCTTATTACATAGTTTTAGTACCGTCCGAAGACTGGCGCGCATACTAACGTACTTTTAATAAAAAATGAAATGATAATCATTATCATAAAACAATTGTATCTATTTGTATAGAATGGCAATTAATATAGATAACTATTTAATTATTAAATAAATATTTACCATAACCTTAATAAAATAATGGATATAATCTTAGATGAATCACCCAATAATGAGTGTAAAAATATCAATACACACAGATAGATGAATAAGAAATTATTTCAATAAAAAATTAATTTAATAGTTATTATTTAAATTGTTACTATATGGCGTCAAATTAGCTATTTCACATTAATTAAGAAATATTTGACAATAAGAAATAAAAATCAAAAATATATATTTCATCTAAATGATTTAAATAGAAAAATTATCTCCCCAGATATAAATATATTTATTCCGAGAATGATCACTAATATATCAATTACTAAATTCACTAAAACAAAAATATTACTAACATGACTTAAATTATAACTAAATATAATTTCCCATTGATGACAAATAAAACAACCACAGTTTTAGAGAGTAAATTTTCATTCACTGTAATTTTTTATAAAATAAATAATTAAATAACAAAATTGATACTCTTTTAGCTCTAAGATTAAAGAGTTGAATTAAGTTATTTAAATAAATTCAGAAAAATCCCCTACCTTTCGACAGGGAATTCATGTAGATATAATAGCTCTTAGGCTAATGCGAAATTAACTGAGAAATCATTCCTCTCTGTCTAACCTTTAATATGGCAAACAGCAAAATAGCATTCACAAAGAGACCCAAAACCAATCCATACCAAAACCCTATAATTCCCATACTCTCGGTTACCCAGTCTGTCAAAGCCAAAACAAACCCTAATGGCAAACCAACTAGCCAATAACCGAATAACGGCGCGTAAAATACCGATCGGGTATCATGAAAGCCCCGTAAAATACCGGATAAAGCCGCCTGACAAGAGTCAAAGAATTGGAACAGGCATAATAGGAAGATTATGTTAAGCGCAATTATTATGACGCCGTTGTCGTTAGTATAGAGTGAAATAAATGAACCGGCGAAATAATAGATTAAAACGCCAATAACTGCGGAAATAGATAAAATTAAAGCAATTGAGATCTTTATAGTCCCTGTTAATGCTGTTCTATCTCTCTTCCCAATATAGGAACCGACTTTTACAGTCACAGCGGCCGCAATCCCCCCAGTTATGGTATAGATGATAGAGGTAATATTAAGCATAATATTATGCGCAGCAATGACTTGAGCACCTAAAGGAGCAGCGGTTATCGCAATTACATCTAAAAAAACCATTTCAACAAAAAGAGCCAATCCACTTGGCATACCAATATAAAAAGTCCTAATCAAAGCATGATATTTCGGCAAACTAAAATCTGGCCTATATCGACGATATTCTTTCTTTAGCAAGAAATAGATAATCAAGAATACAGCAATTAGATTATTAATAATTGCAGTTGTAATACCCGCGCCAATGCCTCCCATTTCTGGCAGACCTAGTTTTCCATAAATAAATATGTAATTTAATGGTATATTCAATAATAAGGAACCCGCAGACAAATACATGGCGATTTTTGTGTCTTCCAATCCTTGTAGAAATGAACGAAAAACATTAAATATCATAACACTAGGAACACCACACGCCAGAGCGATAACATAGCCCTGTGTAATGTCTAAAATATGCTCATCGATACCTATGAACGAAAGTAGCCAACTAACTAACATTAATAAAAGAATTATTGGTATCGAAAGTATCACCGCCAGAAACAAGTAATTTTTAAGACTGTCTTTAATCCCTTCGTCATCATGTTCAGCTTTCTGCTTTGCGACATCTGCCGCCAGCATGATAATCGTCCCATACCCTAATACAAATATAGGAAACCAAATACTACTTCCTAATGTTACTGCTGCTAAATCAGCCGTAGCATAGTGACCAGACATCACAATATCAACAAAACTCATTGCTGTACGTGCTATCTGACTAACAATGATAGGGAAAGAGAAAAATAAAAGTTGTTTTAACTCCCGCCGGTTTGAAAACTTAGCCATAAGAATCCCATTAATTTATTGGTTAGTTCCAATAATTGATCATACTAACAATAAATTACGACCAAAATCATTTAAAAAAGTCTGAAAAAATTAGAATTACGAGTATACCTTCTATTTTCGCTCAGGCAACAGCGAATAAATAAATTAAAGCAATCTAACGAAAACTAACTATTTCACAGAAATTTTTGTGATCTTTATAAAAGATTGAATATTTATTTAAGTATTTTGTTTCAATTTTATATTTTAATAGTTAATGTTACTTGGCTGAAATTATTGAAGTATTTTGTGATAACATCCACATTATTAAAAAATAAAGAGACCAGCATAGCTAAAGTAGATAATTAGTAACTTTTTCAAATTGTTTCTTTAATTAATAAATAATTAGCGGAAATATCATGTCTATACAGATATCTATTCTAACAGTTCATTAATCAAAAAGAGATATAAATCAAGTTCTTTGTGAGCAATTCCTTATGAACAATTCCTTATGAACAATAGTAAGTAAGGCTATGATTTTAACAAAAGCCGCTTACACCTATTTATCAAAGATATATGTCATCTTACCGTAAAAAAAGAGATCGAAAATGAAACCAGAAACTCTTGCTATCCACGGCGGATATTCCCCTGATCCAACAACCAAAGCCGTTGCCGTTCCTATCTATCAAACGACATCCTATGCGTTTGACGATACCCAACACGGCGCCGACCTATTTGATTTAAAGGTTGAAGGCAACATCTATTCCCGCATTATGAACCCAACTAATGATGTATTAGAAAAACGGGTTGCTCTACTTGAAGGAGGCATCGCTGCTTTAGCGGTTGCATCTGGCATGGCGGCTGTCACCTGTGCGATTCAATCCATTGCCAGCGCTGGAGATAACATTATATCTGTTGCTAAGTTATATGGCGGCACTCATAACCTGCTAGCTCACACATTGCCGCGATTCGGGATTGAGACACGGTTTGCTGAACACGATGATATTGCAGCACTGGAGTCACTGATTGATGATCGTACCAAGGCGGTATTTTGTGAATCTATTAGTAACCCGGCCGGTAATATTGTTGATCTGAAAAAATTTGCCGAAGTCGCTCATCGTCATGGCGTCCCTTTAATTGTTGATAATACCGTCGCCACGCCTGTGCTTTGTCGCCCCTTCGAGCATGGCGCTGATATCGTTATTCACTCTTTAACCAAGTATATGGGAGGGCATGGTAACTCTATTGGCGGTATCATTGTGGACTCCGGCAATTTCCCCTGGAAAAAATATAAGCAACGGTTTGCTGTATTGACTACCCCAGATCCCTCCTATCATAACGTCATTTATACCGAGCAATTCGGTAAAGCGGCATTTATCGGGCATTGCCGTGTGGTTCCGCTACGTAATATGGGCGCTGCATTGTCGCCTTTTAATGCTTTCCTTATTTTGCAAGGATTGGAAACACTGGCATTAAGAATGGAACGTCATACTGAAAATGCGCTGAGAGTCGCCCATTATCTGCAAGATCATCCTCAAGTTAGTTGGGTGAAATATGCCGGGTTGCCAAACCATCCAGAACATGAACTGGCTCAACAGTATGTGAATGGGAAGCCATCAGCGCTCCTCTCTTTTGGTATTAAAGGCGGGCAACAATCCGGCGCGCGATTTATTGACGCACTAAAATTGATTGTGCGGCTGGTTAATATTGGCGACGCTAAATCACTCGCCTGTCATCCAGCGTCAACAACCCATAGCCAATTAAATGATGAGGAGTTAATTAAAGCTGGCATATCACAGGATATGATTCGCTTATCTATCGGCATTGAACATATCGACGATATTATTGCTGATCTTGCCCAAGCTCTGGATGCATCGAAATAATTTAAAGTTGTCATATACCCTATGGATTTCAAGATGCATCGCGACGGCAAGGGAGCGAATCCCCGGGAGCATAGAAAACTATGTGACCGGGGTGAGTGAGTGCAGCCAACAAAGAGGCAACTTGAAAGATGACGGGTATATACCCCGTTCTCACGAACGGGGTCTTATTCATCGATCCTCTCTGTTCTTTTCTACCTATCTCAATTATTTTTTCCTAATCCATGTTGTCGACTTTAATTACCTTTCATTTTTATTAATCAATATTAAAACCATATTGAATGACTAAAACGAAAAGCATAGGGGTAATAAATTAAATCGGTAACTCCGTCGCCAATATTCGATAAAGTAATTCATATCTCCGCGACAAAACGGGGAGATCAATAATAGCTCTCGGATAAATAACGGTTATTCACGTCAAATATACAAGGAAAATAGATGAAAATTCAGTTAGCCTATACGTTGTTATTAAGCACATTGTTCAGTGGATATGCTCTAGCGCAAATCCCCAATGAATTCAGCCCTACACCTTCATTTGAAGATAATTTCGATGGCACAACGCTTAATACCCAAAAATGGGATTATCGTGGCCTGGGCGTCAGAAAAAATTGTATTAATACTCAATCAGCGGTTACCGTACGAAATGGTCATTTAACCATAAAAACCTATTCCGATAATTCTTCTGGCAAGCTACAGAATTATTGCGGTATGATTTCAACACAAAAAAGTTTTCTACAATCATATGGCTATTGGGAAGCCGCTGTCAGATTTAATCGCGCGGAAGGTAATCAAGTTGCATTCTGGATCCAGTCACCGACAATGGGCCTCGATTTAACAAATCCAGAAAAATCAGGTGTCGAAATTGATGTATTTGAACATTTAGCCGAAGCGACACAGGATCAATATGATCACGCTATTCACTGGAATGGTTATGGCAGCGCTCATAAGGAGTGGTCAAAAAGATTATCTACCGGCAAACTTACTGACGGTAAGTTCCATAAATTTGCTGTAGCATGGACACCAAAAGGTTACACATTTTATGTTGATGATATTCCTCAAAATCTGTCGGGGTTAGATCAAATCCCTATTTCAATCGCCAACCAATATATTATTTTAAGCTCCGAAGTACCGCGCAGTTATCCAGCTCAAGGTTATGGCCCGATAAATACAACAACCGCAACATTCGATGTAGATTATGTAAAAGTTTATCCGTATATCGGTAATAAGAAATAATCATCGTTCAGGAAAAAGGAAAGCAAATAATTGGCGCCCAATAATTGGACGCCATTTTTCCATTAGAATTTTATATCTACTTTCGCCCACACTGTCCGGCCGGGTTCATTCACTGAGGTATTCGCTGAATAACCAAAAGTGCTATTACCAGCAAGGTTGAGGTGTTCGCTGTATTCTTTATCCAAAATATTGTCGATACCCGCGCTCACTTTTATATTTTTATTAATCTTATAGGCAGCATTTGCAGAAAGTACGCCGAAACCTGAACTATCTTGGAAATCTTTACCGACAACATTACCCTGCCCCTCGGCAATCCGATGCTGGCTGCTAACCAATCGCCACAAACCGGTACTGCTCCAATCACCACGTTCATAGGTCAATCCGAAGCGGGCTTCCAGAGGCGGGATCTGAGGCATCGGCTTGCTATCCGTCCTGTTTTCTCCCCAAGCATAGGCAAGGCTGGCGTCCGTTTTCCAATGATCTGTCAATTGATAACCAAAGCCCATTTCCCCTCCCATAATATTGGCATTAACGTTATCAGCCTGGCTAATACGGGCGTTTGTCGGGCTATATCTAAATAAGATGAAATCATTTACACGCCCTATATAAGCGGATACCCAACCATTAAAACGTTCCCCGGTATATTGAGCGCCAATATCAAGCTGAGTGGTTTTCTCGCTTTTTACCCCATCAAAAGCACTGGCACTCCCCGCCGGACCATATTTAGGCGAAAACAGTTCCCAATAGTCAGGGAAACGCTCGGTGTAACCAATACCGGCATAAAACATCATTGGCATATCAGCCAAAGTATGCTCTAACCGCATAAAACCACTCGGTAAAGTATCATTACGCTCTTTTTCACTATTACCAGCAAATTTCTTTACTCGGCTGCGATCAAGACGGGCGCCGGTTATTAATTCGCTCTGTTCTGTGGCATACCAAGTTAGCTCGCTAAACAGGCCATAGTTATAAAATTGAGCATCCTTTTGCCAGCCATTACCTGCTTTATTACGGTGGGTATTGGTTTGCGTATCTGCGCCGCTTTCTAATTTAACGTCTTGCCATAGCCAAGTGCCCATGACTCGCCCCCCGACAACGCGACGATCCAGTTGCATCGACATACCGTGGTTCATATTCATGTGCATACCACATCCATGCTTACAACCCGAAGAAGAGATCCTCATCGACATGGGGCTATTCGGGGAACGCAGCGTGATATTGTCCATGATATGGTTGGTATAGTTGTAATAAACTTGGGCTTCAACCTTATCAAGCACTTCACTAAGGTGGGATTTCTCAAAACGTAAACCGAGACTTTCACGTTTGAATTGCGAGCCATCCATGCCACGTCCAGCATAACGGGCCTCGCCATCACCTTTTCCAACGGTCAACTCAAGCAATGTATCTTTATCCGGCGTCCATCCTAACGCAAGATCACTATTCCATTTATCCCAACGTGAAGGAACGCGATACCCATCGCCATCTTTGTAGTCATTTGAACGGGATTTATTTGCCATTAAACGTAAATATCCCAATTCACTGCCGATACTCGCATCAACATTACCATCCCAACGGTCATTTGAACCCGTCAGTCCACTGGCATTGATTTTTGCTCCCGACTCATCAAATCGCGGATGTTCACGTTCAAACCTTACGGTCCCAGCGGAAGCGCCGGGTCCCCACAATACAGTTTGGGGTCCTTTAATGACTGTCAGCAAATCATAACTTTCTGGCGAAATATAAGATGAAGGGGCATCCATTCTGCCAGGACACGCTCCTAGCATTTCTGCGCCATCAGTCAGAAGTTTAATCCTTGAACCAAACATTCCGCGAAATACCGGGTCACCATTGGTGCCACCGTTACGGATTTGAGAAAATCCCGGTATGGTTTTCAAATAATCAGAGCCGTCACTGGCCGGAACCGGCTGACGAGGCGTTTTCGGCGAGGTGACAATTGACAAAGGAGAATGCAGAGGTGCTGTTACCGTAATTACATCACCATCATTGGTTTTTAAACCGTGCACATGGTCGCGTGAATCAGGTGAAGTTTCAGCCGTATAGCCATTAAAAGCAGCTAACAGAAAAAGCGGCATTGCCGAATTAATACAACGGGACAGCGTATTTTTTTTATGAGAAATATTTTTTTCGAATATCATCATCTTGCCTTAAATGTAAATCCACCTTCCAAAGTGATATTTCTATCAAAAGCGGAATACGTTATAGAATCCAACCAAAGTGTTTTTGGTATGAACAAACTTTTCCTGACTCAACAATGAGCAGGACAAGACATTTCATTATGTTTAAATTAATGAGATGAGATCTGTTCAGGCGGAGCACGAGGCAACGAATCAGAAAAGATGAAATGCGGCAGGAAGGAAGCTACAGTTTGAATCGGTGGTGGCCTTGCGATCAGCGAAGTTGACCAAAATAGCGGTGTATTCGCCAAATCCAGCATAGGTACATGGATCAGAAAAACGCAGTATCCACAGGCAATATCCTCCAACATCGACATACCGCCATGCATACCCATCTGCATGCCATCATGATGGTTAGTAACATATGATACGGAAGAAACGTCAGAATGAGACATATTGCGAGGCATATCATCGTCAGATGACATCACCACATGGCAATCGACCACTCTCGATGAATGAGCCTCACCAATGCGCGCATGTTCCAGTGACCGGGAGATCACTGGCGCAATGAACAACATCAGTATCGCGAATATACCGAGCCAAGCTGGCAAGCGGCTTCGCGATGTATAAAATTGGATCAGTGACAAACTAAGCCTATTCTGTAGAGAACACATTCAGGGACGAGATTGTACGTATTTCACGACCAAATGTTAAAACACTTTATGCAGGAATGTCGCTTTAGCGGCAAAATTTATTATTTTTCTAAAGCCAGAGGAGTTGCTTTCGTGAACACTGAGCAAAATCACAGAGATTAACGTCACTAAAAAAAGTATTTCCCCACGTGCAAATAAGGCAGACTAGACTCAGCATGTCTATATAATGCCGTTTCCACATCAACTCTTATCCACATAACCCATAGATCTTCATATTTCAACCGCATTTTTTATCCTCCACAAAAACACTCATTAGAAGAACCTTAAGTTATGCAATTTTTTACGGTTGTGAACACGCAGACTACGTTTTCTATAGCTGAAATACAACACACGATAAAACAGAATAAGAGAGTCAGTCCTCAGTCAGAATTTTTCGATTGATTAATTAGGAATAGTCTTAAAAATAAACTCATTGATATTTTTTGTGATTCATGTAACATTTTTTGTCCTGAACAGTTATTCACCGCCAAAAAAACAATGACCATATGATTTTTTATACTGATTTATTTAACTCTTATGATTTTACAATGGAAGGATAAAGATACAAAAAATTTACCTTTATAACCACCGATGTAACAGCAGATTTCTGTACTACATCAGCGCTGATAAACAATGCTTTGTCATAGTGACATTGGTAAGAAGATGCCTATAAAGGCACACCAGAAGACCAGTACAAGAACTGCTCGAATAAACCAGCACTAATTGGTTAAGTTACCAATCATCGACTGAATTTAGTGAGACGAATGCGGGTTAACAGCCATTACATCTTTTTTAGGAGCATATTTGAGGAAGGTTTTACTAAGAACTTTTCTCGCTTCGTGATTTAAACTTACAACTCTGGAGAAAATTGTGACTTTGTGTATCAAAAAAGCCCCCAAAATTTGGGGCATCATCAAGCAATTAAATATCAATAACTATGCCCTTAAAATGTCAGATCTGGCAAATAATCACAGATCCACATTAAATGATGCTTTAGTTTGCTCCTTGCATTATTGTGGATTGCTGTTTCGCCATTTGCATGTGATTTATCGAAATATTTTACTGGCCACCTTAAGCTTGGCTATTCTCTGCGGATTATTCTTGGTTCCTCCATCATTAGCACAAACAGAGATACCTTTAACAACATCAGGTATTCGAACTTCTATCGGTCCTGTGGTTAAGGGGGGGGGTATACAACTATGCGCCTTCCGTGATGTTGGACGGGGTATATCGGATGTGGTGGTGTGGTTCTGATCGCACCCATCCCGGTGATCATATTTTCTATGCCGAGTCTTCATCTCTTGATGGCCCTTTCCACGCACGTGGAAGTAGCGCCCCCTACCAGATTGTTTTTTCCCCTAACAAGGAAGCAACCGCATTCGATAAAGTCCATACTTGCGATCCATCTGTCATACGAGTTAATGGCACATATTATATGTATTATGGTGGATGGAACAGCGTTCGCGTTGATGCTGAAGGTATAACAAAAATTGGCCTCGCAACAAGTACTGACGGAATTAACTGGATACGTGCAAATAATGGTAATCCGATAATCTTACCCGCTAACAAGAAGCTAGATGGAAATCCTTATGGAGCAGGGCAACCATCCATATCCTATCTCAATGGTATGTTTTACCTTATGTACACCGATACGACCGGAGCAGATTCCCTAGATAAAATTTACGGCGGCGGAGGGCAATATGTCTTAAGATCTCCCGATCCAACCTTTCAAAATGAAGTGGAAGAACTTACTCCTAATGGCTTCGTCACAAAAACGGAAGAGAATCACACCGGATACCAGCAAAACTATTGGGTAAGCGTCGATATGCAATTTTCTGATGCACTCAATGCATGGATCGTGGCCCACAATGACGGCTCCAGACTATCTTTAAGCTTTTATCCTCCAGACTTCTCTACGAAAATCTACAATGATGTCCAATTAAGCACCTCCACTGTAGAAGGTCCCGGTATTGTATCAAGACCTGATAAACACTCAGTTGTCTCAAGTACCGGACAGTGCGGTACACTGCCAATCGATGTTATCAATGCGACTGCGCGTAATTTCCCTCGTAGGTCGCCTACAGACTTAGCACATATTGGTATCGACATCAGTGCTGGAATGAACTGTGAGAATATGCTTCCTAGTCAGGTCGCGAATATTTACGAAGGTTATGGAATTAAAGCAGCCGGTTTACCTTTAACATTTGTTGTATCTGGAACGCGTTTCCAGGCTGATTCCATTCGATCAATTCAGTTCTTAACTAAGAACTTTGTTGAGGTTACACCTGAGATTTTCCATGCCATTCCATATGGCGCTTCATTAAAAGCCGGCTCTCCCGTTATTGGCGCAACTGGACAACCTGCCGCGTTTCTTCTTGATTCCGCTAAATGGCCAGTAAATGGAATAAAGATAATCAGAGATAATAAATCATCTATTAAGATGGTGCCGTTAGCTGAATACGATTCTTATCCAACAAAATACCCACTCTATCTAGTGCAATAACCATTTCACTAGCTGAGCCAAGCACAGCAACTTATTATATGCTGAGTTTTCTATACTACATCATGGTCGTAAACGCGACATTGGAATGTTTACGGCCATGTTCTGCGAAGATGAAATTAGAGCTACAGATTTCAAGGTCTGTTAACAAAAAACAGCTTCTCGAATGACTTCTAATGAAGCAGGATTTTCAATCAGGGCAAGATCACCGGGTTCACGTCCTTCACATATTGCCTGCATGGTTCGACGCAACATTTTTCCTGAACGTGTTTTGGGAAGCTGAGAGACAAAATAGATCCGTGCCGGGCGGCCTACACTGCCAATTTGCTTATTGACCAAATCCATCAAGACTTTTTCCAAAACAGCAAAATGCTCAGCATTCTGGATCTCCTTCCCATCCTTTAGGACAACAAAAGCAACCACGACTTGCCCTTTGATAGCATCCTTAATGCCAATAACAGCCACTTCGGCAACATCTTCATGGCTGGCAATACACTCTTCTATCTCCCTTGTTCCTAGACGGTGCCCGGCCACGTTAATCACATCATCCGAACGCCCCAAAATAAAATAATAGCCATCACTATCACGGATACCCCAATCGAATGTGGAATAAACAGCATGCTCAAAGTGTCGCCAATAGGTGTTGAGAAAACGTGTATCATCACCATAGATAGTTTGGATGCAACCTGGGGGCAAAGGCCCTTCAATAACGAGCATTCCTTTTTCGTTATCACCACACGCTTTGCCAGTCAGTTCATTGATGAGCTTGACATGAAAACCATACATCGGGAAACCAGTACTGCCAAATCGACTCGGCCTGTCATCCAGCGGGCGGGCAATAGCCATAATCGGCCAACCGGTCTCGGTCTGCCAGTAATTATCTATGACCGGGACATTAATAGCCTCAGCAATCCAGCGAGCAGTATGCTCATCTAGCGGTTCTCCCGCCAAATACAATGTTTTAAGTGATGAAATATCGTATTTACCAATACATTCAATTGGATATTTTTTCAGTACACGAATCGCTGTAGGTGCTGAAAACATCTGCGTTACTTGATATTTCTCCACTATTTTCCACCAAATGCCCGCATCTGGCCGTATCGGCAGCCCCTCATACATAATCGTCGCCATTCCAGCAATTAAAGGCGCATAGACAATATAAGAGTGCCCGACGATCCAGCCGATATCTGAGGTGCTAAAAAACACCTCCCCCGCTTTACCACCAAAGATAATATCCATAGACGTTGCCAGTGCGACGGCATAACCTCCAACATCACGCTGTACGCCCTTTGGCGTGCCCGTTGTGCCGGATGTATAGAGCACACAGGAGGTTTCATTTGATTCAAGCCAGATTACAGGAACATCAGCATCAAAGTACTCCTGCCTCAATGTAGCGAAATCGATATCTCTCCCCGGCACCCAAACCATTTCCGATAGTCCGCGGTTAACCATCAACACATGACGGGGTTTGTGATTCGCCAGTTCGATAGCCTCATCCAACAATGGCTTGTAAGGAATAACTTTGCCGCCGCGCGATCCTCCATCAGCAGACACCACCAACACTGGCTCAGCATTATCCAGCCGAGTAGCAAGGCTTTGAGAAGCAAAACCACCAAAGACAACAGAGTGAACAGCACCGATACGGGCACAAGCGAGCAAAACAAACAGCGCCTCAGCAACCATTGGCATATAAACCAGAACTCTATCGCCTTTTTTAACCCCTAGAGAGAGCATCATAGCCGCCGTTCTATTCACTTCCTGATGTAATTCCCTGAAAGTAAATATTTTCTCACTATTCGTTTCTGTTGAGATCGTGATAAGCGCTTTGGCGTCGGGCTGGCTTTCCAGCCAACGATCCACCGCGTTGTAACATAGGTTGGTTTTTCCCCCGCAAAACCAGCGGGCAAAGGGGGGATTGCTATGATCCAGCACTTGTTCAAAAGGGTGTTGCCAGAAAATACGTTGCGCCTGTTCAGCCCAGAATGTGTTGGGCTCATCAATAGATTGCTGATAAAAAGCGTTGAATGACATAATCTCTCCTAGTGCTGCCGTAGATGATAGAGCGGCACTTGGGAGAGCGGCCGCCGATAGCATGACAAATTTAAATAACGTACAAATCGAGGTATTCGTTTACCGGCATGTTTTCCAGTAACGAACGGTCAAGGGAAACAGACAGGATTTTTTTCTGTTGTGTCTCAGGGAACTGGCGTGCCAGGTTGGTGCTGAATTTTTTCAGCAATAATGGAATACCTTCCTTACGGCGGCGAGCATGGCCGATAGGGAATTCGACTTTAACTTCATCAAGCCGGCTGCCATCTGTAAACGTAACAGTTAATGCGTTAGCAATAGAGCGTTTTTCTGGATCGTGATAATCACGGGTAAAATCAAGATCTTCAACACACACTATTTTTTCCCGCAGCGCATCAATGCGGGGATCTGCCGCAACGCTATCTTCATAATCCGCCGCAGTAAGACGACCAAAAATCAAAGGAATCGCCACCATGTACTGAATACAGTGATCTCGGTCCGCAGGATTGTTTAACGGGCCTTGCTTATCGATAATCCGAATGCAAGCCTCATGGGTACGAATGGTGATTTTGGTAATGTCATTGATAGTCTTACCCGCGTCTTTCAATTGTTGATGCAGGCTCATTGCCGCTTCCACTGCGGTCTGTGCATGAAATTCTGCCGGGAAAGCGATTTTGAATAGCACGTTTTCCATCACATAAGAGCCATAGGCACGCTGGAATTTAAAAGGCTGGCCATTGAACAGAACATCATAGAATCCCCACGTTTTTGCGGTTAATACCGAGGGATATCCCATTTCACCCTTTTGCGCCATCAAAGCCAAACGCACCGCGCGGGATGTCGCATCGCCGGCAGCCCAAGATTTGCGTGAACCGGTATTCGGAGCATGGCGGTAAGTTCGCAGCGATTGACCATCAACCCAAGCCAGTGATACCGCGCTCAGGATCTCTTCCCGATTCAATCCCAACATTTCAGCAACAACAGCGGTCGAAGCCACTTTTACCAGCACAACATGATCTAAACCGACTTTATTGAATGCATTCTCCAATGCAAGACATCCCTGAACTTCATGCGCTTTAACCATACTCGCCAAAACATCTTTGATCGTGAGAGGCTTTTTCCCACCAGCAACGGCATTTCTTGATAGCCAGTCAGCTATTGCCAAGATGCCGCCGAGGTTATCGGATGGATGCCCCCATTCAGCGGCAAGCCATGTGTCATTGAAGTCTAGCCAGCGGATCATCGCACCAATGTTAAATGCCGCCTGTACCGGATCGAGTTGAAACTGCGTTCCCGGCACGCGCACGCCATTAGGTACCACTGTCCCCGGCACAATCGGCCCTAGCAATTTCTTACAAGCCGGGTATTCAAGTGCCTCCAACCCGCAACCTAATGTATCCAGAAAGCAGTAATAAGCCGTTTCATAGGCGATGGATGATGTGATGGCGTATTCCATAACATAATCCACAATATCCACAATCACCTGATCATATTCAGGGCGATTGCTTACAACAGAGGTAGACATAATAATTCCTTGTTAAAAAAATACGTATACAGGGATCTCTGCATCGAAAATAGCGTTACCCACGTTTACTAATTGGCATAAATACTTGATTTTCTGGCCCGGTATAGTTGGCTGCTGGACGAATAATTTTGTTATCAATACGCTGTTCAATAATGTGGGCCGCCCATCCCGCAGTGCGGGCAATTACAAACAGTGGTGTAAACATCGCAGTTGGCACGCCCATCATGTGATAGGAAACCGCTGAGAACCAATCAAGATTCGGGAACATTTTCTTATTGGCCCACATCACCGTTTCTATTCGATCCGCGATATCAAACATTTTGGTGGTTCCTGCCTGTTTGGAAAGTTGCAGAGCCACATTTTTAATCACTTTGTGACGGGGATCAGAGATGGTATAAACCGGATGACCAAAGCCGATAATGACCTCTTTTCTTTCTAATCGCGCCAGGATATCCCTCTCTGCTTCATCAGGATTTTCATAACGCTGTTGAATTTCAAAAGAGACTTCATTTGCTCCACCATGTTTTGGTCCTCTCAACGCACCAATCGCTCCGATAATGGCAGAGTAGATATCCGTACCAGTTCCTGCGATAACCCGGCTGGTAAATGTCGAAGCATTAAATTCGTGTTCCGCATAAAGAATTAGGGAGGTATGCATGGCTTTTCCCCACGATTCACTGGGTTTTTTACCATGCAGGAGGTGCAGAAAATGCCCACCTATCGACTCATCATCCGTTTCCACCTCAATACGACGCCCATTGTGGCTATAGTGATACCAATAGAGCAACATGGAGCTGAAAGAGGCCAGTAATCTATCAGCGATATCACGCGCTCCCGCAAGATTATGATCGTCTTTCTCAGGCAATGTACAACCAAGAATAGAGGCGCCCGTACGCATGACATCCATCGGATGAGCGGCTGCGGGCAATGTTTCCAGTGCTGCCTTTACACTACTCGGCAGACCTCGCAGTGCTGCTAATTTCGTTTTATAGGCAGCCAGTTCAGCGTAGGAAGGCAATTTTTCGTGAATCAGTAGGTATGCAACTTCTTCAAATTCACACTGGGTCGCAAGATCAAGAATATCGTAACCACGGTAATGCAGATCATTACCGGTCTTTCCAACGGTACAAAGCGCTGTGTTACCCGCACTGACGCCAGAAAGGGCTACCGATTTTTTAGGCTTGAAAGTGGTTAACTCAGTCATCGTGTTCTGTTCGCTCATGGGTATCACCTCTACTGTTTTTATGCCATATAAAACGATGAAATTAGGTGGAACTGTCCATCATTGAGACTTTTTCTGGGAGAAAAGCACATCCAGCTTTTGTTCAAAATCGTAGTAGTTGATGCTTTCGTATAACTCATTGCGAGTCTGCATCATGCTGATCACACTCTTCTGCGTCCCTTCGCGACGGAGTGTGGCATAAACCTGCTCGGCTGCTTTATTCATTGCTCGGAAAGCAGAAAGCGGGTATAGCACGATGGAAACATCCACACTTTTCAACTCCTCGGTCGTGAAAAGTGGAGTCGCACCAAATTCGGTGATGTTGGCTAGTATTGGAACCCCGGTTGTTGACGCAAATGCTTGATACATGTGTAATTCAGTGATCGCTTCAGGAAACAGCATATCTGCCCCGGCTTCGATATAGGCTTTTGCCCTGTCAAGAGCCGCAGCTAATCCTTCAACAGCCAAAGCGTCAGTGCGGGCCATAATGACAAAATGCTTATCAGTACGAGCATCGACTGCGGCCTTAATGCGATCAACCATTTCCTCTTTGGATACAATCTCTTTATTCGGGCGATGACCGCAGCGCTTCGCACCGACCTGATCTTCAATGTGCAACCCCGCCGCCCCTGCTTTGATCATTGAGCGCACTGTACGTGCCACATTAAAGGCAGAAGAGCCAAAACCGATATCAGCATCCACCAGCAATGGCAAATCACATACATCCGTAATACGACGAATATCTATTAACACATCATCCAGCGTTGAAATTCCCAGGTCAGGCATCCCCAATGAACCCGCCGATACACCACCACCAGAAAGATAGATGGCTTTATAGCCCGCCCGTTTAGCCAGCAACGCATGATTCGCATTAATGGCGCCAACGACCTGTAGTGGAGATTCGGCTTCTATAGCCTGACGCAATGCCAAACCAGCAGAGGAAAGCGCCATGTTAGGACCTCATTGTTATTATAATGAAACACACTTGTTACCTAGCAATATGTGTACCAATAAAATAAAAAATGGCTGGCGATTTTAAAAAACAAACACAAAATAAAGTTAATATTTTGTTTTTTAATTGAAAAATGGCGATAAAAATATTTATTAGTTTGTAGGAAAGTACCATTGATAGAAAAACACACCTGTTTCATAATGAATCAATTACGTTTCACGAAACACGAATGAAACAATTGCGAAACATTGAACTATTGTGGTGGGAAAAACGAAAGCAGCGTACAGATAGAGGAATAGCATGGCAGAAATACCGTCAACAGAACGTGATAAACCGGTCATTTGGACAGTCTCTGTTTCCCGTCTTTTTGATCTCTTCCGTGATATCACACCAGAGTTCGATCATCAGGCCAATATCACGCCTATCCAACTCGGTTTTGAAAATGCGGTTCAGCATATCCGTCAACGGTTAACAACTGAATGTTGTGATGCTGTGCTCTGTGCCGGTTCTAATGGCGCCTATCTTAAAAGCCGTTTGTCAGTGCCCGTTATTATCGCCAAAGCCAGCGGATTTGATTTTATGCAGGCATTAGCCCGTGCACGACAAATCAGCTCTCGTATTGGAGTTATCACCTATCAGAACACGTTACCTGCGCTAGAAGAATTTCAGCAACGGTTTAACTTGCGTATTGAACAACGCAGTTACGTAACGGAAGAAGACGCACGGGCCCAAGTCAATGCACTAAAAGCCATCGGCATTAAAGTGATTGTCGGTGCCGGGTTGATTACCGATCTTGCCTATGAAGCTGAATTGGTGGGTGTTTTTGTCTACTCCGCTAATTCTATCCGCCAGGCATTCCGTGATGCTCTGGATATCGCCAGAATGACCAAACTCAACCAAGCCTCAATTTCTGCTTATCCAACCGAGAATAGTTTGCGTACCCGTCATACTCTCAATGATATCCGGGGAGATTCAGCGGTAATGGAACATGTGCGCAACACTATTATGCTATACGCCCGCTCGCCTGCCACAGTGCTAATACAAGGGGAAAGTGGTACAGGGAAGGAACTGGTGGCACAAGCCATTCACCATGAATATGCTCTGCGGTATGGTCAGATTGCAGGTAAACATCAACGCCCGTTTGTCGCCGTTAACTGCGGCGCCATTGCTGAATCCCTATTGGAAGCTGAATTGTTTGGTTATGAGGAAGGGGCTTTCACCGGTTCACGACGTGGAGGACGTGCGGGTCTTTTTGAAGTTGCTCATCGAGGCACGTTATTTCTGGATGAAATTGGTGAAATGCCACTGCCCCTTCAAACGCGGCTATTGCGGGTACTAGAAGAAAAATCCGTTGTCAGAGTAGGAGGGCACCGCCCCATTGTCGTTGATGTTCGGATCATTTGCGCCACACATTGCGATTTGGATACTTGGGTGCAAGAGGGGCGTTTTCGAACAGACCTGTTCTATCGTCTGAGTGTATTACGGATCAATATTCCAGCCCTCAGAGAAAGGGGCAACGATGTTGGTATATTGGCGCTGGAATATCTGCGACGAGCATTTGCCGCATTGAACTTGCCGGTATCACAATCAAGAGTGCAAGAGCTTGCTGCCTGTCAGGAAGCATTGCAAACCTATCATTGGCCCGGCAATGTCCGAGAATTACGTAATCTCATGGAACGGGTAACGTTATATCTCAGTGCTCATCCTGAGCATACCTTAACACCGGAATTGATATTAGCCCTTTCACCGGAGCGTAAATCTACATTCAAGCTGGCAGAAAAAAGTATAAAACCTTCGTTGACTGAACAATCCTCACTTGTTGCGCCACTTTCAGCCCATGAAACCTTGAAACGGTTTTCTGGCGATCGCCAAGCCGCTGCGGAGTATCTGGGGATTAGCCGCACTACATTGTGGCGACGACTGAAACAAGAATTGGCCGGGAATGAAGGAACGAACGTTAACGAAAACGTGATTTAAAACGTCGTTTTGAAATGCTTACGATAATCCTGTGGAGTACTACCGTATGCCCGGAAGAAACTACGACGCAAAGTATCTTCACAGCCGAAACCACAACGGGAGGCTATGCACTTGAGCGATAGCGTAGATTCAACTAAAAGTTGACGCGCCGCTTCCAAGCGGAATCGCTCCACCGCCTTGGCTGGCGTAATTCCTACATGTTGGCCATAGTGGCGCACAAAGCTGCGCTCACTCATATTGGCCCGGGCGGCCAAAGCGGCCACTGAAAGATCTCCCGCCAAATTGTTGGTCATCCAAGCGTGCAGATCTGCAAATTTACTCGTACTGCTTTGTAATGCCAGTGGAGCGCTAAACTGTTCCTGCCCACCGGGACGTTTGAGAAACATAACAAGCTCCCGCGCAACATCCAGCGCCAATTTATGACCGAAATCTTCCTCCAGCAATGCCAGAGCCAAATCGATTCCTGCGGTGACGCCAGCAGAAGTCCACACCGGGCCATCCTGAATAAAAATAGGATCACATTCTACCCGCAATTTACTGTAACGCCGGGCTAGTTCAGCACAGCTACTCCAGTGTGTGACGACTCTGCGACCATCAAGCAACCCGCAAGCAGCCAGAATGAATGCCCCACTGCATATAGACACAATACGCCGGGCCAGCGATGCATGCCCCTTTAACCAATCACGTAATGGCAAATGGTTCGACGCTGATTCAACGCCAATGCCCCCGGCAACGATCAGAGTATCGGCGGGAGAATCCAACTTAGGTAAGGGTTCTGCCTGCACAGTTATTCCGGCTTGCGTCATTACCTGCCCGGACTCACAAGCCACGACTTTTATGGCGTAAGGCCGCCTGTGACCAGCCTTCTCTGCCAGTTCATTAGCTGTGGTAAAGACCTGCAATGGCCCTGAAAGGTCCAGCAGATTTACGTTGGGGAAGATTAGAAAATAGAGAGTTTTAATGTCCATAGGGCGATTATGGCACTTGGCGTAAATCGTCGCAATATTGGCATATACGCCAATTAGTTTACGGTTACAGTTGTTCCATCAATTTACTACCGGGAATACAGATATTCAGCGATCGCTAAAAATAGCGGCATATGAATTTCAGTTCTCGTTTCAATCTCGATAAGGAAAACTTCTCCATGAAAAACACATCTAAGGAACATCCTGCGGCATTATCTTCGTTAACGAAAGCATCGGCTGGAGAAAAACCCACTCTCGCCTTTGTCATTTTCCCAGGCATGACGCCGCTTGATATGATTGGTCCCGCAACAGTTCTTGAAGTAGGAGGATGGTTAAATATTGAATATGTTTGGCGCGATTTACTTCCGGTGCGTACTGAGCTGGAACATATATCATTCTCGCCGAGTACTACATTTAAGCAATTAGATAAAGTGGATATTTTGTGTGTTCCCGGTACAGGAAATCCTTATGCTTTGCTTGCCGAATTAGACATGCTTGATTGGATGCATAAAGTGGGAAATAAAGCGTCTTGGGTAACAAGTGTATGTACAGGATCTGTCCTATTAGGAGCCGCAGGCTTGCTAAAAGGGTATCAGGCGGCGACTCATTGGTCGATGATAGACGATCTCAACGAATTCGGTGCAATACCGGTTAATAAAAGAGTCGTTATTGATAGAAACCGGGTTACTGGAGGTGGAGTCACCGCAGGTATTGATTTCGGTTTAACATTGCTGGCTGAAATCAAAGGTGAAGAATATGCACAAGCAGTCCAATTGGCAATGCAATATAGCCCAGAACCCCCGTTCAATAGCGGCATGCCAGAATTCGCAGGCAAAGAAATAACCCATGCCACGCTTCAAGCTATATTTTACAATGTGGAGAAACAGACGCCTGATTACAAAGAAATCTTAATTAAAAGCGCCAAAAGAATATCAGATATCTACTGAATCTATTTTCGTATGATGGCTTAATTCAACCTGTTTCAGCGTTCGCTTATTTACCAATAACAGAAATATTTTCTATTCTGAGAACGACTAATTCATAGGTGCATAGATCCAGATTTGTTTTTTTAGATTAAACGGTATAGGCAACCGATCCGGTTGCCGCTTCCAAGAGAAAATTTATCGAATTACGATGTTTCGAATATTCTATTTGAGGAATATTCTTTAATTATTCAAATACTATTTCAATTAAAAAGCTTAATACCCGACAGAAAAAGTATGATTTCAAACTTATCCAAATAATATACCGCTTCTATGTAAAGTTTTGTGCACTTATTATATTACACGAATTTTCATGCCAATAAGGTGTCAGCATAAGTCAATCGGCTATTTGTTCAATCTTACTCCGACTCATCACAATGATTTTAATTATCGTTTCATGGTCTATACCATTGTCTATCATTGCATACACGATTTTCACAAGCGCCAGTTTTCCACCTATCTGTAATCCTTTTCTGTATCCTTTTCTGTATCCTTCTCTATATCCTTCTTGGTATGCTTTCTGCGTTAGTTTCTGCGCTATTGTCATCAGTACCTCCTCATATTTCAGGGACTGTTCTGCCAGTCGCCAGACAAGCCCCTCTTTTAACACGAATCGTTAAATACCGATTCAGGCTCTCAGCACGAATCAGTGATGTATTTGTTCAAGTTCTTTCTGGCTCAACCCTGTACTTTTCATTATCGTTTCATGATCGATACCATTATCCATCAACGCACGCGCGATTTTCAGACTCGCCCGTTTTTCACCTTTCTGTAATCCTTCTTGATGTGCTTCTTGGCATTTTTGAAGTCCTTCTTGAAGTCCTTTATGTTTCAATTTCTGCGCTATTGTCATCAGTACCTCCTCATACTTCGGGAACTGTTCTGCCAGTTGCCGGACAAACTCCTCTTCTAACACGAATCTTTAAATCCGATTCAGGCTCTCAGTACGAATCAGTGATGTATTTGTTCAAGTTCGTTCTGGCTCAACCCTGTGCTTTTCATTATTGTTTCACGATCGATACCATTGTTCATCATTCTACAGGCGATTTCCAGAATCGCCTGTTTTTTACCTTTCTGCAATCCTTCTTGATGTGCTTCTTGGCATTTTTGAAGTCCTTCTTGAAGTCCTTTATGTTTCAATTTCTGCGCTATTGTCATCAGTACCTCCTCATACTTCGGGAACTGTTCTGCCAGTTGCCGGATAAAACCTTCTGGATCGGCGGTATCTCCCACCAGTAATATGTAGTTTAGCATGCTTTTTAGCTGCTCATCTGTATAGTAATCATACGCAAACAACATGGCCAGCTTTTGCCGTAACTCCGCCATATCACGTTGCCGGATATGTTTTTGTACTATTTCCAGCAGTGCAACCCGTTTGTGCGTCAAGATTTCATCATCCGGGATTACCGTCACATCTACCAACGGAAACGCGCTGGAATAAATCTCCTCTGCCAGAGCCGAAGCATTAAAGCAGTCGAACCAGTTGGTACTCCACGGATACGGCCGCACTTTTCCGTGATAGAACAACACCGGAATAACCAGCGGCAATTTTTCATGTCCCTGCTCCAGATGCCATTGCATCGCTGAAATACTGTAACGCATCAGCCGGAATGCCATCATCTTGTCCGGGGAACTCTGGTGTTCAATCACGCAATACACATAACTCTCACCCTGAGTAGTTTTTAATGAATACAGGATGTCGGAATAATGTACCCGCAGATTGTCCTCAATAAATGATCCCGATTCCAGTCGCAGTGTATCAAGATCACAAACTGCCCGTAATGTCGCAGGTAAGTGTATCTCTAGAAAATCTCTGGCGGTATCAATATGACTTAAAAACTTTTTAAAAATAGCATCATGTGGCGTCGGTGTATTTTTTCTTTTCATAAGAGGATAGTAACATATTTTCTTTTATATTGAAGGAATATTAAATAAATACCGTTTGCGTCTTGAATGACGAAACGGCATTTAAACTAACAATTAATGTATTTCAGTTAAATAATTCAATGATAGAACGTCTTAAAAATCACATTTAATTAGTCTAATCAAGCCTAATTAATTATTTTACGGAATTAATTAACTATTCTTTTAAATATAATCTTTCAGCAGATCTTAATGCCTTAATATCCGAAGCACAGAGATAAGGTTTTAAAGCATTAAATTTCTCTTCTGACCAATCATATATTTTTAACGCAAGTAGCTCATTGATAATGTGCGGCTCAAAGCGATATTTAACTAATTTCGCAGGCGTTCCAGCAACAATACTATACCTGATTACCATCGAATCTCAGCTAGCTTGAGTAAATACTCAGGTATAGGTGCTGCCCGGATACATGAATAAATAAGCTGTTCGAATGTTTTTTTAAGGTTAAAGCGCCAATTGAACCTGAAACAGAATTCGGCAAGATAACGAGGTAAATACTTTTTGCTAATCGAATGATATGTTCCGCGTATCGAATTTTTTACATTACTTATCATTGTGTTAACCCACTGAAAATAAGGAAGCTTAACACT